>VEQU01000009.1 GCA_018883075.1 Mycobacterium sp.
GCGCTGTTCATCCGCGCCGAGTTGGCCCTGCCCGGCCTACAGTTCCTGTCCATCGAGCAGTACAACCAGCTGTTCACCATGCACGGCACGGCGATGCTGCTGTTCTACGCCACCCCGATCGTGTTCGGCTTCGCCAACCTGGTGCTGCCGCTGCAGATCGGAGCGCCGGACGTCGCCTTCCCCCGGCTCAACGCACTGTCGTTCTGGCTTTTCGTGTTCGGTGCGCTGATCGCGCTCGGCGGCTTCATCACCCCGGGCGGCGCCGCCGACTTCGGCTGGACGGTGTACGTGCCGCTGTCGGACGCGGTGCACTCGCCCGGCGTGGGTGCTGACCTATGGATCCTCGGCGTCGCCGTCGGCGGGCTGGGCACGATCCTGGGCGGCGTCAACATGATCACCACGGTGGTGTGCATGCGCTGCCCCGGCATGACCATGTTCCGGATGCCGATCTTCACCTGGAACATCTTCGTCACGTCGATCCTGGTGCTGCTGATCTTCCCGCTGCTGACCGCCGCGGCGTTCGGCCTGGCCGCCGACCGGCGTCTCGGCGCGCACGTCTACGACCCGGCCAACGGCGGCGTCACGCTGTTCCAGCATCTGTTCTGGTACTTCGGCCATCCCGAGGTCTACGTGCTCGCGCTGCCGTTCTTCGGAATAGTTTCGGAGATATTCCCGGTGTTCGCCCGCAAGCCGATCTTCGGTTATTCCACGCTGGTGTACGCCACCATCGCCATCGCGGCGCTGTCGGTGGCGGTGTGGGCTCATCACATGTACGTCACCGGTGCGGTGCTGCTGCCGTTCTTCTCGTTCATGACGTTCCTGATCGCGGTGCCCACGGGCATCAAGTTCTTCAACTGGCTCGGCACGATGTGGCGAGGGCAGTTGACATTCGAGTCGCCGATGCTGTTCTCCTTCGGCTTCCTGGTGACCTTCCTGTGCGGCGGCCTGTCCGGCGTGCTGCTCGCCAGCCCGCCGCTGGACTTCCACGTGTCGGACAGCTACTTCGTCATCGCGCACTTCCACTACGTGCTCTTCGGCGTGATCGTCTTCGCCACCTACGCCGGCGTGTACTTCTGGTTCCCGAAGATGACTGGCCGGCTGCTCGACGAGCGGCTGGGCAAGCTGCACTTCTGGATGACCATGATCGGATTCAACCTGACGTTCCTGGTGCAGCACTGGGTGGGCGACGAGGGCATGCCGCGGCGCTACGCCGACTACCTGCCCACCGACGGGTTCACCGCTCTCAACGTGGTCTCCACCATCGGCGCCTTCATCCTGGGCGCGTCGATGCTGCCGTTCCTGTGGAACATCTTCAAGAGCTGGCGCTACGGCGAGGTCGTCACCGTCGACGATCCGTGGGGTCACGGCAACTCGCTGGAGTGGGCGACGTCCTGCCCGCCCCCGCGGCACAACTTCACCGAGCTGCCCAACGTGCGCTCGGAGCGCCCCGCGTTCGAGCTGCACTACCCGCACATGATCGAGCGGATGCGGGCCGAGGCCCATGTCGGACGCTCGCACCGTGCCGAGGTTGAAACAAAGGCCGGCGTCTAGAACGGTTCGCCGCGTCGCGCTGCGATGACCGCCGCCAAGGTGTCGGTGTTGATCACCGTCACCGGAGCAGACCGACCGGGTGTCACCTCGGCCCTTTTCGAGGTGCTCTCGGCCCATGAGGTCGAACTGCTCAACGTCGAACAGGTGGTGATCCGCGACCGCCTCACCCTCGGCGTGCTGGTGTCTGGCAGCCCGGAGGTGGCGGCGGGCGAGGGACTGCGCCGCGAGGTCACCGGCGCCATCGAGGCGATGGGTCTGGACGTCAGTATCGAACGCAGCGACGACGTGCCGATCATCGCCGAACCCTCGACGCACATCATCGTGGTCCTAGGCCGGCCGATCAGCGCGGCCGCATTCGGCGCGGTGGCCCGCGAGGCGGCCGCACTGGGGGTGAACATCGACTTCATCCGCGGTCTGTCCGACTACCCGGTGACCGGGCTGGAACTGCGCGTCTGTGCGCCACCCGAGTGCGACGACGAGCTGCAGGCGCATCTGGCGCGGGTGGGCGCCGAACAGGGCATCGACATCGCCGTGGAGCGCTACAGCCTGGAGCGCCGCGCCAAACGGCTGATCGTCTTCGACGTGGACTCCACGCTGATCCAGGGCGAGGTCATCGAGATGCTGGCACAACGCGCCGGTGCGGGGGAGGCGGTGGCCGCCATCACCGACGCCGCGATGCGCGGCGAACTCGACTTCGCCGAGTCGCTCCACCGACGGGTGGCCACCCTGAAGGGATTGCCGGCCGAGGTGCTCGATGAGGTCGCCGAAGAGATCGAGCTGACACCGGGGGCGCGCACCACCATCCGTACCCTGCGGCGTCTGGGCTACCACTGCGGGGTGGTGTCCGGCGGCTTCCGTCAGGTGATCGACCCGCTGGCACACGAATTGATGCTGGACTTCGTCGCCGCCAACGAACTGGAGATCGTCGACGGCAAGCTGACCGGCCGGGTAGTGGGCGAGGTAATCGACCGCGCGGGCAAGGCCAAGGCACTGCGCGACTTCGCCGAACAGGCCGGTGTGCCGATGGAACAGACCGTCGCGGTCGGTGACGGTGCCAACGACATCGACATGCTCAACGCCGCCGGCCTGGGAGTGGCGTTCAACGCCAAGCCGGCGCTGCGCGAGGTCGCCGACGCCTCACTGAGCCACCCCTACCTCGACACCGTGCTGTTCATCCTCGGGGTGACCCGCGCGGAGATCGAGGCGGCCGACGCCGTGGACGGGGTGGTTCGGCGGGTCGACATCCCGCCGGAATAGCAGGCGCAACGATGCGGCACGATGATCAGGTGTCCGACGAGGCCGATGCCACCCCCCGCATTGACGAAGGCGGCGTCGATGAGGATCTGCTGATCGACTTCAGGCGGGTCAGCCTGCGCCGCGGCGGCCGGACCCTGGTCGGACCCGTCACCTGGCAGGTGGAACTCGACGAACGCTGGGTGGTGATCGGGCCCAACGGTGCGGGCAAGACCTCGCTGCTGCGGATGGCCGCCGCCATGGAGTACCCCTCGACGGGCACCGCCACCGTACTGGGGGAGCGCCTGGGCCGGGTCGACATGGCCGAGCTGCGCCAGCGTGTGGGCTTGAGTAGTTCGGCTCTCGCGCAACGGATTCCAGACGATGAAGTGGTCGGCGACCTAGTCGTCTCAGCGGGTTACGCGGTGCTGGGGCGCTGGCGCGAACGCTATGACGATGTGGACTACGCCCGCGCGCTGGACACGCTGGAGAGCGTGGGTGGTGAGCACCTGGCCGACCGGACCTACGGCACCCTCAGTGAGGGTGAGCGCAAACGGGTGCTGATCGCCCGCTCTTTGATGACCGACCCCGAACTGCTGCTGCTCGACGAACCCGCCGCCGGTCTGGACCTGGGTGGCCGTGAGGAACTGGTCGCCCGGCTGGCAGACCTCGCCGCCGACCCGGACGCGCCGGCGCTGGTGCTGGTGACCCATCACGTCGAGGAGATCCCGCCCGGGTTCAGCCACTGCCTGATTCTCGCCGAGGGCAGGGTGGTGGCGGCAGGGCTGCTCGGCGATGTGCTGAACGCGGAGAACCTCTCCGCGGCGTTCGGGCAGTCGATCGCGGTGGACACCATCGACGGCCGCTATTTCGCCCGCCGGGCGCGCAGCCGGGCGGCACACAGGAGGCGCGCATGAGCGACACACCCGAACCGGTGGCGGTGCGGCCCGCGGCCACCGTGATGCTGGTACGCGATGCCGATCAGGATCGCCTCGAGGTCTTCCTCATGCGCCGGCACGCCGCGATGGAGTTCGCCGCCGGCATGACGGTGTTCCCCGGGGGCGGTGTCGACGACCGCGACCGCAACGCCGGCATCGCCTGGTACGGGCCGGATTCCGAGTGGTGGGCCGAGCGCTTCGGGGTGGAGACCGGACTGGCCGAGGCGCTGGTGTGCGCGGCGGCGCGGGAGACGTTCGAGGAGTCCGGGGTGCTGTTCGCCGGGCCCGCCGGCGACCCGGACGGCATCGTCAGCGACGCCTCGGTGTATCACCACGAGCGGGTGGCACTCGAGGACCGGAGCCTGTCGTTCGCGGACTTCCTGCGCGCCGAGAAGCTGGTGCTGCGCGCGGATCTGCTGCGGCCATGGGCCAACTGGGTGACTCCGAAGGAGGAACGCACGCGCCGTTACGACACGTACTTCTTCGTCGGTGCGCTGCCGGAGGGCCAGCGCGCCGACGCCGATATGAACACCGAGTCCGACCTGGCCGGCTGGGCGCGGCCGGAGGAGGCCATCGAGGACTTCGCTGAGGGCCGGGCGCTGCTGCTGCCGCCGACCTGGACGCAACTGGACTCACTCGCAGGCCGGACGGTGGCGGAGGTCCTGGCGGTGGAACGGCAGATCGTCACGGTCGAGCCGCAGCTGACCATGCTCGACGGCGGCAACTGGGAGATCGAGTTCTTCGATGCCGACCGCTACAACGAGGCCCGGCAGCGCGCACTGCGGCGGATCGGGGAGCGCTGAATGCGCGAGTTCATCAGCGTCCACGTCAGCGACCGTCAACCCGGTGTCGGCACGATCCTGCTAGACCGTGAGCCGACCAACGCACTGACCCGGCAGGCCTACCGCGAACTCGCCGCGGCGGCGGTCGAGGTGGCCGGGCGCGACGACATCGCCGCCGTGATCCTGTTCGGCGGCCACGACGTCTTCTGCGCCGGCGACGACATGGCCGAGCTGCTCGGCCTGGACCGCGCCGAAGCGGAGGCGGCCGAGGATCTGCGCCGTCACGCCCTGGATGCGGTGGCGGCCATCGGAAAGCCGACCGTGGCCGCGGTCACCGGCTACGCACTGGGCGCCGGTCTGAGCCTGGCGCTGTGCGCGGACTGGCGGGTGTGCGGCGACAACGTCAAGCTCGGAGCCACCGAGATCCTGGCCGGGCTGGTTCCCGGCGGCGGGGGATGCGCACGGCTGGCCCGGGCGGTGGGACCGTGGCGCGCCAAGGAGATGACGTTCAGCGGCCGCTTCGTCGGCGCCAAGGAGGCGCTGGCGCTGCACCTGGCCGACGAACTGGTGGCGCCCGACCACGTCTTCGACGTAGCACTGTCCTGGGCGAACCGTTTCGTCGACGCGCCGGCGGCGGCGGTGGCCGGGGCCAAGGCGCTGATCGACGGCGACCTGGATTCCCGCGCGCAGCAGCAGCGATACGGCGAGGTTTTTGCGGCGCGCACCGCCGGTTAGGCTGCCCTGCTATGACGACGACGGATCGCGATGTCGACGGCCGCGCGGCCCCCGAACCCAACCCGCACGCCACCGCCGAACAGGTGGCGGCCGCGCTGAAGGACACCAAACTTGCGCAGGTCCTCTACCACGACTGGGAGGCCGAGACCTACGACGACAAGTGGTCGATCTCGTATGACAAGCGCTGTGTGGACTACGCGCGCGACCTGTTCGACGCCACCGTGCCCGCCGAGGAACTGCGCAACCTGCCGTACGACCGGGCACTGGAACTAGGCTGCGGCAGCGGTTTCTTCCTGCTCAACCTCATCCAGGCGGGGGTGGCCCGGCGCGGATCGGTCACCGACCTCTCACCGGGCATGGTGAAGGTGGCGGTGCGCAACGGCGAGGCACTCGGGCTGGATATCGACGGCCGAGTTGCCGACGCCGAGGGCATCCCATACGACGACGACACCTTCGACCTGGTGGTCGGTCACGCCGTGCTGCACCACATCCCCGATGTCGAGCGCTCACTGCGAGAGGTGGTGCGGGTGCTCAAGCCGGGCGGGCGGTTCATCTTCGCCGGCGAGCCGACCACCGTCGGCAACTCCTACGCCCGCAACCTGTCCACGCTGACCTGGCGGGTGGCCACCAACGCCACCCGGCTCCCCGGACTGCGCGGCTGGCGCCGAGCGCAGGCCGAACTCGACGAGTCCTCGCGCGCCGCGGCCCTGGAGGCGGTGGTCGACCTACACACCTTCTATCCGGCCGATCTGGAGCGGATGGCCCGCAACGCCGGGGCCGTCGAGGTCTCCACGGCGACAACGGAATTCACCGCGGCGATGCTGGGTTGGCCACTGCGGACGGTGGAGGCCATGGTCCCACCCGGAAAACTGGGCTGGGGATGGGCCAAGTTCGCGTTCACCAGCTGGACGACGCTGAGCTGGGTGGACGACAACCTCTGGCGCCGGGTGGTGCCCAAATCCTGGTACTACAACGTCATGATCACGGGGATCAAAACGTCATGATCACGGGGACCAGACCGTCCTGAACTTCACCCGCGCCGACGTCGCCTACCTGAGCAGCGCCGCGGGGACGGCCGCGCTCGCCGAGGTGGCGTCGTATCGGCTGACCGAGTCGTCGCGCCTGGATGACGTCGCCGCCATCCGCGAGGAGTTCGGCGAACGTACCGGTGCGCTGATCGAGACCACACTGCTGCGACGGCGCGCCGCGGCCAAACTCGACGGTCTCGACGTGGCGGGCTGGCTGTTCACCGACGAGGCGCTGCAGCAGGCCACCGCGGCCGAGGTGGCCCGCCACCGTGCGCGGCGGCTCGGGGCGGTGGCGGTGCACGACGCCACCTGTTCGATCGGCACCGAACTCGCTGTCCTTCGGGAGTCGGCCTCGGCGGTCATCGGCAGCGATATCGACGAGGTGCGGCTGGCCATCGCGCGCCACAACCTCGGTGGTCAGGTCACCGTGTGCCGGGCCGACGCGCTGCGGCCGATCAGCCGCGAGTCCGTCGTCCTGCTCGATCCCGCCCGTCGCAGCGGCGGCACGCGGCGTTTCGATCCGCGCGCGTACGCACCCCCGCTCGATGTGGTGCTGGAGGTATACCGGGGCCGGCCCGCCGTGATCAAGTGCGCACCCGGCATCGACTTCGACGCTGTGCGCCGGCTGGGTTTCGACGGCGAGATCGAGGTCACCTCGATGAAGGGATCGGTCCGCGAGGCGTGCCTGTGGTCACCGGAACTCGCCGGTGTGCGCCGGCGGGCCAGCATGCTCGACCGCGGTGAGTCCGTCACCGACGCCGACCCCGACGAGTGTGCAGTCGTCGAGCCGGGGCGGTTCATCATCGACCCCGACGGGGCGGTGGTGCGCGCCGGACTGGTCCGGCAGTACGCCACCCGCCACGGACTATGGCAGCTCGATGCGGACATCGCGTACCTCAGCGGTGACCGGGTGCCCGACGGCGTGCGCGGCTTCGAGATCCTCGACCGGCTGCCGCTGCGTGAGAAGGCGCTTCGCCACGCGCTGCAGGCCCACGACTGCGGGCCGTTGGAGATCCTGGTGCGCGGCGTCGACGTCGACCCAGACGCGCTGCGCTCGCGGCTGCGCCCCGACGGCACACAGTCACTGGCGCTGGTCGTCACGCGCATCGGCCGCGGCCGGGCCGCGCGCGCGACGGCCTTCGTGTGCCGCGCGTCCCGGTAGTGTCGCGCTCTGCTAGTCCGCCGCCGCAGGTCTGAAGCTGAACACCTGACCGGCGCTGGTGGCGGTGACCACCGAGCGGTCGAAACCCACCGACACCCCGACCGGGAAGCCGGTGGCATCGGGCAGCGGATAGATGTTGACGCTGCGGCCGCCGTCGGCCGGATCGAACACCAGCAGCGAAAGCCCGCCCTGGCCATCGCTCACCACGGTGTAGGCCGCACGGTCGCCGGCCTGACTGCTGGTGGTCAGCGGTGTGACGTCGTCGCGGCGCCACAGCGTCTCGGCGCGGTCGCCTTCGTCGCGTAGCGCGATCAGGCGGGTGTCCGGCCCGCCGCCGGCGATGATCAGTCCGCCCGGTGACACCGACGGCGGGGTCTGCGGCTGAAACTCGAGCGGCACCGACCATTTCGCGTCGCCGTTCTCGGCGTCGACCGCCCACAGCTGCCGGTCGCGGCCGGTGACGTAGACGGTGCGGCCGTCGGGGGAGAACACCGGGCTGGCCAGCACACCGGCCGGTACCGCCTCGCTGGTCCACAGCGGTGACAGCAGCGGTGTCTGGCCGGGCTGGTAGCGCAGCGCGGCCAGTACCGACGCCGCCGCACCGGGCTGCCACACGCCCACCACGACGGTCTTGCTCGCCGCCGAGTAGGCGGGCGCCGCGGCGACCGGGCAGCCGGGCAGTGCCTGCTGGCAGTCGGCCAGGCCGCGCATCGGGTCAGTCGGATCGACGCCGCCGACGAGATCCACCGGCGAGCCCGACACCGTGCCGCGGTGGGAGTCGAACACCAGCACCTGCCCCAGATGGGTCACCACCAGGAGCTGACCGCCACCGAGAAACCTTGCCGTGGTGGGCATCCCGATCACGTTGGTGCGCCACCGGACCCACTGGGTGGGCGGATAGGACAGCATCAGACCGGGCTGGCCGATGTAGAGATTGTCGAAACCGTCGAACAGCGGTCCGGCGAAGCCGCCGCCGAGCACCATCCGGGTGCACCAGCGCTGCCGGCCCCCGTTGCCGTTCTCCCACACCATCAGCGAGCAGCCGCCGGCGGTCTGCCCGTTGACGGCCAGGTAACCGTCGCCGCCAAGCCCGGCAGCAGCCCCGAGTTCGCCCTTCGCCGAACGACTCCACGCCGCGCTGAGTTCGGTGGCGCCCTCGGTCGGGGTGTAGCTGCTGTTGGCGGCGTCGGCGTACTGCGCGGGCCAGCCCCGCGCCGCCGACGCGTCCACCCAGGAGTCCGTGCTGCCGCAGGCCGTCAGGACGAGGACGGCCGCCAGGGCGAGCAGCCGCAGCGGCACCGGTGTCCTTCCCATCAAGGCGAGACTAGGCTCTCGGGCCATGACGAGCATGTGGGGCGCGCCGATCCACAAGCGCTGGCGGGGTTCGCGCCTGCGCGACCCGCGTCAGGCGCGCTTCCTCACTCCTGCGTCGCTGAAGTGGGTGATCGCCAACCGCGCCTACACCCCGTGGTACCTGGTGCGGTACTGGCGGCTGCTGAAGTTCAAGCTGACTAACCCGCACGTCATCACCCGCGGCATGGTGTTCCTCGGCAAGAACGTGGAGATCCACGCCACGCCCGAACTGGCGCAGCTGGAGATCGGCCGCTGGGTTCACATCGGCGACAAGAACACCATCCGCGCGCACGAGGGCTCTCTGCGGTTCGGCGACAAGGTGGTGCTGGGCCGCGACAACGTCATCAACTGCTACCTCGACATCGAGCTGGGCGACTCGGCGCTGATGGCCGACTGGTGCTACGTGTGCGACTTCGACCACAAGATGGACAACATCGAGATGCCCATCAAGGACCAGGGCATCGTCAAGAGCCCGGTGCGCATCGGGCCGGACACCTGGATCGCCGCCAAGGTGACCGTGCTGCGCGGCACCCGCATCGGCCGTGGCTGCGTGCTCGGCGCGCACGCGGTGGTCAAGGGCGACATCCCGGACTACTCGATTGCGGTCGGCTCGCCGGCCAAAGTGGTGAAGAACCGCAAGCTGTCCTGGGAGACGTCATCGGCGCAACGCGCCGAGCTGGCGGCGGCGCTGGCCGACATCGAGCGCAAGAAGGCCGCGAAGTAGCCGGTTACTCCAGAACGGCACCGACGCTGGAGAGCGTGAAGCCGTTCGCTCCGGTCGAGCAACTCACGGTCCCCTGGTAGCCGACGTAACAGGTAGCCCCACCGTTGACCAACCGGTATCCCGGTTGCAGGACGTCGACATCGCGGGTGTAGGTCGGGGTGTCGGACTGAGCGTATGCGGCGGGTTCCCCTGGACTGACGACGATCTGGTTGGCCCCCGGAGGTGGCAACGGGCACCGCTCACCCTCACAGCTGTACGAGCCCGGGGGGCCGGGCTGGCCGGCCTGGACCGGGGTTCCGTCGGCCCAGCGGGCAGGTACCGCGTCGCAACCCACGGCGCCCTCCGGGGAGATTCCGCATCCGCCGTCGGCGAACCCGGGTTTGAAGAACACCCATCCCGAATCGGCGGGGCTGGTGAAGTTCCCCGCGGCTATCGGCCACGTCTGCTCCGGTTGGTTCGCGCACGAGTTCGCGCTGCTCCCCGGATCCGCCGGATCGCAACCACCGGGCGCCGTCGGGTCGGCACCGGCGGGCGCCGCGACGAGAATCGCTGCACACAGCACACCGAGCGCTGGAAGTGTTCGCATAGCCCGCACGTCCGTCATCGCGGTACCTCTCATCTCGCTCGCCGGTAGACGACTCGTCGGAATTTACCCGTCCTCGGTATCGGCGGCGAGATGAACCGCGCTAGCGGTCGGGCAACGGGCGCTCAACGATGGGCAGCCGCGCGTGCGGTTGGCGTTCGCGGCGTTTGGCCGCCAGATAGACACCCGCGGTCTCGGCGGCCACGGTGTGCCAGTCGAAGTCCGATGTCAGCCGCTCCCGCGCGGCCTTCGCGCGGTGCTGGGCGGCGGCCGGATCGTCGAGCGCGGCGCGAACCGCGGCGGCGAGTGCGGCGACGTCGCGCGGCGGGAACGACAGCCCCGTCTCGCCGTCGATGACCGCCTCGCCGAGGCCGCCGACGGTGGAGGTGACCAGGGGGGCGCCGGCCGCGGCCGCCTCCAGCGCCACGATGCCGAACGGCTCGTAATGGCTGGGCAGCACGGCGACGTCGGAGCGGTGCAGCAGCTCGAGCATCCGGTCATGGTCGACGAGCCCGGCGAAGCGGACGGCTCCCAGCACCCGGTGCTTGCGGGCGACTTCGGTGAGCCAGTCCTGCTGGGTGCCGTCACCGGCGATCGTGAGGGTGGTTCCAGGATGGCAGCGGCGGATGCGCGGCAGCGCGGCGATCGCGTCGTGCACGCCCTTCTCGTATTCCAGCCGGCCGAGGTAGAGCAGCTCCGGTGGCCCCGAACGCGGACGCCGGCGGGCGAACGGCCAACGGCCCGAGTCGATCCCGTTGCGGATGACGGTGATCTCGGCGAGGCCGGGACCGAACAGCTGGGTGATCTCGTCACGCATCGACGCCGAGCAGGCGATGATCGAATCGGACTCACGCGCCAGCCACGACTCGACGGCGTGCACCTGGCGGCTGATCGGCCCACTGACCCAGCCCGAGTGCCGTCCGGCCTCCGTCGCGTGCAGTGTGGACACGATCGGCACGTCGAAGAACTCCGACAGGGTGATCGCCGGGTGGGCCACCAGCCAGTCATGGGCGTGCACCACGTCGGGCGTCCACCCGTCGCGGTGCAACTGCAGCCCGGCACGGATCATGGCGTGTCCCATGGCCAGCGTCCAGGCCATCATGTCGGGACCGAAGCCGAACTCGTGCGGGTCCTGGGCGGCGGCGACGATGCGGACACCCTCGCGGCGGGTGTCGGTGGTGGGGTGGCTGGCCGGATCGGTGCCCGACGGCTGCCGGGAAAGAACGACAACGTCGTGTCCCTCGGCGGCCAGGGCGGTGGCCAGGTGGTGGACGTGGCGGCCCAATCCGCCGATCACGACCGGCGGGGACTCCCACGACACCATCAGGATCTTCATCGCACGCTCGCTGGAGGAAGGCGGGTCACCGCGGCAGCCGCCGGGCGTCCAGAGCACCGAACAGGCCGTCGGCGGCGTTCCACCCGGCTGCCAGGCGCTGCGCGGCCTCGCGGTGGCCCGATGCCAGCGCGTCGGCGATCTCCCGGGTGGCGTGCGCATGCAGGTGCGCCCGGTAGCGGGCGTAGTCGGCGGCCGACTCCTTGCTGACCATGAACGGCCAGTCGCTGGAGACCGTCAGCAGTGTCTCGCGCAGGATCTGGTCGGCCACCACATCGCGGGTGGGCGCGGAACCGGTCTGCGCCAGCGCCTTGTCGACGGCGCTCAACGCGGTGTCGACCACTTCGCCGTTGAGCGCCACCAAATCGGCCACCTGCGGGCCCGACCACACCTGCCAGTCCTTGCCCGATCCCCACGAACTCGGCGGCAGGTCCACCGGCGCGCCGACGAATCCGCGCTCCCGTGCATCCGACAACGTGCCGATCTGCACGCCGGCCTCCGGCAGGGCGCGCAGCACCCGCGCCAGCCAGGTGGGCCCCTCGTACCACCAGTGGCCGAACAGTTCGGTGTCGAACGCGGCGATGACGTGCGCGGGCCGGCCGATCCGCGCCGACTCGCGCACCAGACGCGACCGCACCACCTCGACGAAGTCCTCGACGTGCGCGTCCACCGCGCGGTCGGCGCGTTGCGGGTCGTAGGGCGCTTTGTGCTCGGAGTCCACCTGACGGCCGGTGACCCGGGCCGGCTTGAGACCGGTCAGGTGGTCATAGGTGTGGAAGTCGCGGTAGGAGGCGTGGCCGGGGTAGCCGGACTTCGGTGACCACACCCGGTAGCTGACCTGAAGGTCGCGCCCGAACGCCACCACACCGCTGTCGCCGACGGGGCGGCCCAGAGCGGTGTCGCCGTGCAGCGACGGGCCGTCAACCATGAAGTGGCCGACGCCGGCGTCGCGGTAGCCCTCCTCCATCCCCGGCGCGTACGCGCATTCCGGCGCCCAGATGCCGACCGGCGCGTGGCCGAGCCGCTGCCCGGCGTCGGCGAGCCCCTCGCGCAGCGCGAACTCGCGCAGCCGCGGGGCCAGCAGAGGCTGGAACGGATGGGCGAGCGGACCGCCGAGCAATTCCACCGTCCCGGCGTCGATCAGCTGGCGCAGCAGTGGGCTGGCGCCGTGGCGCCACAGCGAGGTGAAGTCGTTCAGCGCGATGCTGGACTCGGCGTATTCGCGAATCCCGAACGCGCGCAACGCCTCCGGCGTGGTTGCCGTGCCAGCCGCCGCTCCGGTAGGGGTGTGGACGTTGGCGGCCTCCAGCGCGCGCAGCTGCCAGTTGGCCAGCCACCGGTGCATGCCGTCGAGGCAGTACGGGTCGTCGAGCTGCGCGGCGACCACCGGTGTCAGGCCCAGGGTCAGCACACCGCGGCGCCCCTCGGCGGCCAGTTCGCGCAGCACCCGCATCAACGGCAGATACGCCGCCGCCCACGACTGGTACAGCCACTCCTCGCCGACCGGCCAGCGTCCGTGGTGGGCGAGCCACGGCAGGTGGGTGTGCAGGACGAGGCTGAACTGTCCCGGCACCGAGTGCGCCATCACCGCCGAATCGCGATCGCCAGCAGATCCAGGCTGTCACCGATATCGCGGGCCGCCGCGCCCACGATCTCGAAGTCCTCGCAGCACACCGCCGCGACGTCGTCGAGAAGGTCCTGCGGCCACGGCGCGTCGGCCAGCGCCCGGGCGATCTGCGCCTCGATGATCGACCCGCCGTGCCGGGCGTCCATCTCGGCCAGCCGGGGGCCGTGGAACACCCCGTACATCCCGTCGATCTCGAACCCGCCGGCCTCCAGCAGGTCGGTCAACTCCGCGGCGTTGAGTTCACGGGTGTGAAACGGGTTGAGCGGGGTGTCGCTGCCGGGGGTGAAGGTGATCCGGTTCGGCGTCGAGATCAGCAGCCGACCCGCCGGACGCAGCACCCGTAAGCATTCGGTAATGAACTGTGGCTGATCCCACAAATGCTCGATGACCTGGAAGTTCACCACCACGTCCACCGAGGCGTCGGGCAGCGGCAGGGCCGCCAGATTGCCCTCTGCCACCTCCACCCGGGGGTAGCGCGAACGCACGTGCGCGACGGTCGCGGTGTCATAGTCCAACGCCTGCACCCGGCGCGCCGCACCCGCCAGCAGATCGGCCCCGTAACCCTCGCCGCAGCCGGCCTCGAACACGTCGCGACCTGCGCACATGTCCGCGCAGTGGCGGTACACCACCTCATGGCGGCGGAACCAGTAGTTCTCCACCGCCAGGCCGGGGACGGTGCGCTCACCGGTCAGCGGTAAACCGCCGTCGGTGGTGTCCGCCAGATGCGCGTTCATCGCAAGGGAGGCTATCGGCCATTGATTGATATCGCGAACTTCTCCGCATCTGCCGGGCCTGCGAGAACACCCTTGCCGGGCAGCTATGGTGATGGTGCGAACCACCACAAGTTACCGGCTAGTAACATGGTGTGGTCAGCGGAACTCATCCGATAGCCGAGCGGCCGACCGGCCGCCGGACCCGTGCCAGGAGGCGACAACAGCCATGACGAACATCGTGGTGCTGATCAAACAGGTTCCCGACACCTGGTCGGAGCGCAAGCTCTCCGACGGTGACTGGACGCTGGACCGCGAGGCGGCCGACGCGGTGCTCGACGAGATCAACGAGCGCGCCGTCGAGGAGGCGCTGCTGATCAAGGAGAAGGAGGGCGGGGAGAGCACGGTCACCGTGCTCACCGCCGGGCCCGAGCGCGCCACCGAGGCGATCCGCAAGGCCCTGTCCATGGGCGCCGACAAGGGTGTGCACCTGCTCGACGACCGTCTGCACGGCTCGGACATGGTGCAGACCGGCTGGGCGCTGGCCCGTGCGCTCGGCACCATCGAGGGCACCGATCTGGTGATCGCCGGCAATGAGGCCACCGACGGCACCGGCGGCGCGGTCCCGGCGATCATCGCCGAGTACCTCGGCCTGCCGCAACTGACCCACATGCGCAAGATCACCGTCGAGGGCGGCACCATCAGCGGCGAGCGCGAGACCGACGAGGGTGTGTTCACCGTCGAGGCCTCACTGCCCGCGGTGGTGAGCGTCAACGAGAAGATCAACGAGCCGCGCTTCCCGTCCTTCAAGGGCATCATGGCCGCCAAGAAGAAGGAAGTGGCGACCCTGACTCTCGACGACATCGGTGTCGGGGCGGACGAGGTGGGTCTGGCCAACGCGGGCTCGACCGTGATGACGTCGACCCCCAAGCCGCCGAAGACGGCCGGCGAGAAGGTCTCCGACGAGGGCGAGGGCGGCAAGAAGATCGCCGAGTACCTCGTCGCGCAGAAGATCCTCTAGAGCCGATCACCCAGAGCCGATCACCCAGAGCCGATCACCTAGAGCCAGTAACCAATCCCAGAACTCAGCAGAAAGAGAAATCCCCCATGGCTGAAGTACTCGTTCTCGTCGAGCACTCCGAGGGCGCGGTGAAGAAGGTCACCTCCGAGTTGATCACCGCCGCAAGGGCTCTCGGTGAGCCCTGCGCCGTCGTGATCGGCGCCCCCGGCACCGCCGCACCGCTGGTCGACGACCTCAAGGCCGCCGGCGCCAACAAGATCTACGTCGCCGAGTCCGCCGACGCGGAGGCCTACCTGATCACGCCGTTCGTCGACGTGCTGGCCAACCTCGCCGAGTCGGCCAGCCCGGCGGCGGTACTGATCCCGGCGACCGCCGACGGCAAGGAGATCGCCGGCCGGCTGGCCGCGCGGATCGGCTCGGGCGTGCTCTCCGACGTCGTCGACATCAAGGAGGGCGGCACCGCGATCCACTCGATCTTCGGTGGCGCATTCACCGTCGAGGCGAAGGTCAACGCCGACGTTCCGGTGATCACGGTGCGCCCCGGCGCCGTCGAGGCCCAGCCGAGCCCCGGCGCCGGCGAGCAGGTCGCCGTCGAGGTGCCCGCGCCCGCACCCAACGCCGCGAAGATCACCTCGCGTCAGCCCGCGGTCGCCGGTGACCGGCCGGAGCTCACCGAGGCCGCGATCGTGGTCGCCGGCGGCCGCGGTGTCGGCAGTGCGGAGAAGTTCACCGTGGTCGAGGCGCTCGCCGACTCGATGGGCGGCGCGGTCGGCGCGTCGCGCGCGGCGGTGGACTCCGGCTACTACCCGGGCCAGTTCCAGGTGGGCCAGACCGGTAAGACCGTCTCGCCGCAGCTGTACATCGCCCTCGGCATCTCCGGTGCGATCCAGCACCGCGCCGGCATGCAGACGTCCAAGACCATCGTCGCGGTCAACAAGGACGAAGAGGCGCCGATCTTCGAGATCTCCGACTACGGCGTGGTCGGCGACCTGTTCAGCGTGGCTCCGCAGCTGACCGAGGCGGTGAAGGCCCGTAAGGGCTGAGTACGTCACGAACGAGCGGAAGGCCCCCGCCCAGGCGGGGGCCTTTTGCGGCGCGGAAGTCAAAAACCGCAGGCCGGTATCCTGAACGGGCCATGAGCGCCACCCGGTCGGTGTATCTCGACCACGCTGCCACCACCCCGATGCATGCCCAAGCCATCGAGGCGATGGCCGCTGCGATGGCGCAGGTCGGCAACCCGTCCTCGTTGCACACCGCCGGCCGCGCCGCGCGCCGCCACCTGGAGGAGTCGCGGGAGAGCATCGCCGCACACCTGGGCGCCCGGCCGTCGGAAGTCGTGTTCACCGCCGGCGGCACCGACAGCGACAACCTGGCCGTGAAGGGTATCTACTGGGCGCGCCGCGACGCCGATCCGGGTCGCCGTCGCATCGTCACCACCGCCGTCGAGCACCATGCGGTGTTGGACGCCGTCGAATGGCTCGCCGAACACGAGGGCGCGCAGGTCACATTCCTGCCCTGCGACACCGACGGTTCGGTGACACCGTCGGCCCTGCGCGAGGTGCTGAGCACTCACGACGATGTGGCTCTGATCTCGGTGATGTGGGCCAACAACGAAGTCGGCACCATCATGCCGATTGCAGAACTGGCCGCGGTCGCAGGTGAATTCGGCATCCCCATGCACAGCGACGCCGTGCAGACGGTGGGGCAGATCCCAGTCGATTTCACCGGCTCGGGCCTGGCCGCCATGAGCATTACCGCGCACAAGTTCGGTGGTCCCGCGGGTGTTGGTGCATTGCTGCTGCGCCGGGACACCGCGTGCGTGCCACTGCTGCACGGCGGCGGCCAGGAGCGTGACGTGCGCTCCGGCACGCCCGACGTCGCAGGCGCGGTGGGCATGGCGGCAGCCGCGGACATCGCGGTGGGGGCACTCGATGCGACCGCCGCCCGGTTGCGCGGACAGCGTGACCGGCTGGTCGAGGGCATCCTCGGTTCGATAGGCGAGGTGCATCTCAACGGCGCCCGGGACAACCGGCTGCCCGGCAACGCCAACCTGACCTTCCGCGGTTGCGAGGGCGATTCGCTGCTGATGTTGCTCGACGCGAACGGCATCGAGTGCTCGACCGGATCGGCCTGCACCGCCGGGGTCGCGCAGGCCTCGCACGTGCTGTTGGCGATGGGTCTGCCCGCCGAGCAGGCGCGTGGCTCGCTGCGGCTGTCGCTGGGGCACACCAGCACCGATGCCGACGTCGATGCCGTGCTGCAGGTGATGCCGGGCGTCGTCGAGCGGGCGCGCCAGGCCGCGCTGGCCGCGGCTGCGGTGGGATATCAGCGATGAAGGTGCTCGTCGCGATGAGCGGCGGGGTCGACTCCTCGGTGGCCGCCGGGCGCATGGTCGACGCCGGTCATGACGTGGTCGGTGTGCACCTGGCGCTGTCGGCAGCCCCGGGCGCGCTGCGCACCGGATCGCGGGGGTGTTGTTCCAAGGAGGACGCCGCCGACGCCCGCCGGGTGGCCGACGTGCTCAATATCCCCTTCTACGTCTGGGATTTCGCCGAGAAGTTCGCCGACGAGGTGATCGACGACTTCGTCGCCTCCTACGCGCGCGGTGAGACACCCAACCCGTGCGTGCGCTGCAACCAGGCGATCAAGTTCTCGGCGTTGTCTGCCAAGGCAGTGGCTCTCGGTTTCGACGCGGTGGCCACCGGTCACTATGCGCGACTGTCACAGGGACGGTTGCGCCGTGCCGTCGATGCAGACAAGGACCAGTCCTACGTGCTGGCGGTGCTGACCGCCGAGCAACTCCGTCACGCGGTGTTCCCGATCGGCGACACGCCCAAGGCCGCGATCCGTGACGAAGCCGCGTGCCGCGGACTGACCACCGCGAACAAGCCCGACAGCCACGACATCTGCTTCATCCCATTCGGTGACACCCGGGCGTTCCTCGGTGACCGCATCGGGGTGCGGCCCGGCGCGGTGGTCGACGCCGACGGTGCGGTACTGGCCCGACACGACGGTGTGCACGGCTTCACGATCGGTCAGCGCAAGGGCCTGGGCATCCCCGGCCCCGGCCCCGATGGGCAGCCCCGCTACGTCACCGCCATCGACGCCGACACCGCGACGGTCCGGGTGGGCAGCGCACAGGACCTCGAGGTGTGGGAACTGACCGGCCGCACCCCGGTGTGGACCGCCGGCCTCGCGCCGGCCGGGCCGCTGGAGTGCGAGGTGCAGGTGCGCGCGCACGGTGGTGTGGCCCCCGGTGTCGCGCAGCTGCGCGACGGCCGGGTGGTGATGGCGCTGCGCGAACCGCTGCGCGGCGTGGCGGCGGGGCAGACGATGGTGCTCTACCGGCCGGACCCGGCCGGCGACGAGGTGATCGGCAGCGCCACGATTGTCAGGCCGGAGCCGACAGCCAGTCCCTGAGGACGTCATAGACCTCGGTGCTGCACACCAGATCCAGGTGACCCGTCTCGGTGACGACATGCTGATGATCGGCCGGGAATGCAAGGGCTAGAACGGGATTGCGGTGATGACCCAGTGCGCTGACGACCGGCACCAGGCCGTCGCCGCGTGGGTTGGTTTTACCCTCGGGAGACAGCGTGGCCGCCACGGCGTAACAGGCCACACCGGAGGGCAGGGCGACCGGCTCACGGTCATCGGCGGCCGGCTCGAAGCGATCACGCTGCGACCAGTGCGAGTCCAGGACCGCGCCGTAGCGCAGGTCGGTGATCCCGGCGCTGCGCAGCTTTCCCATGCCCGCGAGTGGGGCGGTGTAGCGATTGATCCCGGCGAGCACCTGAAGCCAGTTGCCGCCCCGCTCCAGTGGCGCTCCGTGGTGTGGCGAACCGAGGCACACAAGCCGGGTGAGTCGCGAGCGCCACTGCGAGCCTGCCGACTGTTCTGCGTGGTGGCAGGCGCTGCGCGCCACCAGGCCGCCCATGCTGTGGCCCATCAGGGTGATCTCGTCGATCGGCACCGGCCAGGCCCGGACCAGCTGATCCATCGCTGTTGAGAACTCCCGGCCGTTCTCGGAGATGTGCAGCCCGGTGTTGTAGTGCAGATAGACCGGGGTGTAGCCGAGGTCGCGGGCGAGCGCCGCGCCGTGGTCATGGCCGTTGCGAAGCCAGAATCGATCGTTGGTGCACAGGCCGTGGACCAGGACGAGCAACTTTCCGGTCGGGTGGGGGATCGCGGCGCCCGATGCGACGGCATCGAAATCCAGCGGCTCGCCGTTTTGGCACAACCGCATCTCGATGGCGAGTGGGTTACCGGTCTCGACTAGGTGGTCCCCGACGACTCCGTTGACGGCTGCGATCACCGCGGCGCGTTTGACGCCAGGAGCGGTCTCGCTGACCAGCCGTTCAACTTTCGCGAGCGTCCGGTCGATGCCGGTGCCGACGAGACGGGTGATACCTCGGACGCTCCGGTACACCAGGCTGCGGATCGGGCCGGACGACCGTCGCCGGACCGGTCCGGCGGCGATCGTGGAATGCATGCTTTCGACGACGTCGGTGGCTGCGGTACTGCCCACGACTACGAGCCGTGCCGCTCCTCGGAGGTCCTGGACCGGATTGCGCGGACCCCTGCTCATACCCGCGAGGGTAGTCGTCGTCGACTACCGTTGCCCGGTGAGAGTTTGGGCGACCGCGACCGGAGTCGGCTCCTGGCCCGGCGTCACGCCTCGGCCTGCCGCCGAGGTGATCGTGGGGGAGTTGCCCCTGCCGTTTCTGCCGGAGTTACCGAACCGCGGCGTCGGCGCCGACATGATCGGGCGGGCCGGTGCACTACTGGTCGACGTCGCTATCGACACCGTGCCGCGCGGTTACCGGATCGTCCCGCGCCCGGGTGCGGTGACCCGCCGGGCGGCCGGCATGCTCGGCGAGGACCTCGACGCACTCGAGGAGGCCTGGGAGAAGTCGGGCGCATCCGGCGTGGTCAAGGTGCAGGCGCCCGGCCCGCTGACGCTGGCTGCGCAACTGGAGTTGCCCAACGGGCACCGGGCCATCACCGATCCGGGTGCGGTGCGCGACCTTGCGGCGTCGCTGGCCGAGGGGGTGGCCCGCCATCGCGCCGAGGTGGCCCGCCGGCTGTCGGCGACGGTGGTGGTCCAGTTCGACGAGCCGCTGCTGCCGGCCGTCCTGGCCGGCCGGCTGGCCGGCGTGAGCACGCTCAGCCCGGTTCATCCGGTGGACGAGGCCCGTGCGATCGCCCTGCTCGACGAGTGCGCAGCCGCGGCCGGCGGGGAGGTGCTCCTGCACTGCTGCGCCGACGATATGCCGTGGAGCGTGCTGCAGCGCAGCTCCTTCGGTGCGGTCTGTATCGATGCGAGCTCTCTGGGCGACACGGCGCTCGACGGTCTGGGCGAGTTCGTGGACTCGGGCCGCGCCGTGGTACTCGGATTGGTGCCGGCGATCGCACCGGAGCGGGTGCCGAGAGCCGACGACATCGCCGCGGCAGCCGCCGCGATCACCGACCGGCTCGGGTTCCCGCGCTCGGTGCTCGGCGAGCGCATCGGTATCAGCCCGTCCTGCGGCCTGGCCGGCGCCACGGCCGAATGGGCGCGCGCCGCCACGCAGCTCACCCAGCGCGCCGCCGCGGCGATCACCGAGGATCCCGACGCCATTTAGGCTTCCGGAGTGGCCGTCGACGACACCGGGCGAGACCCGATCAAGCCTGGCGTGCGCCGCCGGTGGCAGGAACTCGCCGACGAGGTCCGCGAACACCAGTTCCGCTACTACATCAAAGACGCGCCAATCGTCTCCGACGCCGAGTTCGACAAGCTGTTCAACGAACTCGCCGCCCTCGAGGACCGCTACCCCGAACTCCGGGCGCCCGACTCGCCCACCCAACTCGTCGGTGGCGCCGGTTTCGCCACCGAGTTCAATCCCGCCGAACACCTCGAACGGATGCTGTCCCTCGACGACGTGTTCGACGCCGACGAGCTGATGGCGTGGTCGACTCGCGTGGAGAACGAACTCGGCCCCGATCCGCACTACCTGTGCGAACTGAAGGTGGACGGGGTTGCGATCGCGCTGGTCTACCGCGACGGGAAACTCGAGCGCGCCGCCACCCGCGGCGACGGACGGGTGGGCGAGGACGTCACGCTCAACGCCCGAACCATCGGCGACGTGCCGGAGACCTTGCGCGCCTCAAAGAAATTCCCGACCCCGGCCGTGCTGGAGGTGCGCGGTGAGGTTTTCTTCATGCTGGCCGATTTCGAGAACCTCAACGCCAGCCTGGTCGCCGACGGCAAGCCGCCGTTCGCCAACCCGCGCAACAGCGCCGCGGGATCTCTGCGCCAGAAAAACCCGGCCGTCACCGCGCGGCGGCCGTTGCGGATGGTGTGCCACGGACTCGGCTTCACCGAGGGTTTCCGGCCGGCCAGCCTGCACGACGCCTACGCGGCACTGAAGGCGTGGGGCCTGCCGGTTTCGGACCACACCAGCAAGGTGCGGGGCCTGGCAGCGGTGCGCGAGAAGATCGACTACTGGGGAGAGCGCCGGCACACCATCGAGCACGAGATCGACGGTGTGGTGGTCAAGCTCGACGACCTTGCCCAGCAGCGCCGCCTCGGCGCCACTTCCCGCGCGCCCCGGTGGGCAGTGGCCTACAAGTACCCGCCGGAGGAGGCGCAGACCAGACTCGTCGACATCCGCGTCAACGTCGGACGCACCGGGCGGGTGACTCCGTTTGCGTTCATGGACCCGGTGCGCGTCGCGGGATCGACCGTCAGCCTGGCCACTCTGCACAACGCCTCGGAGGTCAAGCGCAAGGGCGTGCTGATCGGCGACACCGTGATGATCCGCAAGGCCGGTGACGTCATCCCCGAGGTGCTCGGCCCGGTGGTGGCTCTACGCGACGGCAGCGAGCGCGAATTCGTCATGCCCACCCACTGCCCGGAGTGTGGCACCGCGCTCGCACCGGCCAAAGAGGGTGACGTCGACATCCGCTGTCCTAATGCTCAGAGTTGCCCGGCGCAGTTGCGCGAACGGGTCTTCCACATCGCCGGCCGCGGCGCCCTGGACATCGAGGGCCTGGGCTACGAGGCGGCGATCGCGCTGCTGAAGGCGGGCGTCATCGCCGACGAGGGTGACCTGTTCGCCCTGACCGAGGCGGACCTGGAGCGCTCGGACTTCTTCCGCACCAACAAGGGTGAGCTCTCGGCCAACGCCCGACGCCTGCTGAAGAACCTCAGCGAGGCCAAGGACCGTCCGCTGTGGCGCATCCTCGTCGCACTGTCGATCCGCCACGTCGGACCCACCGCGGCGCGCGCGCTGGCAAGCGCGTTCGGCAGCCTCGAGGCGATCATGGCCGCGAGCGAGCAGCAGCTCTCCGATGTCGAAGGAGTGGGTCCCACCATCGCGGCCGCGCTGCGTGAGTGGTTCGAGGTCGACTGGCACCGTGACATCGTCGACAAGTGGCGTGCCGCGGGAGTGCGGATGGCCGATGAGCGCGATACCGGCATCGAGCCCACGCTGGCCGGGCTGAGCATCGTGGTGACCGGATCGCTGAGCGGCTTCTCCCGCGACGAGGCCAAGGAGGCAATCATCGCCCGCGGCGGCAAGGCGTCGGGTTCGGTGTCGAAGAAGACGTCGTTCGTCGTCGTCGGCGACGCGCCCGGGTCGAAGTACGACAAGGCCGTCGAACTCGGCGTGCCGATCCTCGACGAGGACGGCTTCCGCGCGCTGTTGGATGGCGGCCCGACGATGATGCGGGACGACAGTCCCGAGGAGGAGTCGGGCGAACGATAACGCCCCGCCGCAGATCTAGCGAAGAAGGTCGGCGACGATGCCGGCCAGATAGCCGAGCCGGCCGACTTCCGGCGGCCGGAAGTCCGGCCCGCCCGGCCTGCCCAGCACCACCGCCATCTCCGGATCGCCCAGCGGGGCGGCGGCCAGCGCGGTGTCCATGTCGCGCCACAGTTGCGGAACCCAGTCCTGCCCGGCGTCCAGCGCGGTCGCCTCGCTCAGCGGCAGCCACGGGGTGTCGGCGGCCTGGGTCTCCGGGGCGCTGGAACTGCCGACCACCCGCTGCGGCCCGGACTCGGTCAGCCGCACCACCGTGCACCAGCCGACCCGCAGCACGCGCGGCGCCTCCTCGACGAGAGTGCGAAGTTTGGCGATGCCGTCCGGTGCCGCGGCGACGTGGCTGATGAGTTCGAGTTCTCGGTGCGCCTCCAGCAGACCGGTGTGCGGTCTGATGCTGTCCACCCGCACACCGGTGAGCTTCTGTGCAGCGCTGACGAGCGCGTCGGGCAGCGACCCCGGTCCCAGCTCCACGACCAGATCGTCGATGGCGTAGCCGGGCCCGCGCTCGACGACGTCGAGGGAGAGGATGTCCGCACCCACCGAACCCAGCGCGACAGCCAGTGAGCCCAGGCTGCCGGGGCGGTCCTCCAACTCGACGCGCAGAAGGTAGGACGGCACCGGACCAGCCTGACACAACGTGGAGAAGCCGGCATTTCGGCAACGGCTGGATCTGATGGCTCGGCTCCTTTCGTCGCCTCGCTGGGTCTGATGGCTCGGCTCCTTTCGTCGCCTCGCTGGGTCTGATGGCTCGGCTCCTTTCGTCGCCTCGCTGGGTCTGATGGCTCGGCTCCTTTCGTCGCCTCGCTAGGCTTGGCCACCGTGTCCACGATCTCCCGCGACGATGTGGCGAAGCTGGCGAAGCTGGCCCGCCTGGCCCTTACCGACGACGAACTCGACTCCTTCGCAGGCCAGCTGGATTCGATCCTGGCCTATGTCGGCCAGATCCAGGCCGTCGATGTCACCGGGGTCGCGCCGACGGGCAATCCGCTCAGCGATGTCAACGTCACCCGCGCCGATGAGGTGGGCCACAGCCTGACTCAGGCCGAGGCGCTAGCCGAGGCGCCCGCCGCGGAGGACGGCCGTTTCGCCGTGCCGCAGATCCTGGGGGAGGAGGCGTGATGAGCCCCTCGGGCGAAGAACATCGGGCAGTGAGCGAGTTGATCCGCCTCGACGCAGCCACCCTCGGAGAGAAGATCGCCGCGAAGGAAGTCTCCTCGGTCGAGGTAACGCAGGCATGCCTGGATCAGATCGCCGCCACCGACGAGCGCTACCACGCTTTCCTTCACGTCGCCGCCGACGAGGCGCTGGCCGCGGCCGCCAAGGTCGACGCCGCAGTGGCGGCCGGGCAGCAGCTGCCCTCGCCGCTGGCCGGAGTTCCCCTGGCGCTCAAGGACGTGTTCACCACCACCGACATGCCGACGACGTGCGGGTCGAAGATCCTGGAAGGCTGGGTGTCGCCGTACGACGCGACGGTGACGCTGCGGTTACGCGCGGCCGGCATCCCGATCCTCGGCAAGACCAACATGGACGAGTTCGCCATGGGCAGTTCCACGGAGAACTCGGCATTCGGGCCCACCCGCAATCCCTGGGACACCGACCGGGTGCCCGGCGGCTCCGGTGGCGGCAGTGCGGCCGCGCTGGCGTCGTTCCAGGCTCCGCTGGCCATCGGTTCGGACACCGGCGGGTCGATTCGCCAGCCGGCCGCCCTCACCGCGACCGTCGGCGTGAAGCCCACCTACGGAACGGTGTCGCGCTACGGGCTGGTGGCCTGCGCGTCATCGCTGGACCAGGGTGGGCCGTGCGCGCGCACCGTGCTCGACACCGCGCTGCTGCACGCGGTGATCGCCGGGCACGACCCGCACGACTCGACGTCACTGTTCGCCGCAATCCCGCAGGTGGTGGAGGCCGCCCGGGCCGGTGCCTCGGGGGATCTCACCGGGGTGAAGGTGGGAGTGGTCAAGCAGTTGCGCAGCGGTGAGGGCTACCAGCCGGGTGTGCTGGCGTCGTTCAACGCCGCGGTGGAGCAGCTGGGTGCCCTCGGTGCGGAGGTCCGTGAGGTCGACTGTCCCAACCTCGACTACTCGCTGTCGGCCTACTACCTGATCCTGCCCTCGGAGGTCTCCAGCAACCTCGCCCGCTTCGACGCCATGCGCTACGGACTGCGGGTGGGCGACGACGGGACCCACAGCGCTGAGGAGGTGATGGCGCTGACCCGGGCGGCCGGATTCGGCCCGGAGGTCAAACGCCGCATCATGATCGGCACCTACGCGCTGTCGGCCGGCTACTACGACGCCTATTACAACCAGGCGCAGAAGGTTCGCACGCTGATTGCCGGCGATCTCAACCGCGCCTACGAGAGCGTCGACGTCCTGGTGTCCCCGGCCACCCCGACAACGGCGTTCCGGCTCGGGGAGAAGGTCGACGACCCGCTGGCGATGTACCTGTTCGACCTGTGCACGCTGCCGCTCAACCTGGCGGGGCACTGCGGTATGTCGGTGCCGTCGGGACTCTCGCCGGACGACAACCTGCCGGTCGGCCTGCAGATCATGGCCCCCGCCCTGGCCGACGACCGGCTCTACCGGGTGGGCGCGGCCTACGAGGCGGCCCGCGGCCCGCTGCCTATGGCGCTGTAGCCGGCGGTAGGCAGGAAGACCTCCGCCGCGCGTCCCGACCGGGTTAGATATAGAGCCATGCGCATCGGAGTTCTCACCGGCGGCGGCGACTGCCCCGGCCTCAACGCCGTCATCCGCGCGATCGTGCGCACCTGCGACACCCGCTACGGATCCTCAGTGGTCGGGTTCCAGGACGGGTGGAACGGCCTGCTGGAGAACCGTCGCATCCAGCTGGTCAACGACGAGCGCAACGCGCGGCTGCTGGCCAAGGGCGGGACCATGCTGGGCACGGCGCGCACCAACCCGGAGAAACTGCGCGCCGGTATCAACGACATCAAGCAGACCCTGGAGGACAACGGGATCGACGTGCTGATCCCGATCGGCGGAGAGGGCACGCTGACCGCGGCGCACTGGCTCACCGAGGAGGGTGTGCCGGTGGTCGGGGTGCCCAAGACCATCGACAACGACATCGACTGCACCGACGTCACTTTCGGTCACGACACCGCGCTGATGATCGCCACCGAGGCCATCGACCGGCTGCATTCCACGGCGGAGTCCCATCAGCGGGTGATGCTGGTGGAGGTCATGGGCCGCCACGCCGGCTGGATCGCGCTGAACGCCGGGCTGGCGTCGGGCGCGCACATGACGCTGATCCCGGAGCAGCCCTTCGACGTCGAGGAGGTGTGCCGACTGGTCAAGCAGCGCTTCCAGCGCGGTGCGTCGCACTTCATCTGCGTGGTGGCCGAGGGCGCGAAACCCGCCGAGGGCTCGATGCAGTTGCGCTCCGGAGGTGTGGATGAGTTCGGCCACGAGCGGTTCACCGGGGTGGCCCAGCAGCTGGCCCACGAGGTGGAGAAGCGCATCCGCAAGGAGGTGCGCGTCACCGTGCTCGGGCACATCCAGCGCGGCGGCACCCCGACGGCCTACGACCGGGTGCTGGCCACCCGGTTCGGAGTCAACGCAGCCGACGCCGCGCACGCCGGCGAGTACGGAGTGATGGTGTCGCTGCGCGGCGAGCACATCGGCCGGGTGCCGCTGGCCGACGCCGTCCGCCAGCTCAAGCTGGTGCCGCAGTCGCGCTATGACGACGCAGCCGCCTTCTTCGGCTGAGTGACGACGCAGCCGCCTTCTTCGGCTGAGTGACGACGCAGCCGCCTTCTTCGGCTGAGCGACGCCGGAAGGCCGCCCACTAGGATTGGCGGTATGACGCTCGCCGCCAACGCCGAACTCATGGACTACGACGAGGTCGTCGCGCGCTTCGACCCCGTGCTCGGCCTTGAGGTGCACGTCGAGCTGTCGACGGCGACCAAGATGTTCTGCCGGTGCGCCACCGACTTCGGCGCCGAGCCCAACACGCAGGTGTGTCCGGTGTGCCTGGGTATGCCGGGTGCCCTGCCGACGCTGAACGGTGTGGCCGTGGAGTCGGCCATCCGCATCGGCTTGGCGCTGGGCTGCGAGATCGTCGACTGGTGCAGGTTCGCCCGGAAGAACTACTTCTACCCGGACATGCCGAAGAACTATCAGATCTCCCAGTACGACGAGCCGATCGCGATCAACGGACACCTCGACGTCCCACTCGAGGACGGCGGCACGTTCCGGGTCGAGATTGAGCGCGCACACATGGAGGAGGACACCGGCAAGCTCACGCACATCGGCAGTGAAACCGGGCGCATCCATGGCGCGACGACCTCGCTGCTGGATTTCAACCGGGCCGGGGTGCCGCTGATCGAGATCGTCACCAAACCCATCGAGGGCGCGGGCACGGGCGCACCGGCTGTGGCGCGCGCGTACGTGACCGCGTTGCGGGATCTGCTTCGCGCACTCGGTGTCTCCGATGTGCGGATGGATCAGGGTTCGCTGCGCTGCGACGCCAACGTGTCGCTGCGCCCGATCGGGCAGAAGGAGTTCGGCACCCGCACCGAGACCAAGAACGTCAACTCGCTCAAGAGCGTCGAGGTGGCGGTGCGCTACGAGATGCGCCGCCAGGCGGCGATCCTGGCCGCCGGCGGCACGATCCACCAGGAGACCCGCCACTTCCACGAGGACGGCTACACCTCACCGGGTCGCGATAAGGAGACCGCCGAGGACTATCGCTACTTCCCCGAGCCGGATCTCGAACCGGTGGCGCCGAGTGCCGAACTCGTCGAGCGCCTGCGCGCCACCATCCCGGAGCTTCCGTGGCTGGCGCGCAAGCGGATTCAGCAGGAATGGGGCGTCTCCGACGAGGTGATGCGCGACCTGGTGAACGCCGGCGCCGTGGAACTGGTGACGGCGACCGTGGGCCATGGCGCCTCCAGCGAGGCCGCCCGTGCGTGGTGGGGAAACTTCCTGGTGCAGAAGGCCAACGAGGCCGGTGTGGAACTCGACGCTCTGCCCATCACCCCCGCTCAGGTGGCGGAGGTCATCGGATTCGTCGAGGAGGGCAAGCTGTCCAACAAGCTGGCCCGGCAGGTGGTCGAAGGCGTGCTGGCCGGAGAGGGAGAACCCGAACAGGTGATGGCCGGCCGCGGTCTGGCGCTGGTGCGTGACGACTCGCTGATCCAGGCCGCCGTCGACGAGGCCCTGGCCGCCAATGCGGACGTCGCCGAGAAGATCCGCGCGGGCAAGGTGGCCGCCGCCGGCGCGATCGTGGGCGCGGTGATGAAGGCGACGAAGGGTCAGGCGGACGCGGCGCGGGTCCGCGAACTGGTGCTGGAGGCCTGCGGCCAGGGCAGTTGACGAAGTCGGCCGCCGACCTACCCAGCGGTTGAGTCAGGCGGTCAGTCGCGCCGTCAGCAGCCCGTCGTATCCGGGCAGCACGGCCATCGCGCCGGCGAAGTCGTCGTTGCGGGTCAGATCGGTGGTGACCATGACGGTCGCCAGTCCTGCCGCCCGCGCGGCACGCAATCCGTCTGTCGAATCCTCAACCGCCACAACGTGTTCGGGACGCAGACCCAGGTCGGACAGCGCAACCCGGTAGGCCTGCGGATCGGGCTTGGGGGCGGTGGCCTCGTCGGAGGTGACGAGCACCTCGACTGCTCCATCGCCGAGCAGGTCGCGGATCGCCCGGTGGATGCGCAGCCAGCCGCGTCCGGTGACGACCGCGATCCGGATTCCCGCGCAGTGCAGCGCCCACACCGACTCGGCGAACATCTCGGCGTCGAGTCGCGGATCGTCGAGCACCCCGTCCAGGGAGAAGATCACCGCCTCTACGGGCCGGCCCAAGCTGCAGCGTCCGCGGTCCCACCAGAACTTCGCCATGGCCTGAGTATTGGAACGTCGGCGGGCGGCGGGATCCCCCATCGGGGGGAGGCACCCGGGGGAGGCCCACGGGGGAAGTCCGCATGGGAGCCGCGGCAACTACGGTGAAGCCATGTCGTCGACGTCGGCACCGGTGCGTGTGGTGCTCGTCGACGACCACGAGATGGTCATCGAGGGTCTCAAGGCGATGCTGGCCCCGTTCGCCGACCGGGTCGAGGTGGTGGGGGAGGCCGTGGGCGCGGACAAGGCCCTGGCGGTGATTGACGAGCTGGCGCCCGACATCGTGCTGTGCGATGTGCGCATGGCGGGTGTCAGCGGACTGGACCTGTGTCGCGAGATACGCCGGGGCAACCCGCAGCGCAAGGTGATCCTGCTGTCGGTCTACGACGACGAGCAGTACCTGTTCCAGGCGATGCGGGTGGGTGCGTCGGGGTATCTGCTCAAGGGCATCGGCAGCGACGACCTGGTCCGCCAGCTCGAGGGCGTGCACGCCGGTTCCACCGCCATCGACGCCGGGTTGGCCGCCCGTGCCACCGAGACCGCGGCACGGCTGCAGAGCGACCAGTTCTGGCCTGGTGCCCGGCTCGGGCTGACCCAGCGCGAGAGCGAGATCCTGGCGCTGGTGGTGACGGGTGCGTCCAACCGCGGCATCGCTGCCAAGCTCGTCATCGGCGAGGAGACCGTCAAGACGCATCTGAGTTCGATCTACCGCAAGCTCGGCGTGGGCGATCGCACCAGCGCCGCGGCGACCGCGCTGCGCGAAGGCATCTTCCGGTGACCTCGCCGCCCGGGGGCGTCAGCGCGCAGGCGGTGCGCGGGCTGCTCGACGCCGACCGCGAGGCGGCCCTGCTGCTCGACATCATCGCCGCCACCTCCACCGGCCCCGCGCTGGAACCGATGGCCGCGGCGGTGGCCCGGCTGATCACTGCGGCGACGGAATCGGATGTGTGCTTCGTGCACGTTCTTGACGACACGGGCGAGTCGCTGACCCTGGCCGGGGCCACCCCGCCATTCGACGAGCAGGTGGGGCGGATCCGGCTGCCGCTGGGCTCCGGGGTGTCCGGATGGGTGGCCAGCCACCGCGAGCCGGTGGTGATCGTCACCGACAAGGAGGCCGACCCGCGGTACGTGCCGATCGCCGCACTGCGCGGTAAGGACTTCACCTCGATGGCCTCGGTGCCCATGCAGACCGAGCCGGGCGGTCTGGTCGGGGTGCTCAACGTGCACACCGTCGCCCGGCGCGACTTCACCCCCCGCGACGTCGAACTGCTCGAAGTGATCGGCCGGCTCATCGCCGGCGCCCTGCACCAGGCGCGGCTGCACCGTCAGCTCTCGGCGCGGGAGCGGGCGCACGAGAACTTCGCCGAGCAGGTGATCGCCGCGCAGGAGAGCGAACGGCGCCGGCTGGCCGGAGACATCCACGACGGGATCTCCCAGCGCCTGGTGGGTCTGACCTACCGGCTCGACGCCGCCGCCCGCGCCATCGACGACTCCGATGACGCGGCCGCGGTCGAGCAGATGGAGAAGGCGCGTGACCTGGTGGACCTGACCCTGGCCGAGGCCCGCTCGGCCATCAGCGGGCTGCGCCCGCCGGTGCTCGACGACCTTGGGCTGGCCGGGGCGCTGGCGAGCCTGGCGTCGTCCACCCCCGAGGTGGACCTCGAACTGCACCTCGACGACGTGCGGCTGCCCGAGCACATCGAGGTGGCGCTGTACCGCATCGCCCAGGAGGGGGTGCAGAACGTCGTCAAGCACTCCCGCGCCCTGGCCGCCGCGGTGACGTTCTCCATCTCCGGCGGCGTCGCGAGCCTTCAGATCGCCGACGGTGGGGTGGGGTTCGAGCCCTCCCCGGCTTTGCCGTCAGGCGGCTACGGGATGCTGTCCATGGCCGAGCGGGCCGAACTGGTCGGCGGGAGTTTCGCGGTGGCGTCGGCGCCGGGGCTGGGCACGACGGTCACGGTGCGCGTCCCGCTCGACGAGACGTGACTTTGCCGCCGCGACAGCCCGGCGGAAAGGGCCCGGATTCCGCGCGTGTTTCCGGCCCGTAAACCCTGCCGAACGCCTAGTATTCGGGCTGCCAAACCGGTGCCAGGGTCAGCTCCGAAACGTTATTGTCGAAGTGCTTGAGAAGCGCTTGAGAGGAGTCAGCCCATGGCGTCTGTTCTGTGGTTTCAGGGAGGGGCGTGCAGTGGCAACACCATGTCGTTCCTCAACGCCGACGAACCCAATGTCGTCGACCTGATCGTCGATTTCGGGCTGGAGGTGATCTGGCACCCCTCGCTCGGACTCGAACTGGGTAACCAGGCTCAGAAGATCTTCCGGGACTGCGCCTCGGGCGCCCGGCCGATGGACGTCTTCGTCTTCGAGGGCTCGGTCATCGAGGCCCCCGACGGTACGGGGCGGATGGACATGTTCGCCGACCGCCCGATGAAGGACTGGGTCACCGAGCTCGCCGCCCAGGCCGGCATCGTCGTCGCCATCGGCGACTGCGCGTGCTGGGGCGGCATCCCGGCCATGGAGCCCAACCCGTCGGCGTCCACGGGTCTGCAGTTCCACAAGCGCAACAAGGGCGGTTTCCTCGGCCCCAACTTCAAATCGAAAGCCGGCCTGCCGGTGATCAACATCCCGGGCTGCCCGGCACACCCCGACTGGATCACCCAGATCCTCGTCGCGCTGGCCACCGGCCGCACCGGCGACATCGCCCTGGACGAGCTGCAGCGCCCGCAGACCTTCTTCAAGACGTTCACCCAGACCGGGTGCACCCGAGTGCAGTTCTACGAGTACAAGCAATCGACGATGTCCTTCGGTGAGGGCACCCGCACCGGCTGCCTGTTCTACGAGTTCGGCTGCCGCGGGCCGATGACGCACTCGCCGTGCAACCGCATCCTGTGGAACCGGCAGTCCTCGAAGACCCGCGCCGGCCAGCCGTGCTACGGCTGCACCGAGCCCGAGTTCCCGCACTTCGACCTGGCGCCGGGCACGCTGTTCAAGACGCAGAAGGTCGCCGGGGTGATTCCCAAGGAGACCGGAACCGGCACCAAGAAGCTGTCCTACATGGCTTCGGCCGCCGCCGCGCGGCTGGCCGCGCCGCAGTGGTCCAAAGAGGACATGTTCGTCGTCTAGCGCAACCTGACAGCCCTGACCTCCCTGATGAATCTCCCTGAAGGACATAAGCAATGACATCCATGGATCTCCACGTCAGCCCGCTCGGACGCGTCGAGGGCGACCTCGACGTGCGGGTGACCATCGAAGACGGCGTCGTCACCTCCGCCTGGACCGAGGCGGCGATGTTCCGCGGCTTCGAGATCATCCTGCGCGGTAAGGACCCGCAGGCCGGCCTCATCGTGTGTCCGCGCATCTGCGGCATCTGCGGCGGCAGCCACCTCTACAAGTCGGCCTACGCGCTGGACACCGCCTGGAAGACCACCATGCCGTCCAACGCGACGCTGGTGCGTAACATCGCCCAGGGCTGCGAGACGCTCCAGTCCATCCCGCGCTACTACTACGCGCTGTTCGCGATCGACCTGACGAACAAGAACTACGCCAAGTCCTTCATGTACGACGAGGCCGTCCGCCGCTACGCGCCGTACGTGGGCACCAGTTACCAGAAGGGTGTGGTGCTCTCCCAGAAGCCGGTCGAGGTGTACGCGATCTTCGGCGGCCAGTGGCCGCACTCCAGCTTCATGGTTCCCGGCGGTGTCATGGGTGCGGCCACGCTCTCGGACGTGACCCGCGCGATCGCGATCCTGGAGAACTGGAAGGACAACTGGCTGGAGTCCGACCTTCTCGGCTGCAGCGTCGACCGCTGGCTGGAGAACAAGTCCTGGGAGGACGTGCTGGCCTGGGTCGACGAGAACGAGTCCCAGCGCAACAGCGATATGGGCTTCTTCATCCGCTACTCGATGGACATCGGCCTGGACAAGTACGGCAAGGGCGTGGGCAACTACCTGGCCACCGGCACCTACTTCGACCCGGCGCTGTACCGCAACCCGACCATCGAGGGCCGCAACGCCGCGCTCATCGGGCGCAGCGGCGTCTTCGCGGGCGGGCGCTTCATGGAGTTCGACCAGGCCAACGTTCGCGAGGACGTCACGCACTCCTTCTATGAAGGCAGCCGGCCGCTGCATCCGTTCGAGGGCGAGACCATCCCGGTCGACCCGGCGAAGGGCAAAGCGCAGGGCAAGTACAGCTGGGCGAAGTCGCCGCGTTACCTGATCGACGGCATGGGTGACACACCTCTGGAGGCCGGGCCGCTGGCCCGGCGGATGGCCGCGGCCGGCCCGAACGCCGCGCCGCACCAGGACAACGATCCGCTGTTCCTCGACATCTACAACAAGATCGGGCCCAGCGTCATGGTCCGTCAGCTGGCCCGGTTGCACGAGGCGCCCAAGTATTACAAGTGGGTGCGCACCTGGCTGGATCAGCTGGACCTCAAGGAGAGCTTCTACAGCAAGCCCGTCGAGCACGCCGAGGGCAAGGGCTTCGGCTCCACCGAGGCCGCCCGCGGCTCGCTGTCGGACTGGATCGTGCTGGAGAACAACAAGATCAAGAACTACCAGGTGATCACGCCGACGGCGTGGAACATCGGCCCGCGCGACGGTAGCGATGTGCTCGGCCCGATGGAACAGGCGATCGTCGGCGCGCCGATCGTCGACCCGGAGGACCCGGTCGAACTCGGGCACGTCGCCCGCAGCTTCGACTCCTGCCTGGTCTGCACGGTGCACGCCTACGACGGCAAGACCGGTAGGGAGCTGTCGAAGTTCGTCATCAACGGAATGGTGTGACCCAGGAGGTCACACCTGATCGGCACCGTGTGACCCAGGAGGTCGCACCTGATCGGCACCGTATGAGCGAGGAAGTCACACCCGAACTCGATCTCGAGCCGCCGGGCTGCGCTGTCCTGGTCGTCGGATGCGGAAACCTGCTGCGCGGTGACGACGGCGTAGGACCCGTTCTGATCCGCCATCTCTGGGATCGCGGCGTGCCCGATGGCGCCAGATTGGTCGACGGCGGCACCGCCGGCATGGATGTCGCCTTCCAGATGCGCGGCGCCGGCAAGGTGGTGATCGTCGACGCCTCCAGCACCGGTGTCGCGCCCGGCACGGTGTACCGGGTGCCGGGCGAGGAATTGGGCAACCTGCCGCCGCTGTCGGGCCTGCACACCCACTCCTTCCGGTGGGACCATGCGATCCCCTTCGCGCGCTGGGCGCTCGGTGAGGCCTGTCCCACCGACATCACGGTGTTCCTGATCGAGGCCGCCGATATGGAGATGGGCGCGGAGTTGTCCGAACCCGTCACTGCGGCGATGGAGCAGGTGATCGCGCTGATCGAGCGGGACTTCCTCGCCCCGCTGCGACCGCAGGCTCCCAACGAGGTCACCGTGGAGATCAGCGCCGACGGGTCGCTGCGGATGGACGCCGACCTGGCGGCCAGCAGATTTCCCTCGGACGCGCTGGCGGCCGTGCCCCGCGACGGCGAACTGTGGCTGTTTCCGCTGCGCGGACCGAGCAGCGGGGGGTTGCTGCTCAAACAGCGCAATGCCGCCGGAGACCGAGCGGTGCTGGTCCGCGAAGTGCTCCCCGACGGTTTCCCGGCCGGCACCCATCCGGCATTCTGGGACGATGAGCAGAAGGCTCTCCGGATACCCCCCGGCGCGTGAAGTTATGTCTGAGGAGCGCAAGACATCGACCGACCAGGCACTCGACGTCCAGACGGTCGTCGTCGAAGAGGACGGCAGGTGGGTGGTGGAGATCGTGGTGGTGTTCGCCGACGGAGTGGTCCGCAAGAGGATCAACAGCCACTTCACCAAGGCCCGCGCCGACATCGCGGCCGACCTGATCCGCCGGGCCGCCGAACGCGACATCGGCGCCGGCCCACCGGCCGGACTATGAGATCGCAGGACCCGTGAACCGAGGAGATTCGTGAATCGAGGAGACTCGTGACAGACGTGTTGGATCCGGCGGTGCTGGCTGTGCGGCCCCAGCCTCTGGGTGCGTTCCCGCTGCCGCTGGGCTACCTGCTGATCCCGGCGTCGCCGGATACGGAGGACGCCCGGCTGGCGCTGCTGGCCGGCCGGGTGCCCGAGTGGCCCGCATCGCTGCGGGCGCACGAACTGGCGCTCGCCGACGACCGCGACGGCGCGCTGGCCGCGCTGAGCGGTGACGACGCGATCACCCGATATAACCGGTTCGTCATGGATCCCGACGGTGCCGACCCCGCCGAGTTGCGTTCCGCGCTGGGCGAATTCGGTGTTCTGGTCGATGTCGTGCTCTTCGCCCTGGGGCGCAGCGACACCGCGCCGGAGCTCGGCGAGGCGGACGGTGAGCTGGCGGCGACGGTGCTGAGCGCGCAGGCCAGCCGCGCGCTGCAGAACGGTGACGCACCGACGGCGGTGGCGCTGCTGGACCGGGCCGCCGAGCAGGCGGCCGCGGTGTCCGAACCGCTGCGCGGGGTTCTGCTCGGTGCGGCCGCTTCGATCCTCGACGGGCCGGGGGCGGTGACCCGCCTCAACGACGCCCTGCGCGCGCTGGAGGGCGCTGAGGACCTTCGGATCGCGCGCGCGGAGCTTCACCTCGCGCTGGCCGGGCTGCTGCACGAGCAGGCGGTGGATCGCCCGGAGCTGCTGAACAATGCTGTGCCGCATTACCATTCGGCACTGCAGCTGGTGTGGCGGGAGGAGGCGCCGCTGCTGTGGGCCTCCGCGCACGCCAATCTCGCGACGGCGTACCTGACGATGCCGATGACGGAGGCGTCGAGTCAGCTGCGCCTCGGTGTGGCCGCACAGTCGCTGCGCTCCGCGCTGAAGGTCTACACCCCCGAGGAGTACCCGGAGCAGTGGGCCAGTGTGCAGCTGAACCTGGCCAACTCGCTGGTCTACACACCGTCGAGCCATCAGGGCGACAACCTGGTGGAGGCCGTGGAACTCTACGAGGCGGTGCTGGCCGCGCGTGACCGCGACACCGATCCGCTGGGCCGCGCCCGGGTGCTGGCGAACCAGGGCAACGTGCTGGCCCACCTCGGCGCCTTCGATCAGGCCAAGGCCAAGCTCTACGAGGCCAGGTTCCTGTTCGAGGAACTCGGCGATCATGATTCGGTGCGCACCGTCCGCGGCGTTCTCGACGAGATCGCCCGGCAGACAGCGCTGGACCGCACTGAGGACGAGCAGTGAGCGTGAGTGAGCAGACCGTGAACGACGACGATCTCGCCAAGCGGGTCGACGACGCCGTGGCGGCACTCGACGACCTGGACCCGGCAGCCCGGGCGGTGGCCGAGGAGTTGCAGGCCTCCATCGAGGCGATCCACAAGGCCGGGCTGGTGAGCATCGTGCGCCGCCTGCGCGCCGACGATGCCACCCGCGAGGCGCTGTTCGAGCTCGTCGACGATCCGGTCGTGCACCTGCTGCTCACCCTGCACGGGATCGTGCGACCCGATCCGGTGACCCACGCCAACCAGGTGCTGGAGTCGGTGCGCCCGCAACTGCACAGCCACGGCGGCGACGTGTCCCTGGTGCGCGTCGAGGACGGGACGGCGTTCGTGCGGCTGGAGGGCGCCTGCAACGGCTGCTCTATGTCCTCGGTGACCCTGCGCAATCTGGTGGAAGAGGCTCTGGTGCAGGAGGTTCCGGCCGTCACGGCGGTGGAGGGGGTCGCCGACCAGCCGAGCCCCACGCTGATCTCGGTGGACTCGCTGTTCCCCGGACGCGATCCGGGCGCCGACGGCTGGGTGCGAGTGGGTCCGGCCTCCGACGTGGCCGTCGACGACATCTCTACGGCCACGCTGAACGGCACCGATGTCCTGATCGTCAACATCGGGCAGCGGCTGTCGGCCTACCGCAACGAATGCGCCCACGAGGCGATGCCGCTGACCGACGCGGTGCTGGACGTGAGCAACGGGACGCTCACCTGCCCCTGGCACGGGTTCTGCTTCGACGCGAGTTCGGGGGAGTGCCTCAGCGCACCCGGCGCCCAACTCGAACAGCTTCCGCTGCGCATCGACGACGGCGACGTCTGGGTGCGCGTGCAGTGACATTCCAGCGATGAGCCGCTACACCGTCCGCCACAACATCAGCGGGATCGGCACTCGGGCCGATGTGGTGCCCGAGGTGGATCTCACCGACGGGTGGGCGCCGGCGGTGTGGCTCGGCGCGCCGGCGCCCGGCGGGCTCGCCCTGCCGGCCGCACAGCCGTCGATGGCGTGGATGTACTCGCCACGCGGGGTGTTCGTCGGAGACGACCACGTCGTGGTCGCCGATTCCGGCAACCACCGGGTGCTGATCTGGCATGGCATCCCCGAGAACGACGAGCAGCCCGCCGACGTCGTCCTCGGCCAGCCCGACGGCCAGACCGAGGGCCCCGCCGCGGGCGGGCGCGGACCGCAGCGCGGTATGTATCTGCCCACCGGTGTGCTCATCCACGACGGCCGGCTGATCGTCGCCGACGCTTGGCATCACCGGATCCTGGTATGGGACAGCGTTCCGCAGAGCAGCGACGTCGCCCCCGACGTCGTCCTCGGCCAGCCCGACCCGTCGTCGGTGGAGAGCAACCGCGGCGGTGAGTGCTCGGCGTCGGGTTTCTACTGGCCCTTCGGCATCGGGATGGTCGGCTCGTCGTTCTGGGTGGCCGATACCGGCAACCGGCGGGTGCTCGGCTGGCGTGGCGGTGTTCCCGAACCCGATCAGCCCGCCGACGTCGTCCTCGGCCAGCCCGACGCCACGGCGCATGCGGAGAACCGCGGCGGGGACGCCGGGCCGGCCAGCTTCCGCTGGCCGCATGACATCACCGGCCGTGACGGACTGCTGCTGATCGCCGACGCCGGCGACCACCGGGTGCTGGGCTGGTCGCCTGAGCCGGACGGCGACCGTGACGCCGATCTGGTTGTGGGGCAGCAGGACTTCACCAGCAGTGAGGAATGGCCGTACGGTCCACACACGGCAGACCGCTTCCGCTTCCCCTACGCGGTCTGCCTTGACGGCGACACCCTCGCCGTCGCCGACACCGCCAACAACCGCATCCTGCTCTGGGACGCCATGCCGACCGGACCGGTCTGCCCAGGCGCAGCGCATGTGCTCGCCCAACCCGACTTTGGGTCCAACGGTGAGAACCGGTGGACCTCGGTGCAGTGCGACACCCTGTGCTGGCCCTACGGGCTGTCCGTGCGCGGTGATCTGCTCGCCGTCGCCGACAGCGGCAACAACCGGGTGATGCTCTGGAAGAGGCGATGAGCACTCGCGCGAAGAGCGGATGGCCGAGCCCGTGAGACCGCGAATCATCCAGGCGGAGGGCCAGATCGGCTTCTACTGGGCCACCTCCGAGGGCAGGCCCACCTCTCTTCAGGCGCTCGTGGTCGACGACGACGAAGCCGACCGACTCGTCGCCACCCACCTCGAGGCCCTCGACGACGCGCTGATCATCGCCGCCGAACGGTTCGGTGAGATCCTCGGCGGCGGCCGCGGGCCGTCCGACGCGGGCGAACGCGAGAATCTGCTGGAGTTGCACCGCACTCTGGATCGGCTGTGCTTCGAGTACGCCGCCGCGTGCGAGCAGACCGGACTCGCACCCGACCTTCGGGCCGGCAAGATCATCGGCACCGCGGTGCTGTTCTCCATCCGGGCCCGTCAGCCTCTTGGACTGCTGGGTCCGGCGCCGTTCGAGGGCGAACTGGACAACCCGGATCTCGGTGTGGTGGGCGGGTTCGGCGAGTTCCACCACGTCGACCCCCAGCGGCCGTGGAAGGGCGGACGCTGGGTGGTGCGAACCGAGGCCGGACAGCGTTTTCCGCTGACGCTGTCGATGCTGTTCTTCGACAGTTCCGGCGCCAACACCGAAGCCGCGCGCACCGAACACCGTGACGCCCTGCGGGGTGTGGTGTCGGCGGCACGGTTGCCCGAGGCCGATCCGATGGCGGTGACCTGCGCGCTGGACTGGCTGCTGTACGACTGGCTGATGGCACACCGTGACGGACCCGACAGCGCCGAGATCGTCTTCCCCAAGGGGCACGAGGACGCGGCCGGACTGGTGGTCTCGGCGGCGGCCGCCTCCGTCGCCGCGCGCGCGACGTTCGACCCCGGTCTGGTTCTCGGGGTTCACTGATGCGGTCACGATGATGGAAACAAGGACCGTCGACCCGGCGGAGTTCTTCTCCGATACCGCGGTTCAGGACCCGTATCCGCTCTACGCCCGCTTGCGCGACGAGGGCGGGGTACACCGCGTCGGCGACTCCGGCTACTACCTGGTGAGCAGTTGGGAGGCGGTCACCGATGCGGCGAACCGGCCGACGGACTTCTCCTCCAACCTGACCGCGCCGATCACCTACCGCCCCGACCGCGGTGTGGTGCCCCTGCAGATGGACGGACTCGGCGGACCGACCCACATCCTGGCCACCGCCGACGACCCGCCGCACGCCCTGCACCGCAAGCTCATGGTCGGCCAGTTCACCGCCAAACGGGTGCGCGGCCTCGAACCGTTGATCGTCGAGACGTTCGAACGCTTGTGGCATCGCAGTTCGACCGTCGAGTGGATGGATACCGTGGCCAACCGGCTGCCGATGATGATCGTCGCTCGGCTGATCGGGGTTCCCGACGATGACGCCGATCAACTGGCGCGCTGGGGATACGCCAGCACGCAACTTCTCGACGGTCTGCTCTCCGAGGAGCAGGTGCAGGCCTCGATGGCATCCCTCGGTGAGCTGAACGACTACATCGTCGAGCGCCTGGCGGCCGCCGAGGACCATCCCGGCGACGATCTGATCGGGGTCTTGGCCACCGCCTGCGCCGACGGACAACTGCAGAGGTTCACCGCGCAGATGATCCTCATCTCGTTGTTCAGCGCCGGCGGCGAATCCACCGCGTCACTGCTCGGGACCGCGGTGGAAACCCTGGCCACCGATGCCGTACTGCAGCAGCGCCTTCGCGACGACCCCGGACTGCTCGGTGCCTTCATCGAGGAGGCGTTGCGGCTGGAACCGCCGTTCCGTGCCCATCACCGCCACGTTCTGGCAGACACCACACTCGCCGGAATACCTTTGGCGAAGGACTCGCGGCTGTTGCTGCTGTGGGGTGCCGCCAACCGCGACCCCACCCACTTCGAGGCACCCGACGAGTTCCGGTTGGAACGCGCGGTCGGCAAGGGGCACCTGACCTTCGGCAAGGGCCTGCACTTCTGCCTCGGCGCGCCGCTGGCCCGCCTCGAGGCAACGACCGTCCTGCGGATGCTGCTGGAGCGCACCGAGTGGTTCGAGGCCGAGGAAGTGGGCCCGTGGCTGCCCAGCGTTCTGGCGCGGCGTCGCGAATACCTGCGGCTGAGAGTCAGGTGACGTCGGCGTTGGACCGCGGGAATCCGCCGCCCTGCGGGAAGAGCGGGAACACCACGTCGTCGAGTTTCTCGGCGTCCCCGGCGGTGCGGTTGACCGTCGCCCCCCAGATGTTGCCGTCCGGGGAGACCGCCAGCGCCCAGGCGTGACCGTGTTTGTCCTGGCGCACCACCTCGGGATCGCCGGTGACTGCGCCGGTGGCCTGCGCCAGCCGGACCGCCACCGTCTGCTTGGTGTTCACCAGATTCACCAGGATGGTGCCCTCCAGCGCCGCGCACCCCGCCACGCCCGGGCGGTCCGGCCAGGTCCACACGGTGGTGGCCTTACCGTCCGGCCCGAGGCGCTGCAGCCGGTCGCCGGCCGGGGTGCGGTCGGTGATGTAGAGCGCGTTGTCGGCCGGATCCACGCACATGTCGCCGCCGGCGCCCATACCGCTGAGCGCCGTCGTCGGCGGCACCTGCCCGACCGTCGTCGGTTGCTCGATCCGGATCACCTTGCCCGCCAACGATTTCGGATCGGCGGCCAGTCCCGGGTTCCCGGCGTCCCCGGTCTGCACCACCAGGGTGGTGGGACTGGTGAACAGCAGTGAGCCGGTGTTGCCGACCGCGCCCTTGGGAATGCCGGTGAGGATGTCCTTGGGCGCGTCACCGTCGGCGATGCGGATCACCCGGTTGTCGGTGGGCGTGCTGATGTAGGCGTACATCAGCCGGTCCTGCGAATAGGTGGGCGACATGACGATGTCCATCAGGCCACCGTCGCCGCTGCCGTCCACCCCGATCACGGTGCGAACCTTCGGTTCGGCGCTGACCGAGACGTCCTTGACCGCACCGGTGGTGCGTTCGGCCACCAGGGCGGTCTTGCCGTCCGGACCCATGATCAATCCGCTGGTGCTCTCCAGGCAGCCCTGCATCACGCCCGGGGCCGGGCAGGCCTTGGGGAACGGCTTCGGCGGCAGCGGCGGGGGCGGGGGAGGCGTGGACGCGAGCCCTGGCACCAGCTTCGGCGGCTCGGTGAAGGGCTGCGACACCGCGTTGTCGAAGCGTGCGCAGCCCGACACCGCGAGCGTGGCCGCACCCACAGTGACCACCACCGCTCGAAGGGTTCCTGCCATGCGCATGCTCGCCAGGTTACGGACGCGGCCCGGAGGCGGCGAGTTTGGCTGCCCGTGCCGCGGCCGTAAATCCCGGGTTTAGGCCCGGTGGGGACTTACCCTGACCTGGTGACCTCCGATCCAGGCTGGCAGCGTCCCGAGGACTCCCCGGCCCGGCCGGCCACCGCCCGGCTGGTCGACCCCGAGGACGACCTGAGCGCCGCGACCTACGGCGGCGGCGACTTCGAGACCACCCGGATCCCGCCGTACGGGATCCCGGCGGCGCCCGTCGCAGATCCGGGTCCGCCGTCGACGGCCTACGGGCTGATCAGCGACCCCGATCCGCTGCCGTACTCGGCGCCCCCGGCCGTCGCTCCCGGCACTGCCGCCCCGATGGAGATCGCGCCGTCGGACGCCGAGGTCAAGGCGGCGGGTCGGCGCGGCACCCAGGACCTGGGCCTGCTGCTGCTGCGGGTCGCACTCGGGCTGATCTTCATCGCGCACGGCCTGCAGAAGGCGTTCGGCTGGTTCGGGGGGTCGGGCCCGGACGCCTTCCGCGCCACGCTGGCCGAGGCCGGCTACCAGAACGCGGGCGTACTGACCTACGTCGGGGCGGGCGTCCAGATCGCGGCTGGCGTGCTGCTGGTGCTCGGCCTGTTCACCCCGCTGGCGGCCGCTGCGGCGCTGGCGTTCGGGGTCAACAGCCTGCTGGTCACCTTCGAGGCCCAGCGGCAGGAGGGCGGCCTGGCCGTCTTCGGCTCCAACGCGGAGTACATGCTGCTGCTCGCCCTGGTGGCCGCCGCTGTCATCCTGGCCGGGCCGGGCCGCTACGGCTTCGACGGCAGCCGCGGCTGGGCCCGGCGGCCGTTCATCGGCTCAGCCCTGGCGCTGGTGCTCGGCATCGTCGGAGGTGTCGCGGCCTGGTTCCTGCTGCACGGCGTCAACCCGTTCGCCTGAGCGCCCGCCCCACCTAACCTCCCGCGACACCTCCCGCGACACCTCCCGCGACTGTGCGGTTTCCCCCGCGACACGCCACGCCCACGGAGAATTCCGCACACTCGCGACGCCCGAACCCGGCCGTGAAGCGCCTGCCTACCCGTACGGGTTGGGCACCCGCCCGCCGCTGGCCGCCGTCAGCCGGGGCACCGTGGCGAAGGTGACGGCCGGAAGCGTCACCTCATCGCCGCCGCGCAGGCAGGCCCGGGCCCATCCGCCGCGGCTGAACCGCAGTCCGTCCACCTCCGACCAGGGCACCGTCCGGCTGGCCAGCAGGCCCCGGGCCGTCACCGCGCGAGCGTCGGCGGTGGTGCGCAGCCGCTCGATGGCCACCGAGATCAGCACGGGAATGACCAGCAACGCCAGGCCGGCGCCGCCCACGATCGGAAAGAGGGTCAGTATCGCCACCGCCAGGAAACCCGGGGCGAAGTGGGCCATCGGCGAAATGCGGATCACCACCGGCGGGGCGTCGGCGGTGGTCATCGGTGCATCATGGCACGCACCGGGATTTGACGGCTGACCAGTGCGGAGGCTAGCCTTACTGGCTATGTCGACCGGCGGAAAGCTCGTAGTAGGTCAGCGCGTTGGTGCCGCGCTCGCCCTCTGCCGGGTTTAGCCACACGCACCAACGCGCAACCCTCGTACAGCCGCCGGAGCTGACGGGGGTTTTTTCTTGCCCCAGCCCAACCAGAGACCGAGGACACCAGTGAGCGCACCCGCTACCCGAGCAACCGACTCGGCCGCGCCGTCCAACGGCGCACACGAGAAGCGCAACGGCCATTCGTCGGGCCGTGTCGAGCCGCAGCAGATGACCGGCGCCGAAGCCGTCGTCCGTTCGCTGGAGGAACTCGGCGTCGACCTGATCTTCGGCATCCCCGGCGGTGCGGTGCTACCGGTCTACGACCCGCTCTTCGAGTCCACCAAGCTGCGCCACGTCCTGGTCCGCCACGAGCAGGGCGCCGGGCACGCCGCCAGCGGCTACGCCCACGCCACCGGCCGGGTCGGGGTGATGATGGCCACCTCCGGCCCGGGTGCGACCAACCTGGTGACCCCGCTGGCCGACGCGCAGATGGACTCGGTGCCCGTGGTCGCGATCACCGGGCAGGTGGGCCGCAGCCTGATCGGTACGGACGCCTTCCAGGAGTCCGACATCACCGGTATCACCATGCCGTGCACCAAGCACAACTTCCTGGTCCGTGACGGCGACGACATCGCCCGGATGATCGCCGAGGCGTTCCACATCGCCGCCACGGGGCGTCCCGGCGCGGTGCTGGTCGACATTCCCAAGGACGTGCTGCAGCTGCCGTGCACGTTCTCCTGGCCGCCGCAACTCGAGCTGCCCGGCTACAAGCCCAACACCAAACCGCATGCCCGCCAGATCAAGGAGGCCGCCAAGCTGATCAGAGCGGCGCGCAAGCCGGTGCTCTACGTCGGCGGCGGCGTCATCCGCGGCGAGGCATGCGCCGAACTCGCCGAACTCGCCGAGCTGACCGGCATTCCGGTGGTCACCACCCTGATGGCGCGCGGCGCCTTCCCGGACAGTCATCCGCAGAACCTGCGGATGCCCGGTATGCACGGCACCGTGGCCGCGGTGGCCGCGCTGCAGAAGAGTGATCTGCTGATCACCCTCGGCGCCCGCTTCGACGACCGCGTCACCGGCAAGCTGGAGTCTTTCGCCCCCGGCGCGAAGGTGATCCACGCCGACATCGACCCCGCCGAGATCGGCAAGAACCGCCACGCCGACGTCCCGATCGTCGGCGACATAAAAGCCGTCATCGGAGACCTGGTCGACGTGCTGCGCAAGCGGTCGGCCGGCCCGGACCGGATCGGCAACGAGGGAGTGGACGATCCCGACCTCGCGCCGTGGTGGTCGTACCTGAACAACGTGCGCGAGACCTACCCGCTGAGCTACGGCCCGCAGTCCGACGGCAGCCTCAGCCCGGAGTACGTCATCGAGCAACTCGGCCGCATCGCAGGCCCGGACGCCATTTACGTCGCCGGCGTCGGTCAGCACCAGATGTGGGCCGCGCAGTTCATCTCCTATGAGAAGCCGCGCACCTGGCTCAACTCCGGCGGGCTGGGCACCATGGGCTACGCCATCCCCGCAGCGATGGGCGCCAAGATGGCTTGCCCGGACGCCGAGGTGTGGGCCATCGACGGCGACGGTTGCTTCCAGATGACCAATCAGGAGCTGGCGACCTGCGCGGTCGAGGGTGTGCCGATCAAGGTCGCGCTGATCAACAACGGAAACTTGGGCATGGTGCGCCAGTGGCAGACGCTGTTCTACGGCGAGCGCTACTCCAACACCGACCTGGCCACCCACGGCAAGCGGATCCCGGACTTCGTCAAACTCGCGGAGGCGATGGGCTGCGTCGGATTGCGCTGCGAGCGCGAGGAAGACGTCGCCGACGTGATCAATCAGGCCCGCGCGATCAACGACCGGCCGGTGGTGATCGACTTCATCGTCGGCGCCGACGCCCAGGTGTGGCCGATGGTGGCCGCCGGCACCGGCAACGACGAGATCATGGCCGCACGCCACATCCGGCCGCTGTTCGACGAGGACAACTCCGAGGGGCGCGCCTGATGACCGCCACGGTCACCCACACCCTGTCGGTGCTCGTCGAGGACAAGCCCGGCGTGCTGGCCCGCGTGGCGGCGCTGTTCTCCCGGCGCGGCTTCAATATCGAGTCATTGGCGGTGGGTCCCACCGACGTCAAGGACATGTCCCGGATGACGATCGTCGTCACCGCCGAGGAGACCCCGCTGGAGCAGATCACCAAGCAGCTCAACAAGCTGATCAACGTGATCAAGATCCTCGAGCAGGACGAGGACCACATGGTGGCCCGCCAGCTGGCGCTGATCAAAGTGCGCACCGACGCCAGCACCCGCAGTCAGGTGATCGAGGCGGTGAACCTGTTCCGCGCCAAGGTCATCGACGTCTCCACCGAGTCGCTGACCATCGAGGCCACCGGCACCAGGGAGAAGCTCGAGGCGCTGCTGAGCGTTCTGGAACCGTACGGTATCCGCGAGTCCGTGCAGTCCGGTGTGGTAGCACTATCGCGCGGACCGCGCGGCATGACGACCTCGAAATAGAACTCGAAATAAGAGAGCAGAAGGAATTCAATCGTGGCAGTTGAGATGTTCTACGACGACGACGCCGACCTGTCGGTCATCCAGGGCCGCAAGGTCGGTGTGATCGGCTACGGCAGCCAGGGCCACGCGCACTCGCTGAGTCTGCGCGACTCCGGCGTGCAGGTGAAGGTCGGACTTAAGGAGGGCTCCAAGTCGCGGGCCAAGGTCGAAGAGCAGGGCCTCGAGGTCGACACCCCGGCCGAGGTCGCCAAGTGGGCCGACGTCATCATGCTGCTCGCGCCGGACACCGCGCAGGCCGAGATCTTCCGCAACGACATCGAGCCGAATCTCAAGGCCGGCGACGCGCTGTTCTTCGGCCACGGCCTCAACATCCACTTCGGTTTGATCAAGCCGCCCGCGAACGTCACCATCGGCATGGTGGCGCCCAAGGGCCCGGGGCACCTGGTGCGGCGGCAGTTCGTCGACGGCAAGGGCGTGCCCTGCCTGGTGGCCATCGAGCAGGATCCGACCGGCAACGGTCTGGCGCTGGCGCTGTCGTATGCCAAGGGCATCGGCGGCACCCGCGCCGGCGTCATCAAGACAACCTTCAAGGACGAGACCGAGACCGACCTGTTCGGTGAGCAGGCCGTGCTGTGCGGCGGCACTGAGGAACTGGTGAAGACCGGTTTCGAGGTGATGGTGGAGGCGGGCTACGCGCCCGAACTCGCCTACTTCGAGGTGCTGCACGAGCTCAAGCTGATCGTCGACCTGATGTATGAGGGCGGTATCGCCCGGATGAACTACTCGGTGTCCGACACCGCGGAGTTCGGCGGCTATCTGTCCGGCCCGCGCGTCATCGACGCGGGCACCAAGGATCGGATGCGCCAGATCCTCGCCGAGATCCAGGACGGCACCTTCGTCAAGCGGTTGGTGGCCAATATGGAGGGCGGCAACAAAGAGCTTGAGGCTTTGCGCAAGAAGAACGCCGAGCATCCTATCGAGGTCACCGGCAAGAAGCTGCGCGACCTGATGAGCTGGGTTGACCGGCCGCTGACCGATACGGCGTAGGCGAAACTTGACAGGAGGCTCGATCCTCCGGACTCCCGGGCCAGTTTGCGGTAACGTCCGGCGCGACCCCAGGCGAGGTGCCTGGTGAGAGTCTCTGCAGGGGAGTAATTCAGTGCCGATTGTCTCTGTTCGTGTGTCCGTGTCCGTGTCCGGCTCCAGCGAAGAGAGGCTTCCGGGCAGCGCCCGGTATATCGGCCGGGTGGGGGCCCTGGCGGTGGCGCTCGGTGTCGGGTCGGTGCTGGGGGCGTTGCCGGTGGCCCTCGCCGATGACGACGGCGGCTCGGCAGGCTCGTCGGCCACACCGCGGTCAGCGGATCTGTCCTCGGCGTCCTCCCCGGCCTCCCGCTCGGTCACCCGGGGCCCCGCCCGGCCGAAGGCGGATGACGATTCACCGGCGCGGTCGGCCACCCGGCCCGGCCCGGCGGCGTCCACGGCGGGCGTGGGCGTGCGGGCATCGGCGAGCATCAGCGGTTCGGTCTCGTCGTCGCGCGCGGCGGTCGCGGCGCCCGCGGCCACCGCAAGCGCGGCCGGTTCGGGTGTGACATCTTGGCTGGCGTCCGGTAACCACGGCGGTCCGGCCGCTGCGGTGGCCGACCGCCGCGAAATCACCGGCGGCGGTTCGGGTTTGGTTTCGCCGAGCGCGTCGGCGACGGGCTCGTTGACGTCCAACCCGGTGGCGGACTTCTTCGCCTTCTTCATCTCCGACGGCACCGCCGCGAATCCCAACGCCGGCCTCCTGATCGGCAACGGGTACAGCTTCGATGCGACCTCGTGTACGGGCACGTCGGCGTGCAACGGCGGTAACGCCGGAATCCTGATCGGCAACGGCGGCAACGGTTTCAACGCCGGCTCCGGCGGCTGGGCCGGCTTCTTCGCCGGTAACGCCGGCAACGGCGGCGACGCCGCGCAGGGCTGCGCCGAAGACTGCGACGGCGGCCGGGGCGGTAACGCCGGTCTGTTCGGCGTCGGGGGCTCCGGCGGTGCCGGCGCGCGCACCGGACATGGTGGCCAGGGCGGCCGCGGTGGCTGGATCTACGGCGCCGGTGGCAACGGCGGTTGGGGCGGTCCGTTCGGCGGTCGCGGCGGCCACGGCGGCGACGCCCGACTGTTGGGCAGCGGTGGCGCCGGCGGTGCCGGCGGCGTCACCGGCACCGGAGGCTCCGGCGGTGAGGGCGGCTGGCTGTGGGGCGACGGCGGCAACGGCGGCAACGGCGGCGAAGAGGGTGGGAACGGCGGGCGCGGCGGTGACGCGGAGTTGTTCGGCCACGGCGGGGCGGGCGGCGCGGGGGGCGTGGGTATCA
>VEQU01000063.1 GCA_018883075.1 Mycobacterium sp.
CTGTAAGGGCCGCCCCGCCGTTGCCGCCGGTGCCGAACCAGCCTGCCGCGCCACCGTTGCCGCCGTTGTAGCCGTTGCCGCCGTTGCCGATCAGCCCACCATTACCGCCGGGGCAGGAGCCGGAGGTACACGCCCCCGCGTAGCCGGTGTAGGTGTAGCCGTTACCGACCAGGATTCCCGCGTTCGGGTTCGCGGCGGTGCCGTTGCCCAAAAAGATTCGCAGGATCGCACCGGGCTGCCAGCCACCCACCGCCGACCCCACCGAGGACACCGCACCAGCCACACCCACCGGCGCGGACACACTGCTTGCCTTCTCCTGCACGTCAATCCGAGCCATCGCCGCCCGCACCGAAGAGGCAGACACCCGCACCGCGCCTGCAGCCCGCGCAGTGGACACCGCCACCTCAGCAGCCGAGGATCGGGCGACCGCACCACCCAACGACATCCGTCGCGCAGCCCCCGCCGACTCGGCACCGGACTGGGTGCGCCTTGTCGAGCCGGGCGCAGTTGTGTCACGCGACAGCGAACCCACCGACGAGGGCGACGGGCCGCTGGCCTCAGTGTCATCGGAAGAGGCAAACGCCGGTGCAGAGGCGATCAACGACCCCACACCCAACGCGAAAGCCAACACCCCCACACGGCCCACGAACTGCGCGCCTGAACTCTGCGAGTGCTGAGCTGTCGGAGTTCCGCGCATGTTCTTCCCTCTGAGTAACTCAAACCAACGACCAGTCCAGTCGCGGGAATCTTAAACCCGGCAGCAGTATCACGCATTACTTAGCAACGGAAGAAAGGGCACCCGAGCAGAGATCAGGTGAACCACCGGCGTTGACCGCGCTCGCGCGATTGTTTCCGCTGCACCTGCCCACCACACCTCTACAGGGCCGCATGGCGGTTATGTGTGCGTGTGGCCAAGACGGCGCGCGTAGCTCCCGACGGATCGCTGCACTTCCCATCACGGCCAGCAGTGAGGCGGCCCGCCCAGTCCGCACACAGTCCGCAGGAGATTTCCAACGGCATCCAAGCCGGTCAACACCCACAACGGATCAGCCCAGCTCAGGCTATGAATCCGGTGCACAGTTCAAAGCCGATCAAATCCGGTCAAATTACAAAACATCAGGACGGCCAGCCTTCTAATCCCTAGGTCGCACGTTCGAGTCGTGCCGGGGGCGCAGGTGGGGGCACTTCCGCGCCGAGGGGCACCTCGGGCCTTGGTACCCTTGGCGGTCACCTGGGGAGATTCACCGCAAAGAAAGACCGCCGAAGTGCCGTACCGCTTTCACATGCTTGCCGTTCCGCACGCCGTGTCGACGCCGGAGTACTCGTCGTGTGCCTTCACTCAGAAGGTCATCAAGATGAGCAAGATGCTGAAGTCCCGGGGTCACACGGTGATCCACTACGGCCACGAGGACTCCAAAGTCGAGTGCGACGAGAACGTCGCGGTGACCACCAACGCCGATCTGGAGGCCAGCTACCCCGGCCACGACTGGCGCACCCAGGGCTGGCCGCAGTACCGGCTCGACGACCAGGCATACCGCAACTTCTACGCCAACACCATCGCCGAACTGCACCGGCGCAAGCAGCCCGGCGACTTCCTACTGTGCACGTTCGGCGCGAACCACCGGCCGATCGCCGACGCGCACAGCGACATGATTGTCGTCGAACCCGGTATCGGTTACCCGCACGGCGGCTTCGCCAAGTTCCGCGTCTTCGAGTCCTACTCGACGATGCACGTCTACCGGGGCATGGACAACGTCGCCAGCGGCGCGAACGACATGTGGTACGACGCGGTCATCCCGAACTACTTCGACCTTGAGGACTTCGACTACTCCGCGGAGAAAGACGACTACTTTCTGTTCCTCGGACGGGTGAACTCCGGTAAGGGCATTCACATCGCCCTGCAGGTGGCGCGTGAGGTCGGCGCGAAGCTCATGATCGCCGGACCGGGCGAGTTGACGGGCAGCGAGATCGACACCGATCCGGCGGAGTTCGCCACCATGCTGGGCACCGTCGGACCCGACGAGCGCCGGCGGCTGTTCTCACGGGCGAAGGCGGTACTGGCGCCCTCGATCTTTTTGGAGCCGTTCTGCGGCGTGCAGATCGAGTCGATGCTCTCCGGCACGCCGGTCATCAGCACCGACTGGGGCGCCTTCGCCGAGTACAACATCCACGGTGTGACCGGCTACCGCTGCCGCACGTTCGAGCAGTTCGTGTGGGCCGCCAAGAACATCGGCAACATCGACCCGGTCAACTGCCGAACCTGGGCGGAGCGCAACTTCTCGCTGGACCGCGTCGCCGACATGTTCGAGGAGTACTTCGATTCGGTGGCAAACATCTACAACGGCAAGGGCTGGTACGAGCCCAACCCCGGCCGGACCGATCTGGACTGGCTCTACAAGTTCCCGCCGGAGCACTGGGATGCGACCGCGCACCCGAAGGCCGTTGCGAACTGACCCCTACTGACCCACAATGATCCCGTCGGGGGGCGGGGGTTATGTCGGGGATACACGTCGCGGTAGTCGACGAACACGAGGTGGTCAGGGCGGGTCTTGCGGCTTGGCTCGGCTCCGATCCGGCCATCGCGGCGGTGAGCGGTTTCGCCGGTCACCGTGACTACCTCGACCAGGCCGGCGTCACCGGCCGGGCGGATGTGGTCGTCACCGAGGTCGGCCAAGACGGCCACGCGCCGGATCTGGACTGCCTGACAACCATCTGTGGCCTGGGCGCCCCCATCGTCGTCTACTCGCGACTGGCGTCGGCCGAGGTGATCCTGTCGTGCATCGACGCCGGTGCGATGTCGTATCTGGTGAAGTCCGAGGGACGCGATCACCTGCTGGAGGCGGTGCGCCGGGCAGGGATGGGCGAGTCATACATCGGTCCGCAGATGGCCGAGGCCCTGCGCCGGCGCAATGCGGTGGGGCGGGTGACCCTGTCGGAGCGGGAGCGCGAGGTGCTCATGGCGTGGCTGCGCACCGAGAGTAAGGACGAGGTCGGCAGGCTGCTGCATATCGCGCCGGCGACGGTGCGAACGCACCTGCAGCGAATCAGGGGAAAGTACGCACTGACCGGACGGCGCGCACACACCAAGTCCGCGCTGTTCGTCCTGGCCGTGGAGGACGGACTGATCGGACTGGCCGATCTCGGTGCAGACGGACAGTCTGCTTTCACCTGACCGTGTGGTCTGTTCGGGTGAAATCCTTTGACAGCATTCATAAGTGTCGGGCCCGGTCGCTATTCTTTGGAGCACACGTTTTCGTGATCGGCAGGGGGGCCGGGGAAATGCATTCGGAATCGCAATGGCGTTATCGCGCCTACCGCAGGGGCTTGCGGCTGGTGAAGTACAAACTCGATTCGCCGGCCTACGAGCAGTACGGTCCATACGCGCTGGTCGATCTGGCGACCAAGGAGATCGTGGCTACCAAACTCGACGCCGCCGCCGTCGAGCGGGAGTTGTTCGCGCCGGCCTGACGGTAACCTCACGTTCCGTGAGTGATCTGGTTCTCTACCGCGTCAGCGAGCGTGTCGCCGTCATCACGGTCAACGACCCCGACCGGCGCAACGCCGTCACCAACACCATGTCCGAGCAGTTGCAGGAGGCGGTGGCCCGGGCCGAGGGCGATCCGGGGGTGCATGCCGTCGTCATCACCGGGGCGGGCAAGGCCTTCTGCGCCGGCGCCGACCTGTCGGCGCTGGGTGCGGCGGCGCGCGAAGGCCTGGAACGTATCTACGGCGGGTTCATGGCGGTGGGCCGTTGCACACTGCCCACCATCGCCGCGGTCAACGGTGCCGCCGTGGGAGCGGGCCTGAACCTTGCGCTGGCGGCCGACGTTCGCATCGCGGGCCCGAAGGCGCTGTTCGATCCGCGCTTTCAAAAACTCGGCATCCACCCCGGCGGCGGAGCCACCTGGATGCTGCAGCGCGCGGTGGGCCCCCAGGTGGCCCGCGCCGCCCTGCTGTTCGGCATGAGCTTCGACGCCGAAGCGGCGGTGCGCCACGGCCTCGCACTGGAGGTGGCCGATGATCCGGTGGCCGCCGCGCTGGAGATGGCCACCGGCCCCGCGGCCGCCCCGCGCGAGGTGGTGCTGGCCACCAAGGCATCGATGCGCGCCACCGCGATCCCGGGTTTCATCGACACCGATCACCACGCAGCAGCCAAGGACATCGAGCTCGGGCCGCAGGCAACCTCGATCGAATCCCCCGAATTCAAGGCGCGACTGGCCGCCGCGCAGCGCAGGTGACGATCAGGCCACCGGCAACAGTTTGTTGTTGAGCCAGATTTCGATCTCCGTCATCGGCCGTGGCGGTGTACCGGGCGCTGGAGGCGCCATCGAGTGGTGGTGCGATCCGGTCGGGGTGGTGAATTGCGCGGAATGTCTTTGCTTTCTGTCGCTTCCGGCGCAGACCCACCACCCGGGTGCTTCTTTGGTGTAGTTGCACCGCTCGCACAGCCCGAGTCCGTTCGCCGCGCTCGTCGCACCGCCGCGCCGGTGCGGCCTGGCGTGGTCCCGGTGCCGGATGGGTGCGTCGCAGTACGGTGTGCGGCACCGCTGATCGCGAAGCCCGATGAACTCGGCCAGACCCTTGGGGAACATCCGCGCGCGCGACTCCATCGCCACCAGCGCACCGGAAGCAGGACTGGCGTACAGGCGGCGAAGGCTTGCCGATGACGCACCGTCGGCGACCGCGCACGCGATGAGTTGCTGCGCGATGGCCGAGGGGACGGTGCCGTAGCCGGCGACGACGGCGGGTGCGTTCTCCACCCCGAGCAGCGCCTGGTCGGAGAGGACAAGATTGACGGCGACCGGAACCGCCTGATCCGCCGGTCTTCCGGTGACCCTTTCGATCAGGGTGTCCGCCATGACCTGCCCTCGCGGCCGCCCGTCGCCGCAGAGATCAGCCGCCCGTTTGAGCGCCGCGTAGACCGAGACTCCCTGGGCCATCGGCAGCAGTGCCGTCAGATACGTCATGGTGTCCGGCGCCGGCCGGATGGTGACCGTGCGGTCCCGCTCGGCGCAAGTCGCACGGTCGACGACGGCGTGCGGGTCGAGCCGGTAGGCGATGGCCTTCGCGGCCGCGGCGAGTGCTGCGTCGCCCATGCCGTCGAGCCGGGTGGTGTCAGAGCAGAGTTCGTTATCGAGCCGGGCCCGATCCTCCACATCGAGGCAGGCCGACTCGCGCACCAGGATGGTGGCGCGCCATTCGGACAGCGCGCCGGCTTCCAGTGCGGCGAGGGTGCGGGGCATCTCGCAGACGAGCGCCTTGGCGAAGCCGAGGTGGCGACCCCCGCGCGCGGGCGACTCCCGCCGGGCCAATGCGACCTCGGCAGCCACCCCGCGCCCCCGGCGGGCCGCGGGCATACCGGCGGTGGCTTCGGCGGCGCGCCGGGCGGTGTCGAGTGCGACGGCGAGGCGGGCCTGGGCGGCGGCTGCGGCTGCCTTGAGCCGCTCCAGCGCCGCGATGCCGTCGACCAGCGCGGACTCGTCCGCGCCGGGGTCGACCGCCAGCAGCTCTTCGAACATATTTTCGATTGTAGGGTGCCCCCCTGACAAAACCGGGGTCGCCTAGAGTCAAGGCTGTGATCCGCACCACAGTGCCTTTTGTCGCACTGCCCGTCGGTCGGGTCGGCGCGTTGGCGTTCGCCCTCGGCGTCGGCGCCGTCATCGCGGCCGGTGTCGCCTCCGCGGACACCGACGCGCGAGCCGACGCCCGGACCGGCAATCAGGGCGAAAGATCGGCCGCTGCCCAACCGGGACCGCGGACCGCGCCACATAAGGCCCCTAAAGACACGGGCCTCCAGCAAGCCAAGACCACCCAGGCCGTCGCGCGATCACAGGCACAGAGCGTGGGCTCCACGTTTTTCGCCCGCACCCCCACCCTCGCGTACAACGCCGCTCAGAACGTCCAAGGGCCCGGTGGAGTGATCACCGGGACCCTGAACCCTTACCAGGCCAACGGATTCCCACTCACCTACACCGTCAGCGGCCCGCCCAAGCAGGGGTCGGTCGATATCGCCCCCGACGGGACGTTCACCTACACGCCCGACCCGGGCTTCGCCGCACTCGGCGGCACGGACACCTTCAGCGTCCTGGCCGACGACCGGCCGGACAACCCGCAACACTGGCACGGACTGTCCACGCTGCTGGCGCCCAACGCCGGCCACACCGCCGGCACCCGCGTGACCGTCCTGGAGAACCCGGGACCACCGATCCCGGACAGCGTGCTGGGCAACAGCGACCAACTCCGCGCCGAGAGCCTGGCCACCTCGATACGGCAGGCGCCACTGAACCGGGTGGCCGCCGAGATCCTCAAGGCCGGGTGGCTGCTCGCCGCGTACCGCAACTACTCGATGATCGGCGGTCCCGACGCGGAGAACCTCGCCCGCCTCGACCAGGCCGTCACCGAGTACGCAACGCAGGCGGTGCTGGCGGTCCAGTTGCTCGATTCGATGAACCCCACCGTGATCCAGCAGGTGGCTCCGCCGCACGACTGGTATCTGCAGGAGTTCGCCGGGTCACGGATCTGGTACGACAACCCCGACACCATTTACCGGTTCATCGGGGTGAACAGCACCTCCTCCTACGTCATCTCGGGCCGCTTCGATCTCTCCGCCGGCAAGGAACTGCCGGCCGACACCAACTTCAGCGTGCTGACTGGTCTCAGTGGCATCACCGCCGACAATCTCAACGGCCGCGACATGCTGATCAACCCGGACGGATCGTTCAGCATCACCGCCAGTTCGGCGCCTGCGGCCCCCGGCCAGCGCAACCACCTGCAACTGGTGCCCGGCACAACGCTGATCACCACCCGCAACACCTTGACGGACTGGAACACTCAGCCACCGATGACGCTATCGGTGCTGCGGGTCAGCGGGCCGCCGCCGAGCCTGTTCGCTCAGATCGGCGGATTCGCGATCCCCGGTCTCGGCCCGCTGATTGCGAGCGATCCGCTGTTGACCGCGCTGGTGTCCCTGATACCGCCGTTGCCCACCGCCCGTCCGGTGCAGACGATCGAAACCGCCATCATCATGCTGCTGCTGGGGATCAGCGGCGAGAACCGGTACATGGGAGTGGCGACCACCGATTCGGCGACCGGGCAACTGCGCCAACCGAATACGATGTCCGACCCGGCCCGCAACGCGGAGTTCCTGTCGACCCAGGTGCAAAGTGCGGGATACTTCTCGCTCACCGACGATCAGGCCCTGGTGGTCACCGTCGATCCTGGCAAGGCGCGCTACTTCAACCTGCCGGTCACCGATCTGTGGACGATCACCGGGAACTATTGGGACACCCCGTCGAGCCTCAACACGGATCAAGCGATCGCCAACCCGGACGGCACCTACACGTTCGTCGTCTCCCCCACCGATCCCGGCGTGGCGAACTGGGTGTCCACCGACGGACTCAACCAGGGCACCATCTCGATGCGGTTCCAGGACTTCGACCCGACATCGGACAAGGCGCCGACTGTCGAGACCGCCGTGGTGTCGCTGACCCAGTTGGGCAGCGTCCTGCCCCCCACCACGGTCTACGTCACCGAGGACGAGCGCGCCGCCCAGATCGCCGAGCGCCAATTGGGCTACAACCGTCGCTGGGCGCCCTACCCGCAATCCTGAGCGCTAGCTCACACCGATCTCGCGGGCGATCAGCATCAGCTGGACTTCGGTTGTGCCCTCGCCGATTTCGAGGATCTTGCTGTCGCGGTAGTGCCGCGCCACCGGATATTCGTTCATGAAGCCGTACCCGCCGTGAATCTGAGTGGCATCGCGGGCGTTGTCCATGGCGGCCTCACTGGCGAGGAGTTTGGCGATCGCGGCCTGCTTCTTGAACGGCTTGCCCGCGAGCATCAGTGCCGCGGCGTCGTAGTAGGCGGTGCGTGCAGCATGCGCACGGGCCTCCATGCGCGCGATCTTGAACTCGATGGCCTGGTACCGCCCAATCGCCTGGCCGAACGCTGAGCGCTCCTTGGCGTACTTCACGCTCTCGTCCACACATCCCTGCGCCACACCGACCGCCAGGGCCGCGATCGCAATCCGGCCCTCGTCGAGGATCTGCAGGAAGTTGGCGTACCCGCGACCGCGTTCGCCGAGCAGGTTCTCCTGCGGCACGCGGACGTCATCGAAAGTCAGCGGATGGGTGTCGGAGGCATTCCAGCCCACCTTGTCATAGGCCGGTTCCGCGGTGAACCCGGGCGTGGGCACCGGAACCAGGATCGACGAGATCTCCCGCTTATCGCCCGTCGTTGCGGTGACGGCGGTGACGGTGACCAGACGGGTGATGTCGGTGCCGGAGTTGGTGATGAACGCCTTGGTGCCGTTGATCACCCACTGGCCGCCGTCGAGGCGTGCGGTGGTCTTGGTGGCGCCGGCGTCGGTCCCGCCGCCGGCCTCGGTCAGTCCGAACGCGCCCAGTGCCGCGCCGCTGGTGAGCATGGGCAGCCACTGCTGCTTCTGCGCCTCGGTGCCGAATCGGTAGACCGGCATGGCGCCCAGCGACACACCGGCCTCCAGGGTGATCGCCACGCTCTGGTCGACCTTGCCGAGTTCCTCCAGGGCGAGGCAGAGCGCGAAGTAGTCGCCGCCCATGCCGCCGTACTCCTCCGGGAACGGCAGGCCGAACAGACCCATCTGGGCCAAGCCGGCGACCACCTCATAGGGGAAGGAGTGCTCTGCGTCGTGCTTGGCCGATACCGGAGCGACGACCTCGCGGGCGAAGTCTCGCACGCTCTTGGCCAGTTGCTGGTATTCGTCGGGAAGTGTTCCCGTCGAGAGGAATTCAGTCATCAATCCGCACCTTCCGTGTTGATCACGGCCAGCGACTGACCGAGTGTGACCTGCTCGCCCACCGCGACGAGAAGCTTCACGGCGCCCGTGACCGGGGCGCGAAGCGAATGCTCCATCTTCATCGCCTCGACCGCGACGACCACCGTCCCCGCCTCCACCGTATCGCCGTCGGCCACGTTCACCGCCACCACCGAACCGGGCATGGGGCTGGTGAGTTCGGCGTCGCCGCTGTGCTCATCGCCGGCACGTACCGGCGCCTCACGGACCTCCTCGGCCAGCACGGTACGGCCGTCCCCGGCGAGCCAGATCCGGTGGCCGTCGGCAGCGACGGTGTAATGCCGGCGCAGGCCGTCGATCGCGACCACCATGTCGGCGCCGTCCAGCCGGGCACTCAGCGACCGGGCCGGGCCGTCCTCGATCCGCACCTGCGCATCACCGGGTGTTCCGGTGATGTGGACGTGCTCGGTGCGCTCACCGCAGCGCAGGCGGACAGTGGTGGGAGCATGGCGGCCGAGTCGCCATCCGGACGGCACATCCCACGGGTCGGCCGGACGTGCGGGCCAGCGACCCAGCCAACGGGCGGCCGAGGCGGCGATCAGAACGTCGTCGCCGGGATCGGGTGCGCGGTAATCGAGCCGCTCGAGCAGGGCGGTGTCCAGCCGGCCGGCGCGGACGTCGCCATCGGCCAGCACGGAGCGCAGGAAGTCCACATTGGTGCCGACGCCGAGAACGGCCGTGCGCCCCAGCGCCTCGTCGAGACGGCGCAACGCCTCCGCACGGTCGCCGCCGTGAGCGATCACTTTGGCCAGCATCGGGTCGTAGTCGCTGCCAATGGTCATCCCGGCCGACAGCCCGGAATCCACCCGGACACCGGCGCCGACCGGTTCGGTCACCGCGAGCACCGGGCCGCCGGTCGGCAGAAAGCCGGCGGCCGGATCCTCGGCGTATACCCGCGCCTCGACGGCGTGGCCGCGCAGGGTGATCTGGTCCTGGCTCAGCGACAGCGGCTCACCGGCGGCGATCCGGACCTGCCACGCCACCAGGTCGATTCCGGTGACCATCTCGGTCACCGGATGCTCGACCTGAAGGCGGGTGTTCATCTCCATGAAGAAGAACTCGTCGGGGCGGTCGCCGGAGACGATGAACTCGACTGTGCCGGCGCCGCGGTAGTCGACACTGCGGGCGGTATCGCAGGCGGCCGCGCCGATCCGCGCGCGCGTCTGGGCGTCGAGCAGCGGCGAGGGCGCCTCCTCGATCACCTTCTGATGGCGGCGCTGAAGGCTGCATTCCCGTTCGCCGAGGTGCACCACCGCGCCATACGCGTCGGCAAGCACCTGGACCTCGATATGCCTGGGGCGCAACACGAATCGCTCGAGGAACAGGGTGTCGTCACCGAACGCGGCGGCCGCCTCACGCCGTGACGCCGCGAGCGCCGCGGGCAGCTCCGCCGATTCGTCGACACGCCGCATACCCTTGCCGCCGCCACCCGCCGACGGTTTGACCAGGATGGGATATCCGATATCGGTTGCGGCGGCGATGAGGTCGGCGTCGGAGAGTCCGGGCCGGGCGACACCGGGCACCACCGGAACCCCGAAGGCCGACACCGTCGCCTTGGCGGCGATCTTGTCGCCCATCGTGCGGATCGCCCCCGCGGGCGGCCCGATGAACGCCACCCCGGCAGCCTCGAGTGCGGTGGCGAACGCCGCGTTCTCGGACAGAAAGCCGTAACCGGGGTGGACGGCCTGCGCACCGGTGCGCACCGCGGCAGCCACCACGGCGTCGATGTCCAGATAGCTCTGCCGCGCCGGTGCCGGTCCGATCCGCACCGCCACATCGGCGTCGGCGACGTGGCGGGCTCCGGCGTCGGCGTCGCTGTACACCGCCACGGACCGGATTCCCATGGCGCGCAGTGAGCGGATGACGCGCACGGCGATCTCGCCGCGATTGGCGACGAGAACGCTTGCGAACGGGCGCTGATCCATCGTCACATCCGGAAGACGCCGTAGGAGACCGGGTCGAGCGGGGCGTTGCCGCACACCGAAAGCGCCAGTCCGAGAACCGTTCGGGTGTCGGCGGGGTCGATCACACCGTCATCCCACAGGCGCGCGGTGGAGTAGTAGGGATTGCCCTGGTGTTCGTACTGCGCGCGGATCGGGGCCTTGAACTCCTCGGCCTGCTCGGGCGTCATGTCGCCGCGCACCGTCGCCAGCACGGAGGCGGCCTGCTCGCCGCCCATCACCGAGATGCGAGCATTGGGCCACATCCAGAGGAATCGCGGCGAGTAGGAGCGTCCGCACATCGAGTAGTTCCCCGCCCCGTAGGAGCCGCCGATCACAACGGTGAGCTTGGGTACCCGCGCGCAGGCCACCGCGGTGACCATCTTGGCGCCGTGCTTGGCGATACCGGAGGCCTCGTAGTCACGGCCGACCATGAATCCGGTGATGTTCTGCAGGAACACCAGCGGCACGGAGCGCTTGTCGCAGAGTTGGATGAAGTGCGCTCCCTTGAGGGCGGATTCGCCGAACAGCACCCCGTTGTTGGCGACGATGCCGACCGGGTGGCCGTGGATGCGGGCGAATCCAGTGACCAGTGTGGTGCCGTATTCGGCCTTGAACTCGGCGAACTCGCCGCCGTCGACGATTCGGGTGATCACCTCGTGCACGTCGTATCCGGTCCGCAGATCCACCGGGACGACGTCATAGAGCTCGCCTGCATCGGCGATGGGATCGCGAACGGGCGCCACATCCCACGGCGGCGGCTGGGCCGGACCCAGGGTGGCGACGATGTCGCGGACGATGCGCAATGCGTCGCGGTCGTCGCGGGCGAGGTGATCGACCACGCCGGAGGTCTTTGCGTGCAGGTCTCCCCCGCCGAGTTCCTCGGCCGTGACGATCTCGCCGGTGGCGGCCTTCACCAGCGGCGGGCCGCCAAGGAAGATCGTGCCCTGGTTGGCGACGATGACGGTCTCGTCGCTCATCGCGGGCACGTATGCCCCGCCGGCGGTGCACGAGCCCATCACAGCGGCGATCTGCGGAATACCGGCCGCGCTGAGGTTCGCCTGGTTGTAGAAGATCCGACCGAAGTGATCGCGGTCAGGGAACACCTCATCCTGGCGGGGCAGGAACGCGCCGCCGGAGTCCACCAGGTAGATGCAGGGCAACCGGTTCTGTGCGGCGATCTCCTGTGCGCGCAAGTGCTTCTTCACCGTCACCGGGTAGTAGGTGCCGCCCTTCACCGTCGCATCGTTGGCGACGATCATGCACTCGCGCCCCGCGACCCGTCCGATGCCGGTGATGATTCCCGCGGCCGGACAGTCGTCGTCGTACAAGCCGTCGGCGGCCAGCGGTGCGATCTCCAGAAACGGGCTCCCGGGATCGAGCAGACCATCGACCCGGTCGCGCGGGAGCAGCTTGCCGCGGCCGGTGTGGCGTTCGCGGGCGTGTTCGGGCCCGCCCAGAGCCGCGGCCGCGAGCTTGGCCCGCAACTCGGCGACGAGTGCGCGGTGCGCATCTCGGTTTTCGGCGGGTGCTGCCATCGGGTGGTGGTCTTTCGGTAGGTGAGGACCAGTGGACGGGTCAGTCGAGATTAACCACTCGCGCGGCCTGACCGGGCGCAGGTAGCCTTGCCCGCGTGAGGTCGGCATGAGCGAACCGCGTGATTGGCCCAACACCGATCCTGCGTACTCGGATCAGTACTGGTCACCGCCCTACTACCCACCGCCCACCCAACCGATCCCGCCGTACTGGCAGCCCCCGCCGCCACCCCCTCCGCCGAAGTCTCCGCGCTGGCTGTGGATCGCCGCCGGCGCGGCCGTGGTCGTGGTCGCCGCGCTGGTGGTCGCCCTGGTGGTGGTGAGCAATTCATCGCGGGAGACCACCGTGGTGGCCCCGCCCACCGCGCCGACGAGTGCGGCGGGCGCGCCGCTGCCGACGCTGCCC
>VEQU01000064.1 GCA_018883075.1 Mycobacterium sp.
CGGAACCGCCTCCAGCGCCGGACAGCCGAACCGGGAGGCCAAGGCGGTGGCCAGATCACCCCCGGCGGCGTGCCAACCGACGATGGCGTCCACCCGGTTGGCGGCCAGGGCGGATCCGTAGAGCACCGGCGGATCCAGAGCCAGGACGCTGGCGGCGATACCCGCACCGCGCAGTTGATCGGCCGCGGTGTTGGCCACCGCCACCGAGTTCGGATCGTTGGCCGCGGCGCCGATCACCAGCGTCAGGGTCTGGCCGTCGCGGCTGATCCGGCCCCGGGTGGTCGCCGGCAACGCCGTCGGCGCGGCAGTCGCCGACTCACCCGAGGCGCGATCCACCTGGTATCCGGCCTCGGCGAACAGCCCCAGCGCACCCTCGGTTGCCATCGGCGGCGACGCGGTGGCCCGGTAACCGGGATCGCTGGGCGCAGGAACCAAGGCCTGATCCAAGGTCAGGGAGTTGTCGCTGCCCGCACCGACGGCAGCCAGCAACTCCACGTCCAACAGGCCCAGGATTCCTTGGCGCACAAGCGGATCGGAGAGTTTGGGCAGTTGCGCCCGCAGCGTCAATGACAGGGTGCGCGGAGTCAGTAGCCGCCCGGTGCGCACGTCGGGGATCGCCGAGAGTTGAGCGAATGCCGCCGCGCCGCCGTGCACCTGGGCGACCTGGGTGTCGCCGTTGCGGATCGAGTCGGCGAGTGCGGCCGGCGCGCCGGCCCGGCGGAACAGCACCTGGTCCGGTTTGGCCGGCGGTCCCCAGAACCGGTCGTTACGGGCGAGCAGGATCTCGTCGCGTTGCGGGTCGATGGTTTCCACCCGGAACCGGCCGCCGGTCACCGGCAGCGCGCGTGCCAGGCCGGCGGGGAAGCCGCCCGGGACGTCTTTGACGAGGTGGCCCGGTAGCAGGTTGTTGAACAGTTCGCGCCAGGCCGGGTAGGGCTGGGAGAAGCTCACCACCGCGGTCTTGCCACCGTCGACGGATTGCACGCCGGTGATGAGGTCGTAGCCGGCCGGATCGACAACGCCCGGTTGAGCGACCATCTGGCGCCACAGGTACCAGAAGTCGTCGGCTGCGATCGGCGCGTTGTCGGTCCAGGCGGCCTCGGGACGGATCTTGTAGGTGACGGTGAACGGACTGTTGCTCGTCACCTCGGCCGAGACCAGCAGGGTGGGATCCATCTCCCACCGCGATCCGGTGGGCGAGGCCGGATCGGGTATCGGCCGGTGCGAACTCGGCAGCACCAGCGCGCTGATCGCGGCGTTGACCGGCGACTGGTCGCTGAGCAGGTGCGGATTGAAGCCTGGGCCGATGGAGTCGATCCCGACGATGATCTGGGCTGCCTTCACCGCCGGCGCCGGCGGAGCGGAGGTCTCGGTGCTCTGCGGGGCCGGCGGCGGGTTCACCGTGCAGCCGACCGTGATCAGCACCGACGACAACGCGCCGGCGGTTCGCTGCCTGCGCGGTCTCATCGGCACGCTGCTCAGGGTATCGGCCGTGCGCTCAGGCCTTCGCAGCCTTGGCGCGTGAGCGGTTGCGAGCCCGCATCGTGGCGTCGAGTTCGACCTTGCGCACCCGGACGATCTCCGGCGTCACCTCGACACATTCGTCGGCGGCGCAGAACTCCATGGCCTGCTCGAGGTCGAGTTCCATCGGACGCGCCAGCGTCTCCATCACGTCGGCGGTCGAGCTGCGCATATTGGTCAGTTTCTTCTCGCGGGTCACGTTCACGTCGAGATCCTCCGCGCGCGGATTGATCCCGACGACCTGACCCTCATAGGTGTCGTCGCCCGGTTCGACGAAGAAGGTGCCGCGGTCGGCGAGTTGAATCATCGCGAACGGTGTCACCGAACCGCTACGGTCACTCACCAGCGACCCGGTGTGGCGGGCGCGGATCTCGCCCGCCCAGGCGCGGTATCCGTCGAATACGGCGTTGGCGATCCCGGTGCCGCGGGTCAGCGTCAGGAAGTCGGTGCGAAAGCCGATGAGTCCGCGGCTGGGCACGACGAAGTCCATCCGCACCCAGCCGGCGGCGTGGTTGGTCATCTGTTCCATCCGGCCCTTGCGAGCGGCCATCAGTTGGGTGACGGCGCCGACGAACTCCTCGGGGCAATCGATGGTCATCGCCTCGAACGGCTCGTGCAGCTTGCCGTCGATGGTGCGGGTCACCACCTGCGGCTTGCCGACAGTCAGCTCGAAGCCCTCCCGGCGCATCTGCTCGACGAGGACAGCCAGCGCCAGTTCGCCACGGCCCTGCACCTCCCAGGCGTCGGGGCGGCCGATATCCACCACGCGGATGGAGACGTTGCCGACGAGTTCGCTCTCCAGCCGGGACTTGACCATCCGCGCGGTCAGCTTGTGGCCGGAGACCTTGCCGGCCAGCGGCGAGGTGTTGGTTCCGATGGTCACCGAGATGGCCGGTTCGTCGACGGTGATCCGCGGCAGCGCGTGCGCGTGGTCCGGGTCGGCGAGGGTGTCGCCGATCATGATCTCGGGCATACCCGCGACGGCGACGATGTCGCCGGCGACGGCCTCCTCGGTCGGGTTGCGTTCGACACCCACGGTGCTCAGCAGTTCGGTGATCTTCGCCGGCGCGATCACCGGCACCCCGTCGACCTCCCGCATCCAGGCCACCTGCTGCCCCTTGCGCAGCTTCCCGTTGTAGATGCGGATCAGCGCCAGCCGCCCGAGGAACGCCGACGCGTCGAGGTTGGTGACGAGAGCCTGCAGCGGTGCCTCCGGATCCCCTGTGGGCGGCGGGATGTGCTCGAGCAGAACGTCGAAGAGCGGATCGAGATTCTCACCGTCGGGGTTCTCGCCGTTGGCGGGCTGAGTGGTACTTGCGATCCCGGCGCGCCCGGAGGCGAACAGGGTGGGCAGGCCGAGAGCGCGTTCGGCCGCCTCCTGGGCCTCGGCGTCCAGATCGGAGGCGACGTCAAGGAGCAGGTCGTGGCTCTCGTGGACCACCTCGTCGATGCGGGCGTCCGGGCGGTCGGTCTTGTTGACCACCAGAATCACCGGCAGATGCGCGCTCAGCGCCTTGCGCAGCACGAAGCGAGTCTGCGGCAGCGGCCCCTCGGAGGCATCGACGAGCAGCAGCACCCCGTCCACCATGGACAGACCGCGCTCCACCTCGCCGCCGAAGTCGGCGTGGCCGGGTGTGTCGATGACGTTGATGACGGTGACCGTGCCGTCGGGGTGGCGCCGGTGCACCGCGGTGTTCTTCGCCAGGATGGTGATGCCCTTTTCCTTCTCCAGGTCACCGGAGTCCATCAGGCGCTCTATCGCGTCGTCACCGCGGTGGGTCAGGGCCCCGGACTGCCGCAGCATGGCGTCGACGAGCGTGGTCTTTCCGTGGTCAACGTGCGCGACGATGGCGACATTGCGGAAACGGGTGATGCCGGCCGGGGTACTCACGCCGGTGATTGTCGCAGCGCGAACCCGCGTTTAGGAAAACGAGTCGTCAGAGGCGCAGCGGTGAGCTGGGACGGAACCGAACCGGCATGGTTTCAAGCCCCGAGACGAAGTTGGCGGGACGCAGGGGCAGTTCGGCGTCTGTGGCCAGTTCCAGATCAACCATCCGGTCCAGCACGCGGCGGGTCATGGCGGCGATCTCGAGGCGGGCCAGTTGATTGCCCAGACAGAAATGGGTGCCGAATCCGAACGTCACGTGGTTGTTCGGTTTGCGGTCGATGCGGAAGATCTCGGGGTCGCCGAAAACCTCCTCGTCGAAGTTGGCCGACTCGAACAGCAGCAGAACCTTCTCGCCCTCGCGAAGCGCGGTGCCATGGAACTCGGTGTCCGCCACGAGAGTGCGGCACATGTTCTTGATGGGGGTGGTCCAGCGCAACATCTCCTCGACCGCACCATCGGTCATCGCGGGATCGCTGTGCAGCGCGGCCCATTGCTCGGGTTGGCGCAACAGTTGTTCGATCCCCCCGGAGAGAGTGTGTCGGGTGGTCTCGTCCCCACCGATCAGGATGAGCAGGGTCTCGTAGACGATCTGGTCATCGGTCAGCTTCTCGCCCCCGACATCGGCGTTGATCAGGACGCTGACCAGATCCTCGGCGGGCTCGCGCCGGCGCGCGGCGATCATCTCCTGCATGAAGGTCGCGTAGGCGCTCAACGACTCCACCGCCGCGGCCCTGATCTCCTCGGAGGCCGAGGACGTCAGCGCGACCACCATGTCGTCGCTCCACGCCAGCAGGGTCGCGCGATCGGCCGGCGCCACACCGAGCATATCGCCGATCACGGCCATCGGAAGCGGGGCGGCAAGGTCACGGACGAAGTCACACTCGCCGCGCTCACAAATCGCGTCGATCAGCGTATCGCACAGCGCCGCAATGGATTCAGCCCGATCGCGCACGCTCTTTCGGGTGAAGCCCGCGTTGACGAGCTTGCGCCGCAGCAGGTGCGCCGGATCGTCCATGTCGATCATGTACGGCAGCACCGGGCTGGTGGGCCGGATGCCGCCCGCATTGGAGAACAGCTCGGGTGCCCGCTCGGCGTCGATCAGCGCGCGATGGGTGGCGACGGCCGCCAGGCCGTTGCGATCGCGGAACACCGGCTCATTCACCCGCATCCATCGGTAGGCAGCCCTGGCGTCCGCGTCGGCGTAGAAGCGTCCGTCGGTCAGGTCGATATCGGGCCGCGCGATCCCGGCATCCATCACTCCTGCGATTCTAGTAACCGGAATTGGGTTTCGCTATAGATTGCCGGCCAGCAGGTCGCTCAGATCAGCGAGCCACGCGCGGTCGGCCGGCACCCAGTCGACATCGGCAAGATCGTCGGCCTCCACCCAGCGCAGTGCGCCGTGGTCGTGGTTGTGCAGCAACCCGCCCGTCTGGGTCACCCGATAGGCGCGCAGCACTATCGTCTCGCCGACGGCGACGTCGGGTCCGACGCGTCCGCCGACGCGGACCTCCACCCCCAACTCCTCACGCAATTCACGCGCCAGGGCGGCGGTCTCGGTCTCCCCCGGGCCCACCTTGCCGCCCGGCAGTTCCCACAGGCCGGCAAGTTCAGGCGGGCGCCGGCGCTGAGCGAGCAGGACTGCCGACCCACGGACCAGCGCACCGGCGACGACGACCTGCGGACCCATGGCGTGTGACGGTATACGGTTTCGACATGGCCGTACTCAGCGATGAGCAAGTAGACGCCGCCGCGGCGTCACTCGATGGATGGCAGCGGGCCGACGGCGCTCTGCGACGATCGGTGACCTTCGGGTCGTTTCTGGACGGGATCGAAGGCGTCCGGCGGGTAGCGGAGCTGGCGGAGCGGGCCGATCACCATCCCGATATCGACATCCGCTGGCGCACAGTTACTTTCGTGCTCGTCACCCATTCCGAAGGCGGGATCACCGACAAGGATGTGGAGTTGGCCGGCGCGATCAACGCGGCGATCGCGGACCTGCCCGGCGGCCGCTGACGGCGATCCAGGCCAGGGTGGCCAGCGTCGCAACGATGTAGACCAATCCGGCCCACGCCAGGTACCACGGCCGGCCGATCTCCCAGATGGTGGGCTGGGCGAAGCTCAGCAGCCACGGTACGCCGACGATCGTCAGCACCAGCCACGCCGAACCGAGCACACGGGCGCCCGGACGCGCCCGCCAAGGCCCGGTGAACAGCCAGATCAGCAGCGGCACCACCCACACCCAATGGTGGGTCCACGAGATCGGTGAGAGCAGCAGGCCGAACAGCGCGACCACCAGCAGGCAGCCGAGCCTGTCGCCGGACAGCGCCCGCCAGGCCAGTACCGCCAGCACCGCGGTGACGGCTAGGCCGGCGAGAACGATCGGTCCGTAGCCGGCGTCGTAGCCCAGGATGCGGGAGATCCCGCCGCGCCAGGACTGGTTGAACGAGGTGCCGACCGGACCCACCCGTCCGGCGTCGCCGAGCAGGTCGGTGAAGTAGTAGCGCGCCTGCTCGCCGACCACCGCCACCGACAGCGCGACGGTCCCGGCGAACACCGCGGCGGAGAACGCCACTGTGCGCCAGCGCCGCATCCCCAGGAAGTACAGGCCGCTGACCGCGGGCGTCAGTTTCACACCCGCGGCCAGGCCGACGAGCAGACCGGAGATCCACCACCGCGTGCTGAGAGCCGCCGCCAGGACGGCCAGCACCAGGATCACGTTGATCTGCCCGTAGTCGAAGGTGCTGCGCAGGGGTTCGAGCCAGATCGCCAGCGCCGTCCACGCCATGGCCTGCCGGTGTCCGGTTCCGGCGGCGGTTCCGATCAGCCGCTGGCTCAGTCGCACCACCCCGTACAGGGCGGCGATAGTCGCCACCTGCCAGCAGAACGCCACCACCGGGAACGGCAGCCTGGTCAGCGGGTAGAAGACTAGCGCGGCGAACGGCGGGTAGGTGAACGGCAGCGGGAAGTCCGGGGTCTGCTCGGAGTAGACATAGGAGTAGAGCGTGCCCGGCTGATCGAGAGCGGCCGCACCACCGAGATACACGTGCAGGTCCACGAAGTTGGCCCCGTTCGGCGCCAGATACGTCCACGCCAGACGCGCGGCCACGCTGACGACCAGCAGCAGCGGCGCCAGTCGGGTGGCGATGGGCACGACAGCGACTCTAGAGTCACCGCCCGCCATCGCTCCCGTAACGGTTGAGTAACCGCCACACGTGTCACTCCGGTTCACTCCCACAACGTCCTAGCGTCAGGGACAGCCGACCACCCGAGGGATTGGAACCACCATGTCACGGTTTGCAAAATCGTTCGCCGCCAACGCTTTTGGCGCCACATTCGCAGCTCTCGGGCTGTGCTCGGCCGCTGTGGCGCTGAGTGCGTCCGCCGCCGCCGAGCCCGCCGCGCCGCCGGCCGTGCCCGCGGTGCCGGCGCTGACCATGCTTCAGCAGTTCGCCACCAACCCCGCCAGCGTGGGAGCCGTGCTGCAGAGCGCGGCCACCGCTCTGAGCGGCGCCTCGTCGGCGATCGGCGGTCCGGCGCCGGCGACGCTGCCGGTGTCACCGATCCCGGGCGCTCCGGCGACCGCGCCGGTGGCCGACCCGGTGGCGGGGGTTCCCAGCACGGGCCTGGTTCCGCTGCTCACCCAGTTCGGCGTGCCGGCCAATCTGGTCAACCTGGCGCCAGCCCCGCTGCAGATCGGCAACGCCCTCGGCATCGCCCCGTCCGCTCCGATCGCTCCGGCCATGGACCCGCTGACGGCTCCCGTGGCACCCGCGCCGGCTGGCGCCGTTCCACTGCTGCCGGTTACCCCCGGCACCGTTCCGCTGCTGCCGGTCGCCCCTGGCGCCAACGGCACCGGCTCGATGCCGCTGATCAACGCCCTCCCCTGATCAACGCCCTGGCCTGATCACCGCCCTGATTCGCCGATCCGAAACGGAGTCGACCCGTGTCGCAGACCGCGTCCCGGCTGCTTGCCGGCCTGACCACTCTGGCGGTGGGCCTGGCCGCGTGCCCGGTTGCACAGGCCGACCCGACCATCCCGCTGGATCCGGGCCAGCTGCCCGGGCTCGAGGCCGTGCAGAGCCTCGGCCCGGTGGTTCAGCAGGCTGCTGCCGACCCAGGATCGGCGCAGAGCCTGCTGCTGGCGGCGGCCTCGCAGCTGGCGGGTAACGCCGCCACGCCGGAAGGTTCTCTGTCGCTTGCGCAGGCGGTGACCCGGTTCGTTCAGGAAGGCGGGGCCGCCGGTCCGTCACTGACCATCCCCTCCGCTCCGTCCGCGGCAGTCACCCAGCAGGCCGGACCGGTGCACGGCGCCAACCCGTTGTTGACGCCCGGGTCCGGCAACGGCCCGGTTCCGTTGCAGCCTCATATCCCCGCCGCCGGCGCGGTGCCCGGGACCGAGGCACACCTGCCCGCCGGCATCAACCCGGCCAACGCGGTGGGCCCGGCCCCCGAGGTGATGCCCGAGGTGCCCTCGCCGGCCGCCGCGCCGGTCGCAGCGCCCCTGGAAGCGCCGGCCGCCGTGCCTGCCGCCGCGCCGGTGGCGGCCGCACCGGTGGCCGCCCCGGAGGCCGCTGCACTGGCGGTTCCGGGTCCGGCACCGGCTCCCTCGCCGGCGCCGACGGCCGCGCCGTCATTCGACCCGAACAGCCCGCCGACACAGGAGTTCATGTATCCCTCGATCAGCAGCGGTTGTCTCTCCGATGGCGGGAACGTCATCGCCACCGCGCTCTCGGTGGCCGGTCCGGCGAAGATCCCCGCGCCGGGACCGGGACCGGGACAGACCGCCTACGTGTTCACCGCCGTAGGCACCCCCGCTCCGGCCGCCGAGCAGAAACTGCCGCTGAACGTGACATGGGTCAATCTCACCACCGGACGATCCGGCAGCGCCACGCTGCGGCCGAACCCGTTGATCAATCCGCAGGGACCCACGACGCTGACCGCCATCGTCGACACCGGATCGGGCAGCATCATGTCGACGATCTTCGGACAGGTGACCACAGTGGACAAGCAATGCACCTTCCTGCCCACGATCGGATCGTCTGTCGTTCCCTGACCGGCCGCAGGTCTAGGCTTGATTCGTGGACCTGCTCGATCCACTCGACTCGTTGATGCTGACGGCCGAATTGCTTTCCAGCCCAATGCATGTCGCGGCACTGTTGGTGCTGCGCCCGCCTGCCGGCCTGGACGCCGATGCCACCGCCGGTTATGTCACCGGGATCTATGAGCAGACCCTGGCCGCGGTCGTCGAGGTCGATCCCCGGCTGCGCCGGGTGCCGTACAGGGGCATCGACACCGGGTTCATGTGGGCATGGCGCGACGTGGCGGCGTGCGATGGCAGCGCTCGCCTCGACATCCGTCACCACTTCCAGCGCCGCACGGTTGCGCCAGGAGTCGGCGATGACACGGCCGACGAGACCCTGTGGCGGCTGGTTTCCGAGTTGCACGCGCTGCGCATGGACCGATCCGAACCGCTGTGGATGGCCTATCTGATCGACGGATTGCCCGGCGGGCGGTTCGCTTTCTACATCAAGGTGCACCACATCGTGGTCGACGGGGTGGCGGGCCTGCAGATGATCGCCGGTTCGCTGAGCACCGATCCGGACCGGCGCGCGATGGCGCCGTTCTACGCCGCCAAAGCCCCGAAACCCCGACCACCGTCGGGCGATTCCGGTGCGGCATCCGGCATCCGCCCACCCGGCCTGCTGTCCGCCCTGCGCCGGATCGCGCAGACCGCGTCCGCGGGTCTGGGTCTGAGCGCCGAGGTGATCCGGACTCAGATCTCCACCGCCGTCGGCAGCCTTGTGGACAAGACCATCGTGGTGCCGTTCAGCGCACCCCCGACCCGGTTCAACACCAGGCTCGGGGGACATCGCGCGGTCGCGGGCACCACCCTTCAGCGACGGCGGATCCAGGCGGTACAGCAGGCAGCGGGAGTCACCGCCAACGACGTTGTCATGACCGTCATCTCCGGGGCGCTGCGAAGCTGGCTGGTGCAACACGGCGAGTTGCCGCAGCGGTCCCTGGTGGCGATCTGCCCCGTCACAGTGCGCGACCGCGATAATGCCGCCGCCGACAGTCATGGCAACCAGTTCGGCCTCGGGCTGTGCACGCTGGGCACCGACCTCGACGACCCTGCAGAGCGACTGCATCTCGTGAGCGCCGCGATGTCGGGGGTGAAGAACCGGGTCGCCGACCACGGGCCCGGGGTGATGCTGGTGCTGTTGGGGCCAGCGATCGGCCCTACGGTCCTGCTGCCGCTGTTGCCCTTCGCCACCGGCATACCGCCGAGCTTCAACATCCCGATCTCCAGCGTCCCCGGACCGCGTGAGCCGAGGTACTTCAACGGCGCACTGGTCGAGGAGATCTACCCGGTGTCGACGGTGTACGACGGGATGGCGCTGAACGTGACGGTGTGCTCCTACGCCGATACGATCAGCGTCGGTTACGTCGCCGACCGCGACGTCGTCTCCGATATTCAGACGCTCGTCCCGCTGACCGCCCGGGCGCTATCGGATCTGGAGACCGCCGTCGGCCTGTGACCGGCAGCCGGCCGCGGCGGGTCAATACGCCATGAAGAGGATGTGTTCGCGCTCGTATTCCATCCCGGGGTGCGCCTCGGCCAGGTGCTTCTGAGCCAGCTCCACCAGTTCGTCCTCGTCCTTGCCGCGGATCGCCTCGCCGCACGGGCAGTTGAGATGGGTTTTCATTTCTTCTCCTTCGCGCTCTTCGCCGCCGCTTTCATCTTCTTCTTGTGGGCCCGGACCTGATCCAGCGATCCTTTGTCCACGACGTCGGCCACCGACATATGAATTCCCGCCTTGCCGTACTCCCCGGCGGCGGCACGCCATCCTCGTGGCGTCACCCCGTACTGCTTGCCGAGCAGCGCAAGGAAGATCCTCGCCTTCTGCTCCCCGAATCCCGGCAGGGCGCGCAGCCTGCGCAGCACCTCAGCCCCGTCGGGCTCCCCCCGCGTCCACAGCGCGGCGGTGTCGGCGTCGTAATGGTCGACGATCTCGCGGGCGAGATCCTGAATCCGCTTGGCCATGGCCGCCGGGAACCGATGGACGGCCGGTGTCCGGGCGCAGAGCTCTGCGAACCCCTCGGGGTCATAGCCGGCGATGACGGCCGGATCCAGTCCCCCGAGACGGTCGGCGATCTTGAGCGGTCCCGCGAAGGCGGTCTCCATCGGAACCTGCTGATCAAGCAACATCCCCACAAGCAAGGCGAACGGACTCTCCGAAAGTAAGCGATCTGCCTCGGCATCGCTGGTCAGGTGCAAAGTCGGGCCCATGGGATTCCATTTAACTACGGCGCCGGGGCGCGACGTCACGATCGAGAGACCCGGCCTATCCGGAAGGAGGCGGTGAATCCGGCACCCGTAGTTCGCCCGTCGAGTAGGGTCTGCTCCACATTTGAACTCGGGTCCCGACACCACCGGTGTCCCCCGCTCTGCCCACTCGCCACCTCAGGAGGCAAGCATGATGCTCAACGTCCGTGCTGTTGTCCGTATGGTCGCCGCGGGAGCGGCCGGCTGCGCAGTTATGTGTGCCGGCAGCCCGATCGCAGCCGCCGACCCGGCTCCGAATTGCACCGCGGCGGATCTGGCACGAATCTCAGCCGGGGTTTCGAATGCAACCGCGGACTTCCTCTTCGGACGTCCCGATGTCAACGCGTTCTTCACCGGGCTGAAGGGCCAGGACCCCGAGATGCTCAGCGGCAACGTGGAGGACTACCTGAACGCCAACCCTCAAGTGAGGGCCGATCTTCAAGGCATTCGTCAGCCGCTGGCGGACTTCGAGACACGCTGCCAATAGACCCCGGATCAGGGCTGCGAAAGGAAAGCGCCATGCGAGTGCTACGGATCATTCTCACTTCGGTTGCCGCTGTCGGGGCCGTGCTTGCCGCCTCGATCACGGGCCCGGCAACCGTCAACGCCAATCCCCAGGTTCAAGGCTGCGTCAATGCCTCCGGGGTTTCGGCGTGCACCAATTTCAACGTGCCGAACATCAACGCGGTGGCGAACGCCATTCCGAACATCTCCGTGCCGAACATCAACGTGCCGCATATCAACGTGCCTCACGGACGCTGGTAGAGCGAAGATCCGGCGACCTGCGTCCGGTCAGTCGTCATCGAAAAGGAGTCGCGTTGTCCACTACCGACGTCGAGCCGCCGCCCCGTCAGGAGTACGCCGCGGTCCAGGCCAGCCCCGAGTTCCAGGAGTTGCGCAGCCGGCTCCGCCGCTTCGTGTTCCCGACCACGGTGTTCTTCCTGGTGTGGTACGCCACCTACGTTCTGCTGGGCGTTTTCGCCCACGATTTCATGGCCACCAAGGTGTGGGGGAACATCAACGTCGGACTGCTGCTCGGCCTCGGCCAGTTCCTGACGACCTTCCTCATCACCGGCCTGTACGTCCGCTTCGCCGGGCGCGAACTCGATCCCCGCGCCGAGGCGCTGCGCAACCAGATGCATTGGACCGCAGAGTGAATAACATCAGCCATCTGGCCGCGGCCGCCACCACCGGCAACCCGGTGGTCAACATCATCATCTTCACGCTATTCGTCGTGGTGACCCTGGTGATCGTGATCCGGGTCAGCCGCCGCAACACCAACGCCACCGAGTATTTCACCGCAGGGCACGCTTTCTCGGGCCGCCAGAACGGGGTGGCGATCGCCGGCGACTACCTGTCGGCGGCCAGCTTCCTGGGCATCGCCGGCGCCATCGCCGTCTACGGCTACGACGGTTTCCTCTACTCGATCGGGTTTCTGGTCGCCTGGCTGGTGGCGCTGCTGCTGGTGGCCGAACTGCTGCGCAACACCGGCAAGTTCACCATGGCCGACGTGCTGAGCTTCCGGCTCAAGCAGAAGCCGGTCCGGCTCGCCGCGGCCACCTCGACGCTGACGGTGTCGCTGTTCTACCTGCTGGCCCAGATGGCCGGTGCCGGCGGCCTGGTGGCGCTGCTGCTCAACGTGCAGAGCCGCGCCGCGCAGTCACTGGTCATCGCCGTCGTCGGCGTTCTGATGATGGTGTACGTGCTGATCGGGGGGATGGCCGGCACAACCTGGGTGCAGATCATCAAAGCCGTCCTACTGATCACCGGCGCCGCGGTGATGACCGTGCTGGTGCTGGCCAAGTACGGATTCAACATCTCTGAACTGCTGGGGTCGGCGCAGACGATGATCGGGCAGGCCACCACCGCCGGTGTCGCAGAGCGCGATGTGCTGGCGCCGGGCGCCCAGTACGGCGGGTCGCTGGCGTCGAAGATCAACCTGATCTCGCTGGGCCTCGCCCTGGTGCTGGGC
>VEQU01000065.1 GCA_018883075.1 Mycobacterium sp.
CTCCAACGTCGACACCGACGTGCCGGCGGCGAGGTCGAGAACCGCCTCGCCCGGCCGCAGATCGAGTGCCTCCCGGGTGGCCCGCCGCCAGGCGCGGTCCTGGCCGCCGGACAGCACGGTGTTGGTGATGTCGTAGCGGCGCGCCACGGCATCGAACATCGACGCGACATCGCGGGGATCCTTGTCCAGGGACGCGCGGCTCACCGTTGCGACGCTACCCGCGACCGGCGCTGAAGGCGGCCCTCCAGGCGGACCAGGCCGGCCAGGATGATCGCGCCCACCGCCGCGCCCACCACCGTGACGGACGCGGCCGGGATGATCGCCAGCAGCGCGTTGCGGTCCTTCACGCGGACCAGGTTGGGGTTGTTGCGGTCGTACTCGACGTAGATGCGCATTCCCGACGCCAACTCGGACGGATACAGCACGCCCAACTCCGGCCGGTAGGTCACCCGGTCGGGTGTGACGAACTCGATGGTGGAGCGGCGCGGCCCGGCCGAGAGCACCCCGGCCTCCGCGACGGCGATGTGCCGTTCGATCTGCCGGTCATTGCGCCACGCTCCGGCGACCAGCAGAACCGACTGAAGCACCAGGATGCCCATGATGATCCACACCGCCGCCTTCGCCCACCGCAGAACCTTGCGCTCCATGGTGTCGGGAACGCCCGCCTCGCGCCGCGGCAACGCGGCGATGATCGGGCCGCGCAGCCGCCGGTACAGACTCACAAACCGGCCCGGATCGCGGCGTGCAACTGCCGCAGGGTCGAGCGGTCGGCTTTCACCTCCAGCACCCGGATGCCGTCGTTCGGCTCGTCGAGCGCACCGGCGAGATCGCCGGCCTCGATCTGACGGGAGTCGACGTGGTAGGCGCGGCACAGCGCGCCGACGTCGACGTCGTGCGGGGTGCCGAAGACGCGGGAGGACACGTCGGCGAAACGGGGATCGCCCTGCTCGAGCAGTTCGAAGATGCCGCCGCCGTTGTCGTTGGAGACCACGATGGTCAGGTCATGCGGTACGGGTTCGGTGGGCCCGATCAGCAGTCCTGACGCGTCGTGCACGAAGGTCAGATCACCGAGCAGCGCGACGGTTCTGCCGTCGTGCGCCAGCGCCGCACCGATGGCCGTCGACACGGTGCCGTCGATACCGGCGACGCCCCGGTTGGACCGCACCGCGATCCCGTCGGTGTTCAGGCCGACCAGAGCGGCGTCGCGCACCGGGTTGGAGGCGCCGAGCACCAGCTGATCGCCGGGACGCAGGGCGTCGGCCACCGCGGCGGCCACGTGCAACCCGGTGGCCAGCGGGTGCGCGGCCAGCTGGCTGCGCACCGCCTCGTTCACGCGGTCGTTGGCCTGCGCGCACCGGCGCAGCCAGTCCGCGTCGGGTGTGCCCGCCGTCTGCGCACGGGTGCCGGTCGCCATCGAGTTGCCCGACACGTCTGGCCAGCGCGGGCCGGTGGTCAGCGCGTAGACCGCCACACCCGGATCGGCCAGCAGGGCCGAGACCGGGCGATGCAGGGTGGGCCGGCCCGCCATGATCACCTGCGACGGCTTCAGCAGCGGCAGCGCCCACGGGTGCAGCGGCGTGGCCGCGTGCGGGGCCGTCGGCTCGGCGACGGTCGGCAGGTGCGCGAGGTTCGGGTGCACGCCCGCGCCGTGGCCGGAGATGACGACGGTGTCCGGCGTGAGGTCGATCTCCAGTGGTTCGTCGAAGCTCACCGGCGGGGTGTAGGTCCACGGCGCACCGTCCGGGCGCCCGGGCGGGAAATCACCGGGATGCGAATCCGGTTCGGGCACAAGCGGTTCGCGCAGCGGGATGTCGAACTGCACGGGACCGGAATTGGCGCTGCGCGTCCCGGTGGACGCTGCCAGCACGCGGCAGGTGGCCGAACGCCAGGCGGCGTTCTGCGCATCGAAGCCGTCCGGTGAATCAACGGCCAGGCCGAGGCTGATGGCGGCGCGCACCTGGGTGCCGAAGTAGCCCAGCTGCTCCATGGTCTGGTTGGCGCCGGTGCCGAGCAGTTCGTAGGGACGGTTGGCGGACAGGATGATCAACGGCACCCGGGCGTAGTTGGCCTCCACCACCGCCGGGCCCAGGTTGGCGACGGCGGTGCCGGAGGTCATCGCGATCGGCACCGGCCGGCCGCTGCCGACGGCCAGCCCGACGGCGAGGAATCCGGCGGTGCGCTCGTCGATGCGGACGTGCAGCCGAAGCCGCCCGGCCCGGTCGGCGTCGGCCAGCGCGAAGGCGAGCGGGGCGTTACGGGACCCGGGACACAGCACGACATCACGCACGCCGCCGCGAATCAATTCGTCGACGACGACCCGCGCCTGAGCCGTCGAAGGGTTCACCCCTACAGGGTGGCATAGCGGGAGTCCCGGAGGGAAAACGCAGCTAGATCAGCCTGCCGGCGAAGAAGTCGAGCATGGCGGCGTTGACGGCGTCCGGGCGCTCCAGGAAGCCGAGGTGGCCGGTGTTGGCGATCTGGATGTAGCGGCCGTTGGGCAGCGCGTCACCCACCTCTTTGCCCAGCGCCGGCGGGGTGATGACATCGTCGGCGAAACCGATCACCAGCACCTCGGTGGCGATCGACCGGTAGGCGGGCAGCCGGTTCTGGGTCGGCACGACCGTCAGCTGCGAGCGCCAGCCCGGCGTGCGCTTGAGCGGGAACGCGGCGAACATCTCCAGCCACTCGGTGACCGCCGGCGAGTTGATGGTCTTCGGCGAGAAGTTCTCCAGCACGCGGACTTTCGCGGCGTAGGCCGCCGGCAGATCGGCACCCGACTCGGCCAATGCGACGTCGGCGGCGCGAAAGGCAATGCGGGTCTCGTCGAGGCGGCCCCGGGTTCCCATCAGCACGGCCTGGCTGATGAGTTCGGGGCGGGCGAGCATCAACTCCTGGGCGATGAACGCCCCCATCGACATCGCCACCACCCGGGTGGGGCCGCCGACGGCCTTCTCGATCAGTTCGGCGGTGTCTGCCACCATCTGTTCGGTGGAGAAACCGTCGGCGTTCTCGGTGTCACCGATGCCGCGGTTGTCGAAGGTGATGCAGCGGTAACCGGCATCCAGGAAAGCCGGCACCTGATGGATGTGCCAGGTGCGCCCGGCCCCACCGGTGCCGGAGATGAACAGGACCGGATCGCCGGCGCCGCTGTCGTTGTAGGCCAGGTTGGTCAAAGCAGGTTCAGCGCGCGGCGGCCAGAGCGGCGTCGTAATCGGGCTCCTTGGCGATCTCTGGTACCAGTTCGGTGTAGGCCACGGTGCCGTCGGCGCCGATCACCACCACCGCCCGGCCCAGCAGTCCGGTCATCGGGCCGTCGGTGATGGTGAGGCCGTAGTCCTCGCCGAAGCTGTCCCGGAAGGCCGATGCGGTGGTGACGTTCTCGATGCCCTCCGCGCCGCAGAACCGGGACAGCGCGAACGGCAGGTCCTTGGACACGCACACCACGGTGAGCCCGGAGCCAGCGGCCCGCTCATTGAACGTCCGCACGCTGGTGGCGCACACCCCGGTGTCCACCGACGGGAAGATATTGAGCAGCACGGGCTTTCCGCGGAACTGCTCGCTGCTGACGGCGCCGAGGTCGGCGCCGGTCAAAGTGAACGCGGGTGCCGGGGAGCCGACCGCGGGAAGGTTTCCGATGGTGTTCACGGGCTTGCCGCCGAGGGTTATCTGAGCCATGGCCAACAGTCTTTCACCCGGGCGATCCACCAGTCACGGCGGTCGGCCGGTGCGGCCAGTGCGGCCAGCCGATCCGGATCCGGCACGACGTCGCCGACCGGTAGGTGCCCGTCGACACAGGTGAGCGCCGCCGTCGGCCCGGTGACGTCGTCGACGAACAGTCCGGTGGTGGCCAGGCCGCAGGCGTGCTCGAGGCGGGGCAGCGCCGCCGCCGCCCACAGGCCCGCGGCGATACCGACGCCGGAGTCCAGGGCGCTGGAGACGACCACCGGGACGTCGATCTGGTCGGCGATGTCCAGCAGCGCCCGGACCCCGCCGAGTGGGGCGACCTTGAGCACCGCGATATCGGCCGCGCCTGCGCGCACCACGGCCAGCGGATCGGACGCCTTGCGGATGGCCTCGTCGGCGGCGATCGGCACGTCCACCCGGCGGCGCACCTCGGCGAGTTCGGCAGGAGTGCGGCAGGGCTGTTCGATGTACTCCAGCGGCCCGCCGGCGCTCAGCGCAGCTGCGGCCGCCACCGCCTCGGGCACGCTCCAGCCGCCGTTGGCGTCCACCCGGACGGTCGGGACCACCGCGCGCACGGCGTCCACCCGGGCGATGTCATCGGCGAGCGTCTGCCCCGGTTCGGCGACTTTCACCTTGGCGGTGGCGGCACCCGGGAACCGGGCCAGCACCTCGGGCACCTGCGCGGCCGGCACGGCGGGCACGGTGGCGTTGACGGGGATGCGGGTGCGCAGCGCGGGAGGCCTCGGGCGGTAGGCGGATTCGATCGCGGAGGCCAGCCAGAGCGCGGCCTCGGGCGGCTCGTACTCCACGAACGCACCGAACTCGCCCCAGCCGGCGGGGCCGTCGATCAGCGCCACCTCGCGCACGGTGATGCCGCGGAATCGCACCCGCATCGGCAGTGCGACGACGTGCAGGCGGTCCAGCAGGTCGTCGGGGGTCATCAGACGGCGGGCATCAGATCGCGCGGTCGCGGTTCTCCCAGTACGGCTTACGGAGATCCTTCTTGAGCAGCTTGCCGGTGGGATTGCGGGGCAGCTCGGCCATGATGTCGACACTGCGAGGGCACTTGTAGTGCGCCAGCTTCTCCCGGCACCATGCGACGAGTTCCTCTCCGGTGGCCTGCTGGCCCTCGGACAGCTCGACGACCGCTTTGACCGACTCGCCCCACTTTTCGTCGGGGATGCCGAACACCGCGGCGTCGAGCACGGCCGGGTGATCGGTGAGCGCGCGTTCCACCTCGACGGAGTAGATGTTCTCCCCGCCGGAGATGATCATGTCCTTGAGCCGGTCCTCGACGAAGACGAATCCCCCGTCGTCGACGCGGCCGATGTCGCCGGTGCGGAACCAGCCGTCGTCGGTGATCGCCTCCTTGGTGGCATCAGGCTTGTTGTGGTAACCCTCCATCAACTGCGGTGTGCGGAACCACAACTCGCCGGGCTGGCCGATCGGGACCTCCTCGAGCGTGTCCGGGTTGACCACCTTGACCTCGACCTCGCGCGCGGGCTGGCCTGCGCTGGTGAGCCGTTCGGGGTGTGCGGCGTCGCGGTGCGCCTCCGGGGAGAGTTGGGTGACCGCGCCGCACACCTCGGTGAGCCCGTACACCTGGACGAATTCGGTGTTGGGGAACGCCTCAAGCGCCTGGCGCAACAGCGCCGGCGGCATTGGCGAGGCGCCGTAGACATAGGTGCGCAACTGGTTGAACAGCTTGATGGCGTCCGGTCCCATCTCCATCACCTTGCCCAGGACCGCCGGCACCAGGAAGGTGCGGGTGCTGCCCGCCAGCAGTGCGCCGGCCAGTGAGGCGCCGTCGACATCGCGGGTCATGATGCTCGGGATGCCGGCATGGATGCCGAACTGCATGTAGGACGAGCCGCCGACGTGGAACAGCGGCATCGCGACCATGTTCTTGTCGTCCGGCTCGAACTCGAACGTGCCGGCGTTGAGGGTGTGGGCCAGCAGATTGGCCTGGGTGAGCCGGATGCCCTTGGGGTTACCGGTGGTCCCCGAGGAGTACATGATCACGCACACGTCCTGCGGGGTGACGTCGGCGCCGCGGCCGCGCGGGGTGGCGGCGGCGAGCATGGCCTCGTACTCGTCACCGGCCCCGCCCTCGGGGGTGACCTCGATGATGTGCTCGACGCCGGGGATGCGGTCGCGGATCTTGTCGATGCCGGATGTGAGTTCGGCGCCGACGATCAGCAGCTTGGCGCCGGAGTCGTTGAGGACGTAGTCCGTCTCGTCGCCGGCCAGCCGGAAGTTGATGATCGCGGTGGCCGCGCCGAGCGACGCCGCCGCCAGGGTGGTCTCGACGCAGGCCGGGTGGTTCTTGTCCAGGAAGGCCACGACGTCGCCGCGGCCGACGCCGCGCTCGGCGAGCGCCCCGGCCAGCCGGCGCACCCGATCGTCGAACTGCGCCCAGGTGAAGGAGCGGCCGAGGTAGGAGATGGCCTCTTCGTCGGGCTTGACCTTGGCCCAGTGGGCGAGCCGGTCGTCGAGGAATCGCGGTTGGGGTGCTTGGTCAGCCATACCCGACAGGGTGCCACGTCACGGCGCGGGCGTGACGGGCTTTGGCGCGCGACCCGGGCGAAGCAGCCACCATGCCAGCACGATCGCGACGGCCGGCACCACGGCCATCAGCAGGCTGGTCTGGTGGATCGCGGCCAGCCAGCTGTCGGTGGCCTCGGAGACCACCCAGCGGGCCTGTTCGGGGTCGAGAACCTCGCCGCCGGCCGCCGGGTTGGGGGCGCCGCCGTGCGCCACCCGCAGCGCCTCGCGGGCCTGCTCCTCGGTGATTCCCGAGCCCTCCAGCTTGGCGCGGCCGTCGCGCAGGAAGATGGTCGTGCCGACGAGGGCGAACAGCGCCGGCCCGAGCGAGTAGGCCGCCTGGCCGACGGCGGGCTTGACCGCCGAGACCACGCCGCCGAGTTCGGGCGGTGCGCTGGACATCATGATCGTCGACTGCGGGGTCTGGACCACCGCTCCGCCGATCGCGTTGAGCGCCACGGCGACGCCGAGGAAGGCCACCGGGGTCTGCCCGTCGAGTGCCACCAGCATCACCATGCTGAGGAGCAGGATCACCAGACCGGCCACCAGTACCGCGCGCTCGCCGAAACGCACCGCCGCGCGCCCGGCGACGATCGCGGCGCCGGAGGCGATCAGCATGGCCGGTACCAGCAGCACACCGAGCAGCTCCGGCGACTTACCGCGGATGGTCACCAGGTAGTAGGCGAACAGGATGGTGCCGCCGCCGCCGAGGAAGTTGAACGCCGCTCCGGCGATCAGCGCGGCGTTGAACCTGCCCGAGCGGAAGATCCGCATATCCAGCGCCGGCGCCGGCGCGCGCAGCTCCCACAGCACGAACGCGACACCCAGTGCCAGACCGGTGGCGATCAGGCCCAGCGCGCGGGCGTTGGGACCGCCCTGCAGTTCGGTGAGCCCGTAGATGACGGTGACCAGCGCGGCGGCGATCAGCACGATGCCGGTGATGTCGAGGCGGCGTTTGTCGCGCACCGTTTCCGGGACGTAGCGCACAGTGATGACCAGGGTGAGCGCGGCGAGCACCGGGGTGACCAGTAGGCAGGCCCGCCAGCCGAAGTGGCTCGCCAGCCACCCGCCGAGTGCGGGCTGGAACACCGCCAGCGCATGCCCGGCACCCAGATAGGCGGCGATGGCCGCGACCCGCCCGCCGGGCGGGAAGACCGCGTTGATGATCGCCAGCGACAGACCGAGCACGAACGCGAACGCCACCCCCAGACCCGCGCGGGCGATGATCAGCACCGACACGTGCGGCGCCACCGCACCCAGCACGCCGAAGACGATCGAGCCGTAGACACCCAGGACGAACATCCGCTTCATCCCGGCCAGGTCGCCCAGCGCGCCGGCGCCGAGTACCGCCGCGGCCAGCGTCAGGGTGCACAGGCTGGCCAGGAAGCTCGCCGTGCCGGGCGTGAACTGCAGGCCCCGGCGGACCTCGGCCAGGTTGGCCGACAGGGTGGTCGGGTCCGCGGCGGTGATGCTGTAACCGAGGCCCATCGCGACGATGGTCATGGTGGCCGCCCGGCCGGACACGTATGTCTGTTCCTGCTGCGGCGGCATCGGTCGATGCTAGGCGCGAAGAGTGCGGATGCGGACCGGACCGCGCCAATCGGCGTCCGGATCGAGCACCTCGCCACGCCTGGTGATCTCCACCTCGCCCGCGCGGGCGAGCACCCGGGCTGCCTGGCGGACGGGCTCCATCAACTCCCGCCACTGTTCACCGCCGGCCGCGCGGGCGGCCTCGGACGGGCAGATGCTCCCGGCGCGGCCGGCGAGCAGATCACGGATCACCGACTGCAGCCGGTCGATCTCCCTGGCCGGGAACTGGAACACGTTCTAATGTTGCACCCATGACCGTCCTCTCCACCAGCGATCTGCTGCGCCATCCCGTGCACTCCGGCCACCTGACGGTCGGTGCGCTCAAACGCCACCGGGACCGTCCGGTGCTGTTCCTCGGCGACACCACACTGACCGGTGGCGAGTTGGCGGAGCGCATCAGTCAGTACATCCAGGCGTTCGAGGCACTCGGCGCCGGCACCGGCGAGACCGTCGGCCTGCTGTCGCTGAACCGCCCGGAGGTGCTGATGATCATCGGCGCCGGGCAGACCCAGGGCTACCGGCGCACCGCCCTGCATCCGCTCGGCTCGCTGGACGACCACGCCTACGTGCTCGCCGACTCCGGCGCCACGTCGCTGATCATCGACCCCAACCCGATGTTCGTCGAGCGGGCCGTCGGACTGCTGGCCAAGGTGCCGTCGCTGAAGAAGGTGCTCACCCTCGGCCCGGTGCCGCCGGAGCTCGACGACGTCGGTGTGGACCTGATCGCCGAGGCCGCGAAGTACCCGCCCAAGCCACTGGTCGCGGCCGACCTGCCGCCCGACCACATCGGCGGGATGACCTACACCGGCGGCACCACCGGGAAGCCCAAGGGCGTGATGGGCACGGTGAGTTCGATCCTGACGATGACCACCGCGCAGCTGGCCGAGTGGGAGTGGCCCGAGCATCCGCGGTTTCTGATGTGCACGCCGCTGTCGCACGCCGGGGCGGCCTTCTTCGTCCCGACCATCGTCAAGGGCGGCGAGATGATCGTGCTGCCCAAGTTCGACCCGGCCGAGGTGCTGGCGACCATCGAGGAGCGCAAGATCACGGCCACCATGCTGGTGCCGTCGATGATCTACGCGCTGATGGACCATCCCGACTCGCGCACCCGTGACCTGTCATCGCTGGAGACGGTGTACTACGGCGCCTCGGCGATGAACCCGGTGCGCCTGGCGGAGGCGATCGAACGGTTCGGGCCGATCTTCGCCCAGTACTACGGACAGTCCGAGGCGCCGATGGTGATCACCTACCTCGCGAAGGGCGATCACGACGCCAAGCGGCTGACGTCGTGCGGGCGGCCCACCCTGTTCGCGCGCACCGCACTGCTGGACGCCGACGGCAACCCGGTTCCCCAGGGCGAGGTCGGCGAGATCTGCGTCTCGGGGCCGCTGCTGTGCGGCGGGTACTGGAATCTTCCGGAGGAGACGGCCAAGACGTTCCGGGACGGGTGGATGCACACCGGCGACATGGCGCGGGAAGACGAAGACGGTTTCTGGTACATCGTCGACCGGATCAAGGACATGATCGTCACCGGCGGGTTCAACGTCTTCCCTCGCGAGGTGGAGGACGTCGTCGCCGAGCATCCCGCGGTCGCACAGGTGTGCGTCATCGGCACGCCCGACGAGAAGTGGGGCGAGGCCGTGACGGCGGTGATCGTGCTGCGGCCTGAGCATGCGAGCGACGAGGAATCGGTGGCGCGGGTGACCGTCGAGATCCAGGAGGCGGTGAAAGCGCGCAAGGGTTCGGTGCAATCGCCCAAACAGGTGATCGTGGTGGAGTCGGTTCCGGTCACCGCTCTGGGCAAGCCGGACAAGAAAGCAGTGCGGGCACAGTTCTGGGAGGGCGCCTCACGTGCCGTCGGTTAAGGCGGTCCTGTTCGACTTCTCCGGAACACTGGCCTCCCTGGAACACCGCGACGACTGGTTCGACGGTATGGGCCTCGACGCTCGACAGCGCGCTGCGGTGATGGACCGGATGACGCATCCGACCGCGGACTCCGATCACGCAGCCTGGACGCACCGCGACCTCGACCCGCAGATGCACTACGACGCCTATATGCACGTTCTGCGCGAGTCGGGTCTGCCCGACGAGCACGCGGAGGCGCTGTACGCGCGCTGCGTCGACCCGGCGGAGTGGAACCTCTACCCGGACACGGTTGCGGTGCTCGACAGTCTGCGCGCCAACGGAATACGGACGTGCGTGGTGTCCAACATCGCCTGGGATGTCCGCGCGGTGCTGTCATCGGCAGGCACCGACGCCGACGAGTACGTGCTGTCCTATGAAGTCGGGGCCGCCAAGCCGGACCCGCGGATCTTCACCGCGGCATTGAAGGCTCTCGGTGCCGATCCGGCGCACACCCTGATGGTCGGCGACAGCGAAGAGAACGACGGTGCCGCCCGACTGCTCGGCTGCGCCTTCGCGTTGGTCGAACCGCTGCCACTCGCACAGCGGCCCACCGGACTGATCGACGCACTGCGCGGCGCCGGGATGCAGCTCCAGGCCGCAGGCGCCGGCGGCCAGAGACGGCCATAGACTCGAACGCGTGACACCATTGCGCCGTAGGTTGACCGAGGCGATCGCGCTGACCGGCATGCGGCCGCCGCTGGGCGTGCCCAACCGCACCCGAATTCCGCTGCGCGGCAAGCGGGTGCTGGTCACCGGCGCGTCCTCGGGAATCGGCGAGGCCGGCGCTGAGGCGTTCGCCGCCGAGGGCGCGGAGGTGATCGTCGTGGCCCGGCGGGCCGATCTGCTGGAGGCGGTGACCGAACGGATCGCCGCGGCCGGCGGCACCGCCACCGCGCTGCCCTGCGACCTGGCCGACCTCGACGCCGTGGACGGGCTGGCCGAGACCGTGGAACGGCGCTTCGGCGGTGTGGACATCCTGGTGAACAACGCCGGGCGCTCCATCCGCCGCCCACTTGCCGAGTCGCTGGACCGCTGGCACGACGTGGAACGCACCATGACGCTGAACTACTACTCGCCGCTGCGGCTGATCCGCGGGCTGGCGCCGGGGATGATCGAACGCGGCGACGGCCACATCATCAACGTCGCGACTTGGGGCGTGCTCAGCGAGGCCTCACCGCTGTTCAGCGTGTACAACGCCTCGAAGGCGGCGCTCTCGGCGGTGAGCCGGGTGATCGACACCGAGTGGTCCCGAAACGGGGTGCACTCCACCACGCTGTACTACCCGCTGGTGGCCACCCCGATGATCGCGCCGACCAAGGAGTACCAGGGCATGCCGGCGCTCACGCCGCAGGAGGCCGCGCAGTGGATGATCGACGCCGCCCGGCACCGCCCGGTGCGGATCGCGCCGCGCTTCGGGGTCACCGCGCGCGCACTCGACGTCGTCGCACCCGGGGTGCTCAACGCGGTACTCAAACGCCAGCGCGTGCAGCCGAGTTAGAGGGGGACCATGGAGATTCTAGCGAGCCGGATGCTGCTGCGGCCCAAGGATTATCAGCGTTCGCTGGGCTTTTATCGCGATGAACTCGGTCTGGCGATCGCCAGGGAGTATCCCGGCGGCACCGTGTTCTACGCCGGCCAGTCGCTGATCGAGATCGCCGGGCACGGCGAGCCGGCGACGGTCTCCGGCGCGTTCTCCGGCGCGCTGTGGCTACAGGTGCGCGACGTCTACGCCGTCGAGCAGCAGTTGCGCGAGCGCGGGGTGCCGATCACCCGCGAAGCCCGCCGGGAGATGTGGGGTCTGCACGAGATGCACGTCAGCGATCCCGACGGCGTCACCCTGATCTTCGTGCAGATCCCCGGCGATCATCCGCTGCGGCGCGACGCCCGCGCGGGCTAGCTGTGGTCGGAGAGCGGCCAGCCGACCATGGCCAGTCGCGCGGCGACCTGGTTGATCTCCTCGCCGGTGGGCTCCTTCTCGGTGGTCTCCCGGATGGCGGCACGGATCTGCTCGGCGCTCACCGGATCATCCGGGTCGCTGTCCCTGAGCACTGAGAAAGCCGCCTGGACGACCTCGTCCTCCGACAACGTCCGCTTCAACAACGCCAGCAACGGGTAGTAGTCGGTGCGCGGGATGCCGTCGGGATACCCGCGGTGCAGCCAGCCCAGGACGGACTGGAAGAAACTCGGTGTCGCCGGCTCGGGTTCGGTCACCGGCGCCTGATCGTCAACGCTCACTGCTGGCGCTCATTTCTTCGGCATGAAGGGAAACAGGTCGACTCCGAAGTGGTGGATGATCGTGCTGCGGGTGATCCACAGGACCGCGATGACGATCACCGCGGCGACGAACGCGAACATCAGCAGCCCGAGGGGTTTCAGGATGGGATGCGGAGGGTGATCGATGCCGTCCTCGTCGACTCCGCCCGCGCCCGCGGAGTAGGTGCGCAGCCCGACGGCGAAGACCGCGGGCAGGCCCGCTCCCAGAACCAGGCCCACCACAAGCACGCGCAGGATGCTCTCCAGGTAATGCATCAGCTACTCATCCGTCTCTGCGCCTCGACAGCCGCGCGCACATCTGCGGGTACCACGGAGTTGGTCGAGGCGTCCCATTCGGCGTTGACGTTGCGGTGGTCGACCTTGTGCTGCTGCGCGCGCCACCACATGTAGCCGGAGGCGATCACCAGCATCGCGAAGATCAGGATGCTGCCGATGAGATCGGAGGTGGCGCCGGCGACAGCGTGACCGAGCCAGAAGGTCAGCGCGCCGGCGAGTGCAGCGGCCGGCAGGGTGATGAGCCAGGCCACCGCCATCCGGCCGGCCACCGCCCAGCGCACTTCGGCACCGGGCTTGCCGACCCCGCTGCCCAGGATCGAACCGGTGGCCACATGCGTCGTCGACAACGCCATGCCGGCCGCGCTGGAACTCAGGATGATCGCCGCCGAGGACGCCTCGGCCGACAGGCCCTGCG
>VEQU01000066.1 GCA_018883075.1 Mycobacterium sp.
GCCAGTGGGCTGTCGCCCTCGTAGATGAACGCCCCGACGTAGCCGAACATCAGCGAGGCGGCGAACGGCGACGGTGTGGGTCTCTCGACCTCGAGCAGCCGCACCCGCCGCTGGGCGATCCGCGCCATCAGGCCGGTCAGCGCCGGCACGTCGTAGACGTCCTGCAGGCATTCCCGGACCGTCTCCAGCACGATCGGGAAATCCGGGTACCGGCGCGCGACGTCGAGCAACTGCGCCGCACGCTGGCGCTGGTGCCACAGCGGTGAGCGCTTGCCGGGATGGCGGCGCGGGAGCAGCAACGCCCGTGCCGCGCACTCCCGGAACCGGGCGGCGAACAGCGCCGAGCCGCCGACCTCCGCGGTGATGATCGGGTCGATCTCGTCGGGGTCGAACACGAACAGTTCCGCACCGGGCGCAGTGTCGTCGGTGTCGGGCAGCCGCACCACGATGCCGTCGTCGGAGGCGGTCGGCTTCTCATCGATGCCGTAGCGGTCCATCAGCCGGCGGCTGACCGCCAGCGCCAGCGGACCGTTCACCTTCAGTCCGTAGGGGGAGTGCAGGATCACCCGCCAGTCGCCCAGTTCGTCGCGGAACCGCTCGACGAGCAGTGTGGTGTCGCTCGGCACCACCGTGGTGGCGGTGCGCTGCTCGTCCAGCAGCCGCCACAGGTTCTCCCGCGCCGAGTCGTCGAAACCGATTGCGGCGCATTGGGCGTCGAATTCCCCGCGGGGCATACCCGCCAGCTGGCCGGTGAATCGCCCGATCGCCGCACCGAGTTCGGCGGGCCGTCCGGCATCGTCGCCGCGCCAGAACGGCAGCCGGGCGGGCTGTCCCGGCGCGGGGATGACGAGCACCCGGTCGTGGGTGATCTCGGTGATCCGCCAACTCGTCGCGCCCAGTGAGATGACGTCGCCGGGCCGGGACTCGTAGACCATCTCCTCGTCGAGTTCGCCGACCCGGGAGGGCTTGTCGGCCTCGCTGGCGAGGTAGACGGTGAACAGTCCGCGGTCGGGGATTGCGCCACCGGAGGTGACGGCCAGCCGTTGCGCGCCGGGGCGGGCGGTCAGCGTGCCGGTGTCGCGGTCGTAGACCAGCCGGGGCCGCAGTTCAGCGAAGTCCGTGGACGGGTATTTGCCGCTGAGCAGATCGAGGGTGGCCTCGAATGCGCTGCGCGGCAGCGTCGCGAACGGGGCGCTGCGCCGCACGATGTCGAACCACGCGTCGGCGTCCAGAGGCTCAAGTGCGCACGCCGCGACGGTGTGCTGGGCGAGTACGTCAAGCGGGTTGGCGGGCACGCGCAGGGTCTCGATGCTGCCGGTGAGCATGCGCTGTACCGTTACCGCGCAGCCGATCAGATCGGTGCGGTGCTTGGGCAGCAGCACGCCGCGGGAGATCTCACCGACCTGGTGGCCGGCCCGCCCGACGCGTTGCAGCCCGCTGGCGACCGACGGGGGAGCTTCGACCTGGATCACCAGATCGACGGCGCCCATGTCGATTCCCAGTTCCAGGCTGGACGTGGCGACCACCGCCTTGAGGCGGCCGCTCTTCAGGTCGTCCTCGACGGCGGCGCGCGCCTCCTTGGACACCGAGCCGTGATGCGCGCGCGCCAGCAGCGGTTCGACGCCCTGGATCTGGTTGCTCGCCAGGATGTGGGCGGGCGGGGTGTTCAGTTCGACGCCGCTGCGCTCGGCGTGGATCTCGTTGATGCGGGCGGTGAGCCGTTCGGCGAGCCGGCGTGAGTTGGCGAACACGATGGTGGAGGTGTGCGACTCGATGAGGTCCACGATGCGCGCCTCGACGTCCGGCCAGATGGTGTTGTTCTCCAGGTTTGCCATATCCGGCACCGGAACCTGGACGGACAACTCGAACGTTTTGGCCGCGGGTGGCGCGACGATGTGGGCGGGACGCCCGCCGGTGAGGAACCGGGCGACCTCCTCGGCCGGGCGGACGGTGGCCGACAGTCCGATGCGCTGAACCGGCCGCTCGGTCAGGGCGTCGAGGCGCTCCAGCGAGAGCGCCAGGTGCGCGCCGCGTTTGGTGCCCGCCACCGCGTGCACCTCGTCGACGATCACCGTCTGCACGTGCGCCAGGGTGTCGCGGGCGGCCGAGGTGAGCATGAGGAACAGCGACTCGGGTGTGGTGATCAGGATGTCGGGCGGGTTGGTGATCAGCTGGCGGCGGGCGGCGGGCGGGGTGTCCCCGGAACGCACTCCGACGCTGATGTCCGGAGCGCCGGCGCCGTCTCGGGCGGCGATACGGGCGATACCGGCCAGCGGTGTGCGCAGGTTGCGTTCGACGTCGATGGCCAGCGCCTTGAGCGGGGAGACGTAGAGCACCCGGGTGCCGGTGCCACCGCTGTGGGCAAGCTGGTCGATGGCCCACAGAAACGCCGCGAGCGTCTTGCCCGACCCGGTGGGCGCGATCACCAGGGTGTGATCGCCGTCGGCGATCGCCGACCATGCCTCTGCCTGCGCGGGCGTCGGCGTGGGGAACGTCCCGGTGAACCAGCGCCGGGTCAGCGGCGAGAAACGGTCCATCGCGTCATGGCTCACCCGTTCAGCCTGCCAGGCCTGCGGGCCTGAGTCAGTCGAGGATCTCCGCGAAGTCCACCCACAGGTGCCGCGGCCCGCGGAACACCTGGTTGTGCCGGTAGGGCGGCGGGTCGACCACCAGCCGCGGCGAGCGGACCCTGCGGAGGAACACCTCGAGTGCCAGATTGATCTCGAGGCGAGCCAGCGGACCGCCGAAGCAGGTGTGAATCCCGCTGCCGAAGCCGAGGTGCTCGTTGTCCGCCCGCATCGGGTCGAACCGGTCGGGGTCGGGAAACCGGCGCGGATCGCGGTTGGCGGCGGCCCACACCAGGAAGACCGCCGACCCGGCCGGGATCCGGGTGCCGCCGACCTCGATGTCGGCGGTGGCCCACCGGCTCGGGAAGAACTGCACCGAGCCCTGCAACCGCTGCACCTCCTCCACCGTGCGGGGGATCAGATCCGGGTTGTCGCGCACCAGATCCCACGATCCCGGGTTGCGCAGCAGCGTCATCACGCAGTTGCTGATGGTGTTCACCGTCGAGTCGTGCCCGGCGATCAGCAGCAATTGCGTGTTGGCCTCAGCCACCTCCCGTGACACCGGACCGTCGGGGCCATCGTCGTGCAGAGCCGCCGAGATCAGACCCGGCGCCGGCTCGCGGTCGAGACGCTCGACGAGATCATGCACCCAGGCGGTCATCTCCGCCATGCTCGTCGCCGCTGTGGCCGCCGCGGTGCGGCCCGCCTCGGTGTCGCGTTCAGGCCCCACATCGGCGCCCTGCATGAAGTCCATCACCCAGGAGTGGAACTTCGGCTCGTCGGCGATCGGCGCCCCGAGAACCCGGAAGATCACCGACACCGGGATCGGGTAGGAGAAATCCTCCACGACGTCCATCCGGGTGCCGCCGCGGGCCTTCACCGCGTCCAGCAAGTCGTTGGCGAGGTCGGTGACCATCCCCGCCATGCTCGGGATCAGATCCGGGGTGTGCGGAGGTCCGAAGTGCCGCATGAACTGCCGGCGCATCGTGTCATGTTCGGGGGGGTCGGCGACGAGCATGCTGCCATCGCGGGTCTGCTCGGCCTCTGAAGCCTCGAGTTTGGCCTCGCTCTCACCGAACAGCCCCGAGGGACTGCGGCTGATATCGGAACTGATCCGCGGATCATGCGCCAGCGCAAGGGCTTCCGGATACCCGGTGACGACGTAGGTCTTGTCGGAGACCTTGGCCACCGGCGTCTTGCGCAGTTCCTCGAAGTACGGGTAGGGGTTGGGCCGGTTGGCGAACTTCATCGCCTCGGCCCACGCGGTGGCGGCATCCATGGGTGATCTCCTAGGCGTGGGGCCGGAACGTGGCGCTGCGGTCGGTGGGGTCGTGTCCGGTGAGCACCACGTCGGGATTGCCCGCCGGTTCCCGCGGGTCGGGGAACCGGGCCGGCATCACCTCGGCCCAGTCGGGGTCGACCGGGCGGTCGTACCCCGGCGGCGGGGGAGGGAACGGCCCAGACTGCTCGATGAGCGCCCCGTAGTAGGGCAGCCACTTGCCGTGGTTGAACGTCACCGCGCCGACGATGCGACCGTTGCGGCCGTAGGCGGCGGCGAAGCGGCGGTCCGCCGGTGAGCCCTGGGTGAACACGATCTCGTCGCCGTAGGAGCACACCCCGACGCTTTTGATGTTGACCCCGAACTGCCCGGACCAGAACGACGGCAGCGGTAGGTGCGGCCGACGGCCCACCTCGAGATTGAGCATGTTGTTCGCGGCCACCTCGGCGCCGAACACCGCGTTGTCCCAGTGCTCCAGAGCCAGGAACTCATAGCCGTAGAGCACATGCGGTGCCCGGGCCACGTCGCCGGCCACGAAGATGTGATCGGTCACCACGCCGTTGATGTCGAACGCCCGGCAACCGGCGTCGCAGCCGACGCCCCATTGCCCCGCGGCCAGTCCGGCGCCGTCGAGCCACTCGACATTGCGGACGGACCCCAGCGAGGGGATCACCACGTCGACGTCGAGCACCGTGCCGTCCGACAGCGTCGCCTGCCGGACGTGCCCGGAGTCGTCGCCGCGCAGCGATGCCACCGAGACGCCGGTGCGCAGGTCCACCCCGGCGTCGCGCATCATGGCGGCCGCGATATCGCTGACGACCCCGCCCAGGGCTCCCTTGAGCGGACCGCTGCCGCGCTCGGTCACCGTCACCGCAAGGTCGAGGTCGCGGCACACCGAGGCGATCTCCGAACCCACGAATCCCGAGCCGACGATGAGCACCCGGCGCGGCCGGGCCGCGAGTGCGGCCTGCAGCCCGGCGGCGTCCTCCACCGTTCGCACCGTGAAGACGCCCTGCAGCGCGCCCTCCTCGGGGTTGGGCCAGGGCCGGGCCCGGGTGCCGGTGGCGATCAGCAGCCGGTCATAGGCGACCTCCTCGCCGTTGCCGAGTTTGACCACGTGGTTGATCCGGTCCAGGCCCACCGCCGCGACGCCGAGGCGCCAGTCGGCATCCACCCGGCGCAGCCGCGGCAGCTTGGTGTGATGGGCCGGCACCCAGCCCTTGAGCACCTGCTTGGACAGCGGGGGCCGGTCGTAGGGCTCGTGCGGCTCGTCACCGATGATGGTCAGTGAGCCCTCGAAACCCTTCTCCCGCAACGCCTCGGCGGCCCGCAGTCCGGCCAGCGACGCGCCGACGATCACGATCCGGCCCTGGGCGCGGAACGTCGCGACGATGTCGTCGAACGAATAGATTCCGCCGCCGGCGGTCACAGGGTGTCCCGGTCGGCGGGCGGGTCGAGTTCGACGATGATCGCCTGCACCGGGCAGGACGCCGCGGCCCGCAGCACCTGCCGGCGCTGCGACTCATCGGGGTTCGGGTCATAGGCCAGTGCCTCCTCGCCGACGAGTCTGAGCACCTCCGGGGCAAGCGGCACGCACTGGGCGTAACCCTGGCACTTGTTGAGATCGACGACGAGACGCATGGCCACTGACACTAATCTTCACTCATGACCGACATCCGGCCTTTCCGCATCGAGGTGCCCGACGAGGATCTGACCGACCTGCGTGAGCGGCTGCGCCGGACCCGCTGGCCCGAGCGGGAGTGCGTCGACGACTGGAGCCAGGGCATACCGCTGGACTACACCCGCGATCTCGCCGGCTACTGGGAGTCCGACTACGACTGGCGGGCCCGCGAGGCACGGCTGAACCGCTTCGACCAGTTCATCACCGAGATCGACGGCCTCGACATCCACTTCATTCATCAGCGCAGCGCCAATCCGGATGCGCGCCCGCTGGTGATCAGCCACGGCTGGCCGGGATCGGTCGTGGAGTTCACGAAGGTCATCGAACCGCTCACCGCCGATTTCCATGTGGTGTGCCCGTCACTGCCGGGGTACGGGTTCTCAGGCAAGCCGGCCTCGGCGGGCTGGACCGTGGAGCGTATCGCCACGGCGTGGGACACCCTGATGAAACGGCTCGGCTATGACCGCTACGGCGCCCAGGGCGGGGACTGGGGTGCGGCCGTCACCACCGCGATCGGCCGCAACGCCTCATCGGACGGTGCGGGCTGCATCGCCATCCACACCAACATGCCGATCGCGCTGCCGTCGGGTCCGATGGACAACCCCACCGCGGACGAGCAGGAAGCGCTCGCCGCGGCGGCGCACTACCAGAAGGTCGAGGCGGGGTACTCCAAGCAGCAGTCCACCCGCCCGCAGACGCTCGGCTACGGACTGGCCGACTCCCCGGTCGGGCAACTGGCGTGGATCGTGGAGAAGTTCCGGTCATGGAGCGACTGCGACGGACACCCCGAGAATGTCTTCAGCCGCGACGAGCTGCTCGACAACGTGATGATGTACTGGCTCACCAACTCCGGCGCCTCCTCGGCACGGCTGTACTGGGAGAGCTTCAACGCCATGATGGGCGGCGGCAGGGTCGAGGTCCCCACCGGGGTGGCCCGCTTCCCCAAGGAGATCCTCAAAGCGCCGCGCAGCTGGTGTGAGAACGGCTACAACATCACCCGCTGGACCGACATGCCCCGCGGCGGGCATTTCGCCGCCTTCGAGCAGCCGGAGCTGTTCGTCGACGACGTGCGGGCCTTCTTCAGGGCATGACCTACTTTGCCCCATGGGTGAGATAATCAAGATCAATGTATCCCGAAAGTATCCGTCCACCTGTTTTGAGTATCTGCGTGCCGACCTTCAACCGTGCGCGTTACCTTGATGCTCTGCTGCAGGACCTTTGTGCTCATATCGGGGAACTGGGCTACACCTACGAGTTACTGATCGGTGATAACGCCTCCACCGATCGAACCGCAGAGGTGGTGCAGAAGTACGAGCAAGTGCTTTCCATCCGCTATGTTCGGCGATCTGAGAACGCAGGCGCGTATGGGAATCTTTCTCTTTTGCTTGGAGCTGCGTCGGGACGATACGTCATTTATGTTGCGGATGACGATCTCCTCATTCCGGATGCTCTGGGCCGCCACATTGCATATCTCGAAGATCATCAAGACGTAGGTGCGGTTTTCGCTCCCTGGTTTACACACGATCGCGTGGTGGGAAACGATTTCGGCCGTTTCTACTCTATGGACCAGGAGACGCGTATTGAGGCGCGGGACCACATCGCCCTGTTCAACCTCCTGATCGAGGGCCACATTTTCCCTGAAATTTTCATAGCCAGAACATCTCTGGCAAGAGAAGTGACGAACGAACCCAACGCCTTTGCGTTTCTTTTCTTTGTGAAGATTGCGGCAATGGTCGATCGGACTGCAGTTACCTTCAGGCCGGAACCCTTTTATCGGCAAGTGATCCGATATTTCGAGAACGAGTCTCGCGCGCAATACGGTCACGAGGAAACCAAGATCGGGTGGGATCGCTACCGTGGCGGACTCGAGTACATCCTTGCTCGGTTCGCTTCCCTCATATCCGGTGATGATCTTGCCCGAGCGCAACGGGCCATTGATCATTTTGCGCGTGTTCGAATGTCTGTCGGCTTGCGGGTAAGGACCGACGAGGGTGGGAACTGGATTGATAATTACTTCATTGCTAACCGACTCCGCTGCGCGGGTGATGACTCCCTGCTGCCGGCCCCGTACGAGATTTACCGCATCTACGCGGCGCTCGAGTTCTTGATTAATCTGCAACCGTACTATCCTCATCGGGCTACCGTCGCCTATTACAAAGATGATCCACCCGAAGTTCTCACCCAGGCAAGCGACTTCCTGGCCGCCGGTTTGGCGGTCCTCGAGGACAGATCGCAACCGCTTCCGGAAAATGTGATCCTGCTCATCAACCACAAGCCGGCACCGACAGCCGGCTCGGCATACGTCATCTCCGAGGCCGAACTGCTGGCGAAGTTTCCCTAAAACAGGGTTCGGCTTGATCCGACTGGACAATTCGGCTGATTGGCCGGTCTACCATCTCGTCCCATGCGGGCAGCACTTCTGGCCACCACGGCGGCACTGCTCGCCGGCTGCGCGCACACCGTCAACGGCGCCGCCGTGGGCAGCCCGGCCCAGCCGGTCACCCCGCTTCGCGCCGACGACACCGGCCAGGTGCTCATCCCCGCCGCCCAGGTGTCCGACATCGTCGGCAGCCGCCTGCAGATCGACGCCGACCGGACCCGGCCGGTCACCGGGTCTTCGGCGGTGCCCGCCTGCTCGGCACTCGACTCGGTGGGGATGGCCGCCTTCGTCGGTGACGGGTGGTCCGGATTCCGGGTGCTGCTGTTCACCGACGGCGACCGCCACGACCGGGTGGTGTCGCAGGCGGTCGCGGTGTACCCGGACGCGGCGCTGGCGGCCACCGCCTTCACGTCCGGCACCTCGGGTGTGCCGTTGTGCGACGGGCAGCGGGCGGTGAGCACCGGCAGTGACGCGGCGTGGAAGTTCGCCGTGCAGGACGGCAACACCGACACCGTGCGGTGGACGAAACAGCAACTGGCCATCCCGCTGACGTGGGTGTGCCACGGCGAGGCGCGGCTGCGTAACAACGCCGTCCTGCAGGCCATGGCGTGCCAGGGCGACGACGGCGGCCGGACGGTCGTCACCACGCTGACCGACCGGATGTCGGCGAGTGTGTGGGAACTGTCCGGCCGCTGATCCGCTGGGAAAATCAATATCTGCGGATCAGCGCGATCAACTGGTCTTTGGACAAGCCCGAGTACCTGATGACGCCGAGTTGCTTGGCCCGCTTCTTGAGTTCGACGACGGTCCAGCCCTCGTAGGCACACGACCGGCTCGGCCGGAAGTGCCGTATGTCGTCACCAGGGTCCTGCTGGTGCGAGGTGTGTTGCAGCATGGGAACGGGATACCCGCCAGGCGCACGCGGCCAAACATCTAACGGAAGTCGTCGTCGGAATCCATGCCGACGTCGATGCGCTGCTCCTGCCAGTCCGGTTCACTGGTCTCCAGCGGCACCGCATCACCCCCGGGAACGTACGTGCCGTCGGCCTCCGGCACGTCGTCGGGAATCCGGCCGGGGGAGTGGTCGTCGGGGTGAGTCATCTCCTTCCAACATACCGACGCCGGCCCACACGCTCGGCGCAGCGACGCTCTCGGCGTCACAGTGTTTGACACGCGACTCGCATGGGTATCCGAGAAGACTATGAGTTTTGATCCTGGTGCGCGCCGACCACCGCAACCGGCCGTCCAGACTGCGGGGCGGCCGGACCATGGATAGCGGGACACTCGACTGGGATACTGTCGGAGCCGGGAACTCAGGCCGATCACAAGCGGGTGAGCCGGGAGGCGAGATGACGGACGGCGGGAGCCGCCGCCCAGGGGCGCACGGCGCAGCCGCCGTGGAGGTGCGGGTGGCCGCACAACTGGAGAACCTCGCGGTGCTGCGCACGCTGGTGGGCGCTGTCGGCACGTTCTCCGATCTGAACTTCGACGCGGTCGCCGACCTGCGCCTTGCCGTTGACGAGGCATGCACCCGGCTGATCCGCTCGGCGGTGCCGGGCGCGACGCTGGTGGTCGTCGTCGACCCGCGCGAGGACGACGTCGTGGTGCAGGCCTCCACCGTGTGCGACACCGACGACGTGGTGACGCCGGGCAGCTTCAGCTGGCATGTGCTCAGTTCTCTGGCCCACGAGGTGGCCACGTTCCGTGATGGTCAGGAGGCCGGCCTGGACGGGCGCGTCTTCGGCATCACCCTGACCACGAGGCGCGCGGGCACATCGAGGTGAGGTCGCAGCCGGCCGGAGCCTCGACACCGTCGCGGCCGAGTTCGGAGTACGCCGATGTTCCTGACATGTTCCGGGAACTGGCGAAGTACGACCTGGACTCCCCGGACTTCCGCAAGCAGCGGGACCGGATCGTGCAGCGCTGCCTTCCGCTGGCCGACCACATCGCCCAGCGCTTCGGCGGCCGCGGGGAGGCGCGAGAAGACCTGGTGCAGGTGGCGCGGTTGGGTCTGGTCAACGCCGTCATCCGCTACGACGTCGACACCGGTTCGGATTTCGTGCCGTTCGCTGTGCCCACCATCATGGGTGAGGTCCGCCGGCACTTCCGCGACAACAGCTGGTCGGTCAAGGTGCCGCGCCGGCTCAAGGAACTGCACCTTCGGCTCGGTGCGGCCACCTCCGACCTCGCCCAGCGCCTCGGCCGCGCGCCCACCGCCTCCGAACTGGCCGCGGAGCTGGATATGAACCGCGACGAGGTGGTCGAAGGGCTGGTCGCCGGAAGCTCCTACAACACCCTGTCGATCGACAGCGGCGGCGGCGGCGAGGACGCGCCGGCGATCGTCGACACCCTCGGCGAGGCCGACGCGAGTCTGGATCAGATCGAGAATCGCGAGGCGCTGCGGCCGCTGCTGGCCGCGCTTCCCGAACGGGAACGCACGGTGTTGATGCTGCGCTTCTTCGAGGGTCTCACCCAGACGCAGATCGCCGAACGGGTCGGCGTCTCGCAGATGCATGTGTCGCGGCTACTCGCCAAATCACTGGCCCGGCTGCGCGACCAGCTGTAGTAGATATCTGGCGACCGCATCGGCGCCGGCTGCTGCCGCAGCGGCGTCACCGCTGGCCCGCACCTGAGCCACGACGGCTCCGGTCGTGGGTTCGCACACATCCCACTCGCGTTCGCCCACCGCCTGCAGATACCACTGCCCGGCATTGATATCGGGAGTGTCGATGCGGCTCACTTGATCTCGGCGAGCACCGTGCCCTGCGTGATGGCCGCACCGGCCACGACGGCGAGCCCGGTGATCACACCGTCCTTGTGCGCTGTCACGGGGTTCTCCATCTTCATGGCCTCCAGCACCACGACCAGCTCACCCACCGCCACCGTCTGGCCCTCCTCGACGGCAACCTTGACCACGGTGCCCTGCATCGGCGCGGTGACGGCGTCGCCCGAGGCCGCCGCACCGGCGGTACCCCCGCGCTTGCGCGCCTTGGGCTTCTTGCGGATCACACCCGGCTGGGCCGGGCCGCCGCCGTTGCCGAGAGCCAGATCTCCGGGCAGCGACACCTCGAGGCGGCGGCCGTCGACCTCGACGACGACGGTCTGGCGGGGCTGCGCCTCCTCCTCGTCAACCGCGCCCCCGCCGGTGAACGGCTCGATGGTGTTGTCCCACTCGGTCTCGATCCAGCGGGTGTGCACGGTGAAGCCGTTGTCGTCGCCGATGAACGCCGGGTCGCGCAGCACCGCGCGGTGGAACGGGATGACGGTGGCCAGGCCCTCGACGTGGAACTCGTCCAGCGCCCGGCGCGCCCGCTCGATCGCCTGCCGCCGGTTGGCGCCGGTGACGATCAGCTTGGCGAGCATGGAGTCGAACTGCCCGCCGATCACCGAGCCGGCCTCGACACCGGAGTCCAGCCGCACACCGGGGCCGCTGGGGGTGTCGTAGCGGTTGACCGGGCCGGGCGCGGGCAGGAAGCCGCGACCGGCGTCCTCGCCGTTGATCCGGAACTCGATGGAGTGCCCGCGCGGGGTGGGGTCTTCGGTGATGCGCAGCGGCTCACCGTTGGCGATGCGGAACTGCTCGAGCACCAGGTCCAGCCCGGAGGTCTCCTCGGTGACCGGGTGCTCCACCTGCAGGCGGGTGTTGACCTCCAGGAAGGAGATCAGACCGTCCTGGCCGACGAGGTACTCCACGGTGCCGGCGCCGTAGTAGCCGGCCTCCTTGCAGATCCGCTTGGCGGACTCGTGGATCTCCTTGCGCTGGGCGTCGGTGAGGAACGGCGCGGGCGCCTCCTCGACCAGTTTCTGGAAGCGGCGCTGCAGCGAGCAGTCCCGGGTGCCGGCGACGACGACGTTGCCGTGCTGATCGGCGATCACCTGCGCCTCGACGTGGCGCGGCTTGTCCAGGTAGCGCTCGACGAAGCACTCGCCGCGGCCGAACGCGGCGATGGCCTCGCGGGTGGCCGAGTCGAACAGTTCGGGGATCTCCTCGATGGTGCGGGCCACCTTCATGCCGCGCCCGCCGCCGCCGAAGGCGGCCTTGATCGCGATCGGCACGCCGTACTCCTTGGCGAAGGCCACCACCTCGTCGGCGTCTTTCACCGGGTCGGGGGTGCCGGGCACCAGCGGCGCCTGCGCGCGGGCGGCGATGTGGCGGGCGG
>VEQU01000067.1 GCA_018883075.1 Mycobacterium sp.
TCCGTCGAATCCGGTGTAGTCCAGTTCGACGCGGCGCAGATCTGCCGGGGCAACGGGGCAGTCCGGTCGCCAGGTGGCGCCGAGTTCGGCGGCGGTGACGCCTGTGACCACCGCGCCCGGCGCGGCGGCGGCCGGCGCTGGCATGACGGCGACGCTCAGCACGGCGAGGACCGCGATCCGACGTTTCATCGCCTCGATCCCATCACAAGTGCGCTGAAACGAACTACCGCCCGGCCCGGGGAGTCCCGGACCGAGCGGTAGCTCTTGTTGAGTTGTTTTACTTGGCGCGCTTGGACGCGGCAGCGGCCTTGGGGGCCGACTTCGCCGCAGCCGCCGCCTTGGCCGCACGCGGCGCCGCAGCAGCGGACTTCGCCCGGCCGGCAGCAGCCTTCGGGGTCCCGACAGTCACCGTGGCAGCCGCAGCCCGCGGCAGCGAGACAGCAGCGGCCGAGGGCGCAGCGGTCTTGTTCGCAGTCACCGCGGCGGCCGGGGTAGCCGGCGGGGTCTGCAGGCCGAGGGAGGCGGTCACGTACGAGATGATGCCCGCGAGTCCGACAGCCGAGCCGTTGTAGCCGTCGAAGAAGGCGGTGGCCAGCCGGCCGCCACCGACCCAGACCGGTCCGAGCGGGATCGACGGGATCAGCTGGGTCACGGTCAGCACCATGTTCTTGACGAAGGCCCGGACGTCACCGATCTGGCTGGTGACGTAGGCCAGCACGCCCGGTAGCCCGGCGGCCGAACCGTTGTAGCCGCTGTAAAACGCGGCAGCCAGCACACCCTGGCCGAGCTGTACCGGCCCGAGGTAGAAGGTCGGAACGCCCGCGGCAAACGCCTCGACCTCGGCCTGGTTGTTGGTCAGGAAGTTGCCGATCATGCCGAAGATGTTGCCGAAGCCTTTGTGGTGATGGCCCTCGTGATCGTCGTCGTCATCATCGTCGTAGCTCGAGCTCAACGCGGGGACGTTCGAGCTGGACGAGCCGCTCCAGTTGCTCCAGTTGCCGTGGCCGTGATCGTCATCCCAGTCGTCATCGTGGCCCAGAAGCGTGAAAGCGCTGGAAATCGACGGCATCGGGACGTTGGCGACGCTGTGGGTGATGGGCAATGCAACAGCACCCGCGACCATCGCGGCGGCAGTAGCCAGGCCCAGCCCGCTGGCCATCATCGGCTTCGTTTGGCTGTTCATGTACAGATCCCCTTTGTCTTGCGAACGTCGCCTTGTCTTGCGAACGTTGCCCGTTCTTTGCCGAGGTTGGTTCCTCAGCTAAGCACTATCTTCTACTCAGACGGCATTGTCCAGTAGGGCCTTTCGGCCTATCCGCCTGTTCCCCGGGCAACCATCAGCGATTTGCTCGAAACATGCAGGTCGTTTGCTGCGTAAAACAAACCGGCCGGCCTAAGACTCCGGCGCGGCGCAATTCACTTGAGCCTCTTCGGCCCCTTCTGTTGCACGGTGAACTCCTGCTCAGGCCGGCCGGTGGTGCCGTATCGCAGGCTGACCTTGACCTCGTCGCTGGTGGACATATTGGCCAGGTAGCGCTGGGCGGTCGCCCGAGAGACTCCGATCGCAGCGGCCACCTCGGCGGCCGACATCGGCGTGTCCGAGGCGGCCAGCGCCTCCAGGACCAGGTCTTTGGTGGGTGACGGCGCCGCGGCCAGTGACTGCTGCGGGGCGACCCGGGGTCGCAAGGCGTCCAGGGCGGCGTCGATCTCGTCCTGGCTGAGGTTGCGGCCGGTCAGAATCCGCCGGTAGCGGGCATATCCGGACAGCCGGGCGGCCAGTTCGGTCGGGGCGAACGGCTTGACCAGATAGCTCAGCGCGCCCGCCGCGATGGCGGCCCGGATGGTCTCGGCCTCGGTGGCCGCGCTGAGCATCATCGCGTCGCATGGGAGTTCACGCACCAGGTCGATGCCGGAACCGTCGGGCAGGTAGACGTCGACGAGGGCCAGATCCACCGGTGCGGCCTTGCGGGCGGCGGCCAGGGTGTTGGCGGTGCCCACGACGGTGAAGCCGGGCAGCGCCTCGACGATCCCGGCGTGCATCTGCGCGACCCGGAAGTCGTCGTCGACGACCAGGACGGTGAGGTCGCCGGCGTCCTTGGCCGGGCTCATCGGGCACCGGCCATCGCGCCGGCCATCACACCGGGCATCGAGGCGTGGAACTCCGCACCGCACAACTCCGCGCCCGGGTTGCTGCGTCGCGACAGCCGGATGTCACCGCCGAGCGCACGGGCGATCTGACGCGACAGCGTCAGGCCGATGCCGCGGCCACCGGGCAGATCGGACTCCTGTTTGGTCGACGTGCCCTCGATGAAGATGTCATCGGCGAGAGCGTCGGCAACACCATCGCCGCTGTCGGCGACGGTGATGTGCAGCGTCGAATTGTCCTGCAGCAGTTCGACTTCCACAACCTTAGCCGCGCTCACACCGGTGCGCGCGGCGTCGATGGCGTTGTCGATCAGGTTGCCCAGCACGGTGGTCACGTCGACCGGCAGGGCGAGCTGTCCGGGAACCCAGGTGCTCTCGCTGATGCGCAGTGTCACCCCGGCCTCGCGCACGCCGGCGGCCTTGGCGGCCAGCAGCGCCTGCAGGTAGGTGTCACGGATGGTGTCGATGCCGGGCAGCGCCGCGCCCAACGGTCCGGAGCCGAGTAACTCCTCGAGGTAGCGCGAGGCCTCCTCGGTGTTGCCGTTGTGCAGCAGGCCATTGAGCAGATGCAGACGGTTGGCGTATTCGTGGCGCTGGGCGCGCAGCACGGTGCTCATCAGGCGCACGGCGTCGAGCTGGCGGGTCAGCGATTCGACGTCGGTGCGGTCGCGCACGACCAGCACGGTGCCCAGTTCAGCGCCCTCGCGGGACACCGGCCGGGCCGAGACCACCAGGACGCGCTCCCCCACGGTCGCCAGGGTCGGATTGGGATCGACCGCGCGCAGCACTTCCAGTACCCGCGGGGTCAACCCGGTCTCGTCGGCGGGCCTGCCGGTGTCGGTGGTGATGCCGAGCAGCCGGGAGGCCTCGTCGTTGACGAAGGTGATGTTGCCGTGGGTGTCGGTGGCCAGCACGCCCTCGCCGATGCCGTGCAGCACCGCCTCCTGGGTGCGCACCAGTTCCTTCATCTCGGTGGGCTGCAGGTCGAGGGTCTGGCGGCGCCAGCGCCGGGCCAGCAGCACCGACAGCACGATGCCGGTGAGCAGCGCCGGACCGCCGGTGAGCACGGCGGCGCGAAGATCACGGGCCAGCAGTTCGTACACCGACTCGGTGGACATGCCCACGCTGACCTGGCCGACCACCTGCGGGGAGTTCAACGAGTAGATGGGCACCTTCGCGCGCACCGACTTGCCCATGGTGCCGGTCTGCTGGACCACCTCCTCGCGGCCGGCCAGCGCCGAGGACGGGTCGGTGCTGACCATCTTGCCCAGTTCGGCGGCGTTGGGATGGGTGAGCCGGATGCCGGTGTCGGTGGTGATCACCACGAACAGCACACCGGTGCCCTGGCGGACCTTGGTGGCGATGTTCTGCAGCGGGCCGGCCGCGAGTTGCTCGGGCGTGGGCAGCGTGAGGTCGGCCTGCTCGACGTCGGTGCGCACCATGGGGGCGGCGGCGAGCACGCGGGCGACGTCGAGGGAGCGCTTGCCGTACTGCTCGACCAGGCGGCGCTGGCTGACCCCGGCCAGCAGGGCGAAGGCGATGCCCAGGGTGAGCGCGATGACGGCGAGCTGCAGCAGGAAGACCTGCGTGGCCAGCCGGACGTCGAATCGGCGCTTCCCGGGCATCCGGGCAGCTTAACCGGCGCGGTTAAGCAGTATGCGCAAAAGCCTGGTCGTCGAGCTCGTCGATCCAGCCCGTGGTCAGCTCCGCGGCGTCGGTGAAGGCCGAGCGCAGCACACCGATGTAGTGGTGCACCGAGTGGCGGGCCTCCTGGGTGTCCGGGAACGACACCGTCACGCTGGTGTGGTCCGGATGCCGGATCACCCAGGTGTTGATGTCACCGTGCGACAGGTTGTCCAGGTAGATACCCAGGCGGCTGGCGTCGGCGTCCTGCATCCCGCGGAAGTCCATCAGCGACACCATCATCGACGGGCCGCCGGCCGGCGTGATGCCAAGCTCCTCGGCGGGAACCAGGTCGAGCGCCTTGGAGAAGGGGATCGACGACAGGTGCTTGTTGGCGTCGAACGACTTCTGCGCCGCCCGGGCGGTGCGACCGAAGTCGTCGGTGTGCACCGGAACCGACACCGGGAACAGGCTGGCGTACCAGCCGGCGCTCTGCGCCTGCGCCTCACCGCTGCGGGTGTCCGACGGGGTGTAGGTGTGGAAGGTCTCCCGGCCGGTGAAGTGGTTGTCGGCCAGGGCCGCGCACGCCATCACGCCACCGCTGAAGCGGGCTCCGGCGGCACGGCAGGCGGCGTCGAACGCCTCGGTCTCCTCGGCGTTGAGCAGCTCGACGGTCAGTACGCCACCGAGGGTGTCGACCGGGGTGTTGACCGACATGTCGCCCAGACCCAGGGGGAAGGTCGGCCACTGCCCGTCGGCCTCGCGGGCGAACTCGGCCCAGTCCCTGACCGGACGCGAGTCGCGCGTCATCGAGGCCACCTGCATGCTCTGGCGCGCGGCGAAGTCGCGGTAGACGGCCGCGGCCGGCAGCGGGTTCGGAAGGTCGTGCATGAGCGCCTGATAGGTCAGGTGGATGTCACGGTAGATCAGCCCGGCCGACATGCCGTCGGTGTGCAGATGGTCGATGTTGGCGTAGAAGGTGAAGTGGTCCTCCTTCTGGATCACGCCGAACGTGAAGCAGTCCCATTCCAGGGCGCCGGGGGTTGCGGTGCGAGCCAGAGCGCGGATCTCGTCGACCTCCATGAAACCCAGCGCGGTGGGGACGAACTCGATGAGTTCGGGGTCCTCGACCGTGCGTCGGGTGACGGAATCTGCGGTCACATCAAAGGCGCTGTGATAGGTGTCGTGGCGACGGAGGTGGGTGTTGATCGCCTCGGTCATCGCGGCGATATCGCACCAGCCGTCGATGTCCCAGGAGGACATGATCAACCGCGGCACGTCGCGGCCGGTCTGCTTGGCGCGGTACGCCGTGCGCAGATGGTCCTCCTGCTGGAAGCTGGCCGGCAGCGGGTCCTTCGCGGCGCGGGCCATGATGTCGCGGCTGGCCGGCGATGCCGTCCAGGTCGTGACCGGCCCACGGCCGGGCTGCCAGCCGTTGATCGAACCGATGGCGACCATTGTGCGAACTCCTGTTCCGTTGCGTTGACACCGTTGCGTTAACGGTGTTGTCGCCGACGGTATGGATCGCGTTACGCCATGTCGTGCTTGTGCTCGCTACCCGCGAAGTGCTCGTTGTGCGCGGTTTTGCGCATTCTGCTCACCTGGATCCGGGCGCCCCGGTGCGGTGTCAGGACGACCCCACGCACCCGCTGCCGCTCGCCCGCGGCCGCTGTGGTCGCCAGTTCGACGCGGCGCAGCACCTCGGCGAGCACGATGCGCATCTCGGCCATCGCGAGGTTGGCACCCAGGCAGCGGCGGTTGCCGCCGCCGAACGGCAGCCAGGTGGTGGGCGAGAGTGTGGCACCGATCATGCGGCGCGGGTCGAACCGCTCCGGGTGGTCGTACACCGCCGGGCAGGCGTGCACCAGACCGATGCCGGGCACGACGGTGGTGCCGGCGGGCAACCGGTAGCCGGCCAGCTCGACGTCAGCGGTGAGCACCCGGCCGACGTCGTAGACCACCGGACGGATGCGCAGGGTCTCCTTGGCGAGGGCGTCCAGATAATCGTCGTCACCCGAGTCGGCGGCGGCGACGGCGTCGGCCAGCACGTCGGGGTGGCGGGTCAGCCGCTCGAGCGCCCAGGACAGACCGGTGGCGGTGGTGTCATGCCCGGCCGCCAGCAGTGTGATCAGCTGATCGCGCAACTCCACATCGCTCATCTGCCGGCCGTCCTCGTCGGCGGCGCGCACCAGCATGGCCAGGGTGTCGGTGCGCTCGGCAAGCCGGGGATCGGCCCGGCGCTCGGCGATCTCGGCGTACAGCAGCGCATCGGCCGCCTCGATGCGACGGCGCAGATACCGCCACGGCAGTCGGTGCTGGAGATGCGGCCGGGCGATGGCCAGGCTGGACCACGGGCCCAGGCTCAGCAGTCGCGGCATGATCGCGCGCAGCGCGGCCAGCCGGTCCGGATCGCTGGCGCCGATCACGGTGCGCAGGATCACCTCGAGGGTGATCTGCCCCATCTTCGGCGCGACCGGGAAGTCCCTGCCCACCGGCCAGTCCGCGATGTTGTCGGCGGCGATCTGCGCGATCAGTTCGTGCTGGCGGGCGACGGCCTCGCGCGCGAACGGCGCCATCATCAACCGCCGCCGGTCGCGGTGCACGTCCCCGTCGATCACCAGGACCGAAGTCTCACCGAGCAATCCGTTCAGCACCGAGTTGGCCTGCCCGGCCTGGTAGATCGCCGGGTCGCCGGCGAACACGGTCTTGATGTCGGCCGGGTCGGCGAGATAGATCAGCGGCCCGAGGCCCGCCATCCGAACGGTGAACACGTCGCCGTACCGGCGCCGGCAGGCGGTGATGAACCGCGGCCAGTACCGCAGCATCAGCGCCATCTGCACCGTGCGGGGAAGCGGCGGCCCGGGGGGCAAACCGGGCGATGCGGTCATGAAACGAGGCTACCGGCCGGGCGCCGGGTCACAATGGACGCGTGATGGATCTACCTCCCGGCGCGGAGGTCACCTACGAATTCCACGACTCGTCGGTGCCGCCGCCGTATCACCGCAGCTATGTGCTGGTGTTCGACCGGACCAGCGCGCGCATCGTCGTCGACAGCTACGGCGACATCCTGGCCGACCGCACCGCCGCGATGACCGACGACGCCTGGGCGACGGTGGCGCAGTCCTATCCCGGTGTGACGGGTATCGGGGTCGACGAGCCCGAGCAGGGCTGCACCGGCGGCACATCGTTCGCGCTCACCGTCGCCGGCGCCGGCGAGGCGGACATGACGCTGCGCGGATCGCAGTGCGGCGGCGTCAACTCCGATGCCGCCGACCGGCTGGCGGATTGGGTGTCACCGGTGCGAGCGCTGTTCCCGCCGATGAGCGAACTCGCGCCCGAGGGCGCCTGAGTTCAGCGGGCGGGGTCAGCGTCCCGGGAACTTCTCCCACGCGTTGTGCGCCACGAACGCCGCCGCCGCGAGCAGCAGCACGGCGGTGGCCCAGCGCCCGTGGTCCTTCATGAAGCGCTCGTAGCCCGCTTTGATGCGCACCGACGAGCCGGGTTTGACGGTCTCGATGATCACCGGCAGCAGGGCGGGCACCACCGAGATCACCGCGAAGATCAGCACCGCCGCACCGCGTTCGCCGCGGTCGGTGATCTGGGTGATCTGGTGGCCGGCGGCGATGGCGATGGGGAAGACCTTTGGGTGCAGTCCGCACATGGCGAACCCGCCGACGGCGCCGCGCAGCAGACTCTGCCGCCCGGACAGGTCCGCACCCGGCTGCAGGCCCCGCGCCGCCCGCGGGAAACGTTCGGCGAACGCGGTGCGCAACCGGCCCGGCGTGTGCTCCGCCTCGCTGATGTCCTCGATGGGCTTATGCCGCACCGCCGCGACGGCGCGGCTGAGTCCGATCACCAGCAGCACCGCGGCGATGACGACGCGGACGATGAAGGCCGGCCAGGACCCGTGGCCGGCGGCCGCGGGCTCGTCGGCGCCGGAGGCGTGGGCGATCAACAGGCCGATCCCGGTGGCGAACGTGATACCGGCGATGCCGCCGACGGCGAACCCGGTGGCCGACAGCCGGGGGTGGCGGCCCCCGGCGAGGATCAGGCCGAGGACCAGGGTCTCCGGGCTGAAGAAAATCGCCAGCGCAAGGGTGGCCACGGCGGCCAGATGCGAGCTCATGTCGGCACCGATGCTAGCTGCGGATGAACTTCTCGTGACACACCTGCCTGAGGAGTCTGACGGCGGTAGCGTTTGCCCATGGCCAGTCCCACCACAGCCACCAGGCGCCACCGGGTCGTCGTGATCGGCTCCGGCTTCGGCGGCCTCAACGCGGCCAAGGCCCTCAAGCGTGCCGACGTCGAGGTCACCCTGATCGCCAAGACCACCAGCCATCTGTTCCAGCCGCTGCTCTACCAACTCGCGACCGGCATCCTCTCGGCCGGCGATATCGCGCCCACCACCCGGCTGATCCTGAAGAAGAACAAGAACTGCCACGTGCTGCTCGGGGACGTCGAGGAGATCGACCTGGCCAACCGGACGGTCACCTCCAAGCTGATGGCGATGGAGACGCATGTGCCGTTCGACTCTCTGATCGTCGCGGCCGGCGCGCAGCAGAATTACTTCGGCAACGACCACTTCGCGACGTTCGCGCCCGGGATGAAGACCATCGACGACGCGCTCGAGTTGCGCGGACGCATCATGGGTGCGTTCGAGGCGGCCGAAGTCACCACCGATCCGGCCGAGCGCAAACGCCGGCTGACCTTCGTGGTGGTCGGCGGCGGGCCGACGGGTGTGGAACTGGCCGGCCAGATCGCCGAACTCGCGCACCGCACGTTGCCGGGGGCGTTTCGCACCATCGACCCCGAGGAGTGCACGGTGATGCTGCTCGACGGCTCACCGTTCGTGCTGTCGCCGATGGGGGAGAACCTCGGCCGCAAAGCCACCCGGCGGCTGGAGAAGATGGGCGTCGAGGTGCACGGCAACTCGGTGGTCACCGATGTGGACTACCTGGGCATCACGGTCAAGGACAAACAGACCGGCGAGGACCGCCGGGTGAACTGCGCGTGCAAGGTGTGGGCGGCCGGTGTGCAGGCGAGCCCGCTGGGCGAGCTGATCGCCGAGCAGTGCGAGGGCACCGAGGTCGACCGGTCCGGCCGGGTGGTCGTCGAACCGGATTTGACCGTCAAGGGCCACCCGAACGTCTTCGTCATCGGCGATATGGCGGCCGTGCCCGGTGTGCCCGGCGTCGCCCAGGGCGCGATCCAGGGCGCGAAGTATGCGGCCAAACAGATCAAGCGAACGGTCAAGGGAACCGACGACCCGGCGACGCGGGCGCCGTTCAAGTACTTCGACAAGGGCAGCATGGCGACCATCTCGCGGCACCACGCCGTCGCCAAGATCGGCAAGCTGGAGTTCGGCGGCTACATCGCCTGGCTGTCATGGCTTTTCCTGCACCTGCTGTACCTGGTCGGGTTCAAGAACCGGGTGAGCACACTGCTGAGTTGGATCATCACGTTCACCTCCAACAGCCGGGGCCAGCTCGCCACCACCAGCCAGTGGGTGTACGCGCGGCTGGCGATGGGGATAGTCGAGAAACAGCTGCACGAGACCGTCGCCGCCGCCGAGAGCCACGCCCGCGACCGCCAACTGGACACCGCATGATGTCGGCACCCGGAACGTTGCGCTGGTGCGCGGTGCTGGCGGCGGGGACGACGGCCGCGGTGCTGGCCGCGGTGCTCGCAGGAGTGCCGGCCGCGGCTTCTCCGCTGGATATCCCCGTCGAGACCCTCAACGTCGGCGCACCGTGTGATCCGGGGGAGATCAACCGCTCCGGTATGGCCGCCGACGGCACCACGGTGCGCTGTGTGGCCGGGGTGAGCGCCGCGGGGCCGGTCTGGGAGCCCGAGAGCCCGGGCGTCCAGCAGATCGGCCGGCTTCAGGGCGCGGGCTTCACCGTGGTGATCACCCGGACCGGAACCGGTCAGCGCGGCTGCACCGTCGCCGGCGCGGCCGCGCCCGAGAGCACCGAGGCCACCCCCAACACCATCAACGTCACCCTGGATTGCCCGGCCTAGCGGCGAGGCGTCAGGGTTTCGCCTGCCGTTGCGTGCGTTCGCGCTTGAGGGTCTGGCCGCGGAAGAAGGCCGGCGACTTGAGATTCCACACGATCATCAGCAGCACGCCCAGCACGAGGCTGAGCACTCCGATGATGAATACGGTGCCGATGCCGGCCAGTGAACCTCCGCTGCCGTACTCGGGGCTGATCATCCGGTAGGCCTCGAAGAGGCCGACGGGGATGAGGATCATCGCGGCGATCCCGGGCAGGATCACCTGTCCGAACGCGGTGCGCCAGGATCGCCACGCGGTATCCCAGAAGTACACCACCGAGGACACCGCCACCACCGTGTAGTAGAGCATGATCGCGATGCCGACGCTGTAGACGCAGTCCTCCACGATGCTGTCGCTGACGAAGGTCAGGCTCCCGTAGATGGCGAGCGTGGTCAGGCCGATGAACCAGGTGGTGAACTTCGGGGTCTGCACCACGTCGTCGACCGAGGCGAACCGGTCCGGCAGCGCCTTGTAGGCGGCCATCGCGAGCATGCCGCGCACCGTGGCCATGACCGTCGACATCGTGGCTGAGAACGCCGACAGCCCGACGATCACCGCGGCGGCCACCGCCCCCTTGGATCCGACGGCTTCACGGGCCAGGGCGGAGAACACGTCGTCGATGTTGTTGGCGTTGGTCAGGCTGGTTGGACTGTTGTCATCGGTGCCGGCGAAGGCCAGGGCCGCCACCCCGATGACGACGTAGGTGATCAGGATGATCACGATGGCCGTCACCCCGACCCGGCCGGACTGTTCGGAGGTGGCGTCGGTCTCCTCCGACATCGACAGCGCCGCGTCGAAACCCCAGAAGATGAAGATGGCCACCAGAAAGCCACTGAGGAAAGCGGGGAAACCGTTGATCGCCAACGGGTTGAACCAGTCCCAGGAGAACGGTTCGGCGCTCGGGTTGCCCTCCCGGCCGATCACGTTGATCAGCAGGATCGCGGCGAACAGGATCAGGCCGCCGTACTGGATGGCGGTCAGGATCAGCGTCGTGCGGGAGGATTCCTCCGCGCCGCGCGCCACCAGCCAGGTGGTGGCGAGGATGAACACGGCGGCGATGAGGATCTTCAGCCAGTCCGGCGGATCGTTGAGTCCGAGGCCGACGCTGACGGCGTTGACGGTGATCCCGGCGGCCCCGACTCCGGCCAGGATGGACGACAGCATCAGCGCGTAGCCGCCGATCCAGCCGATGTGCGGGAGGATCGCCTTGGAGCCCCAGGTGAACACCGTGCCCGCGTCCGGGGCGGCGTCGGTGAGGTGCTTGTAGGCCAGCGCGATGAAGTACATCGGGATCACCGCGAGGATGAACACGATCGGCATCTGGTAGCCGGCCTCGTCCACCCCGTGGCCGAGCGCACCGGTCAACGAATACGCAGGTGCGGTAGCGGCCAGGCCGATGGCCACCGCGCCGATCAGCGAAACCGAACCCTTCTTGAGGCCTTTGGACTTCAGGCCCTCCATCGGCGGGTCGACGACCCCCTCGTCTTCAGCCATGCCGGGATTGTCGCACCGGCGGCGGTTTAGATCAGCGGATCACGCCATAGCGACGGCTGCCCACATCATCGCGGCGAACACCACGGCCGGACCGGCCATCCCGGCGACGAAACCGAGCCCGAAGCGCCGGCCGCCGGAACTGAACGCCAAGGCGGTCTTGACCAGCAGGTTGGAGCCCAGCGCAGCGGAGATCGCGGCCAGTGCGACGTTGACGGTGATATCCCCCTTGGCGGCGAGGCTGGCGGCTGCGACCGATCCGGCGTGCGCGTCGGCCAGGCCGGCTCCGAACGCGGCCAGCACCGCGCCGCGGGGGCCCAGCACGTCGGCGCCCCAGCGGCCCACAAGCAGGGCGAACACCAGAACAGCGGCCAGGATCAGTGCGGGTTTGAGCGCGAAGGGCCGGCCGGCCGGGATCTTCTCCGCCCCGCCCTCGCGGTGGTCGACCGCACCCCGGTACACGTAGGCCGCCACCCCGCCGAGCACCAGGGCGGAGACGACCGCCGGCAGCCACAGCCGGCGCAGCCCGCCCGCGTCGACGTAGCCGATGACGATG
>VEQU01000068.1 GCA_018883075.1 Mycobacterium sp.
CAGCACACCGGCAGCTCCGGCCCCACCGGCGCCGCCCGCGCCGCCATCACCGAACACCGAGAACGCCCCCACGTCGCCCCCGCCACCACCGTCACCGGCCGCGCTCGTCGTCGAGACCGCCACACCACCCGTGCCGCCCGCGCCTCCCGAGCCGAAGAGCAGTCCACCACGGCCGCCGTTACCGCCGTCCTGACCCGGCAGGCCCGCGCCACCGGCACCGCCGGTTCCGACCAACCCGGCGCTACCGCCATCGCCGCCGTTATAACCCGCACCACCCGAACCGATCGCCCCACCGTTGCCGCCCGTGCACGGATCCGTCCCGGTGCATGACTCCGCAGTCCAGCTGTAGCCATTGCCAAACAGCAAGCCCCCGTTGGGATTCGACGCTGTGCCATCCCCAATGAAAATCCGGATGAGATCAGTGACCGGATTCGTCACGGCGGCACCGACCGCGAGTGCGCTCGGCGGTGCAGCGGCAGTGAGCGCCGCCGCGGGTCCGCTCGACTGGTCTCGCCGCGCCACGGCGGCAACCGACCAGAGGATCGCCTCGGTACCCGGCGTTGCGCCGCCAGGACCTGACTGCAGCCAACCCGACAGACGCGCGGCCCCCGACTTCACGGCGCCGGGCGCGGACGCGACGACGGCAGCTGCGGCCCGTGGCGAAGCGAGCGAGGCGCCCGCCGCCGCCCGCGGCGCGCTCACGCCAGACCGCTGAGCACCTGAGACCCAGCGCCGCGCGTCAGCACCCCGGCCATCAGCACCTCTCATTCCGGGGCGGGCGGCCGAGCTGGATGACGCCTCTGTTGATTGGCTGCCCCGCACCGAGGCTGAGGAACCATCCGAGCCGGATGAGTCCGCCATCGCAACAGGGATCGCCACCACCGCAGAGCCCACCCCCAGCGCCGCGGCCAACAGCCCGACACGACCAATGCAGCAGGCAAACGACTCACGAGGCGAACGACTCACTGAGGGACCCCCAACACGGAGACGGCAAAAGACACCTGACAATAAACCGGACCCGCACATCATGAGTCCGGAATTCAAGACAACGACGGAGACAGTTAACCGCGGCGCAAAGAACGCCCGCCGCCAAGCGATCGTCAACGGCCGGCACTACGCTAAAAACCATGACCGAGCAGACCACCGGCCGGGCCGGAACCGTGAGCTCCGACATCGACAACGCCCACACCGTCGAAGTCTTTCTCAACGCACTCGAGGCCCAGGACATCGACGGCGCCGGGGCGGTGCTCGACGAGAACCTCGTCTACCAGAACGTCGGATTCCCGACGATCCGCGGCCGCGCGCGGGCGATGAAACTGTTCCGCAGCATGCAAGGCCGGGCCGGCTTCGAGGTCAAGGTCCACCGCATCGCCGTCAACGGCTCGTCGGTACTCACCGAGCGCACCGACGCACTGGTGTTCGGCCCGGTGCGTCTGCAGTTCTGGGTGTGCGGGGTGTTCGAGGTGAGCGACGGCCGCATCACCCTGTGGCGCGACTACTTCGACATGTTCGACTTCGCCAAGGCGCTCGTGCGCGGTCTGGTGGGCGCGGCCGTTCCGGCGGTGCGCCCCACGCTCTAGACCGCCTACCGGGCGGGGCCGAGTTCCTCGAACGCCTGCGCCCAGCCGAGCAAGCGGTCGGTGGCGTCGGCGAGTTCAGCGCGGTAGCGCTGTTCTGCCGGCACCCCGGCGGGCGTACCGGCGTTGACCGCCGACACCAGATGCGCCGCTGCGGTGACCATCTCGTTGTACTGGCGCACACCACTGTTGAGTTGCGCGGTCAACGCGTTGATGCTCGGAGCCAGATAGGCACGGGAGTCGGGCGCATCGCCGGCGGCCCGCTCCATGGACACCACCTCCGCCGCAGTCGCCGCCATGGTCGCCGCTGAATGACCCGCGGCGGCGGTGAGTTCCCGAATTTCCCGCGCCGGCAACATCTTTCCGCGTTCCAGCACGCCCAGCAGGGAGTGCAGGCCGCGCTCGGCGGCCCCCAGCGCCGACATCGGCGGGCGGGCCACTGATCCCGGCGGGGGCAGACGGCGGCCGCTGACCTGACGCTGCGGCGGCAGCGGTTCGCCGCGCAGCCACCGGTAGCGCAAGAGGAACAGGGTGGCAGGCACGGCGGCACCGGCGGCGATCACCCCGGTGACGATCAGGCCCCACACCGGGGTCTGCCAGGTGGCCAGCAGCCCGGTGACGCCCGTCCAGAACACCGTCGCGAATGAGAACAGCACGCCCAGCCGCAGCGCCCAGCGCCGCTTACGCAGCAGTCGCGCGCGCGGGTCGGAGAAATTGCTCAGCCTGGCCGCGGCGAGGTCGGCGTACTCGCTGACGGTGTCGACGCCGCGCTGCAGCATCGAGCCGGACCGACCAGGTCTCACCGCCATCGAGTGCTCATCTCCCGTGCGCTACTGGCCGATCGGCTTCTCGGGCTCGGGCGTGGCGGCGGGGCCGGCCGGGGTCGCGGGTGCCGCGGCGCCGCCCGAGGGAAGCGCCTCACCGCGCATCGAGGCACGGATTTGCTCCAGACGGGAATGCCCGGCCATCTGGACCGAGGCCTGCTGGACCTCCAGCATCCGGCCCTGCACCGAATTCTGCGCCAGCTCGGCCGAACCCATGGCAGTGGCGTAGCGCCGTTCGATCTTCTCCCGGACCTCATCGAGGCTGGGCGTGTTGCCGGGCGCGGCGATCTCGCTCATCGAGCGCAGCGATGCGCTGACCTGCTCCTGCATCTTGGCCTGCTCCAGCTGGCTGAGCAGCTTGGTGCGCTCGGCGATCTTGGTCTGCAGCATCATCGCGTTCTGCTCGACGGCCTTCTTGGCCTGCATGGCGGCCTGCAGGGCCTGATCGTGCAGGGTCTTGAGATCCTCCACGCTCTGCTCGGCGGTCACCAGCTGCGCGGCGAAGGCCTCGGCGGCGTTGGTGTACTCGGTGGCCTTGGTGGCGTCACCGGCGGCGGTGGCCTGATCAGCCAGCGTCAGGGCCTGACGGACATTGGCCTGCAGCTTCTCGATATCGGCCAGCTGACGGTTCAGCCGCATCTCCAGCTGACGCTGGTTGCCGATCACCTGGGCGGCCTGCTGGGTCAGCGCCTGGTGCTGACGCTGCGCGTCCTCGATGGCCTGCTGGATCTGGACCTTGGGATCGGCGTACTCGTCGACCTTGGAGCTGAACAGCGCCATCAGGTACTTCCACGCCTTGACGAACGGATTGGCCATTTACTTAACTCCGCCTTCGGGTCGGGTGCCGCTTCACGGTTCCGGTCTGAGAAGTGAACCGAAGTCCAATTTAGAAGTCCAATTTATCGGTTCCGGCAGTCCGGCCGCAGCCACGTGGCGGACACCGGTCCGCGGGCAGCCTTCTCAGGCCACCGCCATGGCGGCCGGGGCGGCCAGCACCGGACCCCGGGCCACGGTGGCCAGGCGGTCCATATCCTCCTGGCAGGCCATCTCCGCGCCGGCGTCTACCAGCACCCGCGACATCGGCACGTCCAGGGCGGTGCAGATGGCGCCCAGCAGCTCGCTGGACGGCTCCTTGCGGCCGCGTTCGACCTCGGACAGGTAGCCCAGGCTGACCCGCGCGGAGTTGGAGACCTCCCGCAAGGTGCGCCCCTGCGTCGTCCGCGCACGGCGCAATACGTCGCCGATCACTTCACGCAGCAGAACCATTGCCGTCCTCTCGCCCCAGATAGTGCGACACCGTCTGTGCAGCACGTCAGCACCCCGTTCAACGCCTCCGGGCGGCATTTGGTTCCCGGGGAACCGTCAGCTCTCCCGGCCGGCCCCCCGGACGGCGGAAATGACGTAGTCGATGCCGGTCAGGACGGTCAGCGCGATGGCCGCCCCCATCACCCACCAGGCCACGGTGGTCCAGACCGGCGGCCAGCCCGACAGCGGCAGGATGAACAGCCCGATGGCGATGGCCTGGACCAGGGTCTTGAGCTTGCCGCCGCGGCTGGCCGGGATCACCCCACGGCTCAGCACCGCGAACCGCAGCACCGTCACCCCGATCTCCCGGACCAGGATCAGCACGGTGACCCACCACGGCAGGTCGCCGAGCATGGACAGTCCGATCAGCGCCGCACCGATGAGCATCTTGTCGGCGATCGGGTCGGCCAGTTTGCCGAACTCGGTGACCATGTCGTAGTTGCGGGCCAGCGAACCGTCCAGGCGGTCGGTGATCACCGCCACCGCGAATACGACGAACGCCGTGATCCGGCTGGCCGTCTGGTGGCCGTCGCCGGCGAACAGGAACAGCAGGAAGACCGGCACCAGGACCAGACGCAGGGCGGTCAGCGCATTGGCGAGATTGGCGACGGGTACGCGCCGGACCACGGGCGGAATCTGCGAGGGGGCCGGCACGGCACACAGAATATCGGGTGGAATCCGCGGTTCCGGCACAGCGATAGGGTTGCGCGGTGACCGATTCCTGCCCCGGCGTCACCGTCCGCCGCGCCCGGACTTCGGACATCCCGCGGATCAAGCAACTGGTCGATACCTACGCCGGCAAGATCCTGCTGGAGAAGAACCTCGTCACCCTCTACGAGTCGGTGCAGGAGTTCTGGGTGGCCGAGCGCGCCGATGAGGTCGTCGGCTGCGGAGCCCTGCATGTGCTGTGGGCCGACCTCGGGGAGGTGCGCACGGTGGCGGTGGACCCGACCGTCAAGGGCCGGGGTGTCGGGCACGCCATCGTCGGCCGGCTCCTCGAAGTGGCGCGTGAACTTGAGTTGCAGCGGCTGTTCGTGCTGACCTTCGAAACCGAGTTCTTCGGCCGGCACGGATTCACCGAGATCGAGGGCACTCCCGTCACCGCAGAGGTGTTCGAGGAGATGTGCCGCTCCTACGACATCGGCGTAGCCGAGTTCCTCGACCTCAGCTACGTCAAGCCGAACATCCTCGGCAACACGCGAATGCTGCTGGTGCTCTGAACCGATCAGAAGTCGTCGGGCACGCCATCGTCGTCGCCCGCGTCCCCACCGCGGATCGCCATCAGCGTCGCCGCCAGTTCGTCGGGCTTGACCAGAACCTCACGCGCCTTGGACCCCTCCGACGGCCCGACGATGTCGCGGGTCTCCATCAGGTCCATCAGACGGCCGGCCTTGGCGAAGCCGACACGCAGCTTGCGCTGCAGCATCGAGGTCGAGCCGAGCTGGCTGGACACCACGAGTTCGAAGGCCTGTAGGAAGACGTCCATATCGTCGCCGATGTCGGGGTCCACCTCCGCGCGGTCGCCGGTGGGCTTCGCGGTGGTGACACCCTCGGTGTACTCCGGTGCGGCCTGGTCCTTGCACGCCTGCACGACGGCGTGGATCTCTTCGTCGCTGATGTAGGCGCCCTGTAGCCGGATCGTCTTGTTGGCACCCATCGGCAGGAACAACGCGTCACCCATGCCGATCAGCTTCTCCGCGCCGGGCTGATCCAGGATGACGCGGCTGTCGGTCAACGACGACGTGGCGAACGCCAGCCGGGACGGCACGTTGGTCTTGATCAGGCCGGTGACGACGTCCACTGAGGGCCGCTGGGTGGCCAGCACGAGGTGAATACCGGCCGCGCGCGCCTTCTGGGTGATGCGCACGATGGCGTCCTCGACATCGCGCGGCGCGGTCATCATCAGGTCGGCCAGCTCGTCGACGATCGCGACGATGTACGGGTACGGCCGGTACTCGCGCTTGCTGCCCAGCGGAGTGGTGATCTCCCCGGAGCGCACCTTGGCGTTGAAGTCGTCGATGTGCCGGACGCGCGAGGCCTGCATATCCTGGTAGCGCTGTTCCATCTCCTCCACCAGCCACGTCAGCGCCGCCGCCGCCTTCTTCGGCGCGGTGATGATCGGGGTGATCAGATGCGGGATGCCTTCATACGGCGTGAGTTCCACCATCTTCGGGTCGATGAGGATCATCCGCACCTCTTCGGGGGTGGCCCGCGCCAGCAGGGAGATCAGCATCGCGTTGACGAAGCTGGACTTGCCCGAACCGGTGGAGCCGGCCACCAGCAGGTGCGGCATTTTGGCCAGATTGGCCGAGATGAAATCGCCCTCGATGTCCTTGCCCAGACCGATCACCAGCGGGTGGTTGTCGCGGCGGGTGGCCGGTGCGGTGAGGACGTCGCCCAGACGCACCATCTCGCGGTCGGTGTTGGGCACCTCGATACCGACAGCGGACTTGCCGGGAATCGGTGCCAGAAGCCGCACGCTCTCGGTGGCCACCGCATAGGCGATATTGCGTTGCAGCGCGGTGATCTTCTCCACCTTCACACCCGGTCCGAGTTCGACTTCGTAGCGGGTGACGGTCGGACCGCGGGTGCAACCGGTCACCGAGGCGTCGACCTTGAACTGCTGCAGCACCGAGGTGATCGCCTCGGCCATCTGCTCGTTGGCCGACGTCCGTCGCTTCGGCGGGTCGCCCGGGATCAGCAGATCCAGCGACGGCGGCGTGTAGGGGCCTTCACCCAGCCGCTCGGTGGGAGCGGTGTCACGCCTGGGTTTCGGCGGCACGGACTTCTTGCGCCGAGGCTTGATCGGAGCGGTGGCCTTCACCACCGACTGCTCGTCGAGCGGATAGTTGTCGAACGGGGTGCCGACCGGACCCGCCGCGCCCGGCCAGGAGTCCGGCTCGTCGGCGTAGGCCCGCGGATCGTCGTAGTAGCCGTCGGAGAAGTCCTCTGCGGCGTCCTTGCCGGCCAACAGCGGCCCGTTGCCGCCGAACGCCGCCGGCTCGTCGTCGTAGTACTCCGCGTAGTGACGGCGCAAGCGCGTGCTGAACATCTCGTACAGTGCCTCGGGCAGCTCGCGCAGCGTCGTGCCGGTGATCAGCAGCACTCCGAAGAGCATCGCGACGACCAGCAGCGGGGTGGCGACCCACACCGTGAGTCCGTCTGAGAGTGGGCCGCTGATCGCGAACCCGATGAACCCGCCCGCGTGCCGGCGCCCGGCCGGATCTGCGGGGGCACCGGACCACAGATGCCAGAGCCCCAGCACGGGCAGCGCGATCATCGCGGCGCCCAGCACGAGCCGGGGCCGCGCTTCGGGGTGCGGTTCGGTGCGCATGAGGCTTATGGCGACGGCGGCGGCCAGCAGTGGCAGCAGCACCACGGCGCCGCCGACGAAAGTGCGCAGGCCCGAGTCGATCCAACCGCCCACCGGCCGGGCGGCGTCGAACCAGCAGGCCGCCGCCACGATGACGGCCGCGGCGAGCAGGCCCAGGGCGATGCCGTCGCGGCGGTGGGCGGGCTCGATGTCGCGGGCCCGGCCAACCGAACGGGCCGTGGACCCGGCGCCACGGGCGACGACCAGCCAGCCGGCCCGGGCCGCACGGGCGCCGGCGGCGGCCGCCAGGCCGATGCTGGACGGCGAAGTCGCCGCGGCGGGCTTGCGCTTGGGCGGCGCCGGCTTGCTCACCCGGGAGGCGGACCGGGATCCGGACTTGGAGGCACCTTGTGAGCTGGTCGTTCGCGCGCGGGAGCGAACGGCGGTCTTATTCGCCATGCGCGGAACATTAGCCTCACGAGTACCACTGGCACCATAGATAACACTGCTATCGGGCGGGCCGTTGCAAGAACGCAATCAAGCGCCATCGGGCCGGGCCAGAGCCCCGATCCTCGCGGGCGTCAGTCCGAGAATGCGGCCCTCAGCGCCCGGCGGCGGGTGGCGGCCGCGTCGAACCGCTGTTTTTCCAGGTCGGTCACCGGAACCACCGGCCGCACCGGCACCGGCCTGCCGTCCGCGTCGACCGCCACCATGGTGAAGTAACAGCTGTTGGTGTGCCGGCGGCGACCGTCCCGGATGCTCTCGGTGTCCACCCGGATTCCGACCTCGAGCGAGGTGCGGCCGGTGTAGTTCACCGCCGCCGAGAACGAGACCAGCTCCCCCACCTCGATGGCATCCCGGAACAGCACCCGGTCCACCGAGAGGGTGACCACGTAGGTGCCCGCGTAGCGGCTGGCGCACGAGTAGGCCACCTGGTCGAGAAGTTTGAGCAGTGTGCCGCCGTGGACGTTGCCGGAGAAGTTCGCCATGTCCGGGGTCATCAGCACGGTCATGTACAGCGTCTTGCGGTCTTCGGACTGCTCCATGCCGTTGTGCACGCCGGGGCCTTTCGTCGATCGGTCACAATCTACGGTGGGGATCGCACATCCCTCAGGCAAAGGAGCCCATATGCCCGTCGTCGTAGTCGCGTCGCTGACCGCCAAGCCGGAATCCGTGGACGCGGTTCGCGCCGCATGCACCAAAGCCATCAAAGCCGTTCACGGTGAACCAGGCTGCGAGCTGTACTCGCTGCACCAGACCGGCGACACCTTCGTGTTCATCGAGCAGTGGGCGGACTCCGACGCGCTCCAGGCGCACAGCACCGCGCCGGCGTTCGGCGAGCTGTTCGCGGCGATCGGCGACCACCTCGCCGGGGCGCCGGACATCAAGATGCTCGAGCCCGTCCCGGCCGGTGACCCGGCCAAGGGCCAACTGCGCGCCTGAGACGTGACGGCCCCGGACACCTCGGCGGCCCTGCGCGGCAAGGTCGCCTTCATCACCGGCGCGGCCCGCGGCCAGGGCCGGGCGCACGCGGTCAAGCTGGCCTCGGCGGGCGCCGACATCATCGCCGTCGACATCTGCGATCAGATCGCCAGCGTGCCGTATCCGATGGCGACGCCGGAGGACCTCGCGGCCACGGTCAAACTGGTGGAGGACACCGGCTCGCGGATCGTCGCGCGCCAGGCCGACGTCCGCGACCGGGGCGCGCTGAAGACCGCACTGACCGATGGTATCGCCGAACTGGGCCGCCTCGACATCGTCATCGCCAACGCCGGCATCGCGCCGATGCTCGGCGAGGACGCCTGGCAGGACGTCATCGACGTCAACCTGACCGGGGTCTACCACACCATCGACGTCACCATGCGGCCGCTGATCAAGCAGGGCGATGGCGGCGCGATGGTGTTGACGAGTTCGGTGGTCGGGCTGGTGGGGATCGGCGCGCCGATCGCGGGGTCGGTGGGCTACACGGTGAGTAAGCACGGGATTGTGGGGCTGATGCGCGCCTACGCGAATTTCCTTGCCGCCTACAACATCCGGGTCAACTCGGTGCACCCCGCCGGGGTGGACACACCGATGATCGACAACGAGTTCACCCGATCGTGGCTCGACGGTATGGCGCAGCAGGAGATGGCCGGCCCCGATATGACCAACGCGCTGCCCGTGCAGACACTGCAGGCCGAGGACATCGCCAACGCGGTTTTCTGGCTGGTCTCGGATGCCGCGCGTTACGTCACCGGTGTGGCGCTACCGGTGGACGCCGGCTTCGTCAACAAACGCTAGACAGCCCGGCTCACCACGTCCAGGACGGCCTCGACGCGGTCGCCGAACGGGCCGCCGGCCGCGAGCACCGGCAGGTGCGGATGCGCGGTGAAGATCTCCGCGAGGATCTCTTGCGAGGTGGCGCGGGCGTGTACGCCGTCGCGCTGTGGATCGGGCTGCCAGGGGAAGTCGTCCTGACACCACACCACCCATTCGCTGCGGGCCGTCCACTCCACCGCCCGGTCCAGCAGGGAGGAGTCGTCGTAGTACTGGATGCTGTAGACCGCCGTCATCAGCGGACCGCTGTCGGAGACCACCCACGCCTGACCCTCGCGATCGGCGGCCGCCAGGGCGGACAGTTCCGATTCCCGGTGTGCCGCCATCACGTCGGCCTGCTCGTCCTGCCGGGGAACCCGACCTCCGTGCGCGCTGACCCAGTCCCTCAGGTGCTCGCCGACGACGACCGCGGGCAGCCGGGCCCCCAGCGCCGCGGCCAGAGTGGACTTTCCGGTGGACTCCCCTCCGACCACCGAGATGAGCCCCGGTTCACGCACGCACGGGCTCCGGCGTCGCGGCCCGCGCCGACCAGGCCCGCCACCCGGTGACCGCCATCACGATGAGAACGGCGTAGAACACCGATGTGAAGTAGAGGCCCTGACTGGCGTAGAGGACAGTTCCGACGGCGTTCACCGCGATCCACACCGGCCAGGCCTCGGTCTTCTGCAGCACCATCAGCAGCTGGCCGGCCAGCGAGCCCACCAGCATGAAGGCGTCGCCCCAGGTCGCCGCGCCACCGATGCTCTGCAGCAGCGGCGCGAGCAGCGCCCACAGGACCAGGACGCCGACGGCTCCCCGGAGCCGCAGCGCCGGGGTCAGCCGGCCGGGTGCCGCCACCCCCTGAGCACCCCAGGAGAACCAGCCCCAGACCGCGGCGACCATGAAGATCAGCTGCATGGCGGCGGAGGCGAACAGATGGAACTCCACGAACAGCCAGCCGTAGAGCAGGCTGGACAGGAAGTAGAACGGCCACGTCCAGCGGGTACCCCGGATGCCGAGGCCGATGGCGAGAAAGGCCAGGATCACCGACGCCAACTCGATGGCGGTGACGTCGTAGCCCCAGACGGTGAACAGCACGCGCATGATGGACACTCCCTGCCCGGCATTACCCGGACGGTTGGGCGGTCGGCGACGCCGTATGTCGCCTTCTCAGACCGGTTGCCCCGGACTCCCGCGGTTAACTACCCCTGCGCTGACAGGCTAGCGCGGGTGCGACACGTTCTGGGGTTGGGATGGGAATGTGCGTCGTGGCTCACGGCGTCTCTTCCGGGTGCCGGTCTCACGCCGTCTCGCTGAGCATCCCCTCCACCGCGGCGGGGTCTCCGGCGAACGAGGCCGCCCGAATCGTGATGTCCGAGTCGGCCAGAGTGAAACCACCGTCGCTCCACCGCTGCACCGGACGGATCGAGCAGTCGACGACGATCCGTGCGCTCTTGCGCGCCTGCAGGTGCACCGACTGAAAGCCGACCAGGTGGTGCACGGGCCGACCGGTGTCGGCGGTCAGCACGGCGTAGATCTGGACGACGTGGCGTCCGGGGCGGGATCCGGTGTTGGCCACCGTCACCGAAGCGCTGAACCGCTCCCCGCGCAGCGCCCCGACGTGAAGGCCTGTCAGCTCGAATGACGTGTAGCCCAAACCGAACCCGAGCGGATAGGCGGCCGGGACCCCGTCGCGGTCGAGCTTGCGCTGACCCCACCACCGGTCGTAGGTGACCGTGGCGGCATCCCAGTCCACCTGCGGCAGGTCGGCCTTGCGGTGCGGCAACGCCAACGGCAGCCGTCCTGCCGGTTCGGCGTCGCCGAGCAGGACATCGGCGATCGCGTGACCGCCCTCCATGCCCGGATACCAGGCAAGCAGCACCGCGGCGACCTCGGTGTCCCACGGGTCGACAACGATCGTCCCCCCGCCGATCACCACCACGACGGTGCGGGCGTTGACCTCCGCCACCGCCCGGATGAGCGCGACGTCCTCGGGGTGCAGTCCCAGGTCACGACGGTCACCGCCGAAGTTCTTGCGCCTGGCCACCCGGGCCGCCATGTTGACCAGTGCTTCGGCAATCGGCCGGAATCGGGTGATTCCGCCGAGCAGTTGCATCGTCGCGACGTCCACACCGATCATCGACTCGCCCTCGTCCACCGACGACAACCCCACCACGACCACCGCGGCGTCAGCATCGCGCGCCGCCGCGACCCCCGCCGCCATGTCGGATCCCCCGACGTGAACCAGCCTGTCGCCCAGCCGCTCCCGCAGCCCGTCGAGGATGGTGACCGACGCCGGAGGACTGACCATCGACGAGCCCACATCACCCTGG
>VEQU01000010.1 GCA_018883075.1 Mycobacterium sp.
CCGCAGGCCCGCCAGCTGGACGGCGTAGGACTGCCCGCCGTAGATCGGCAGCACGGTGATCGCCGGCAGGTGCGCGGCGTAGCGGCTGAACGCCTCGGCGACTTGCAGCGCCAGTTCCCGGGTGGGGGCGAGCACCAGCGCCTGCGTCTGCTTGCTGGCGGTGTCGATGCGGGACAGGATCGGAATCGCGAACGCAGCGGTTTTGCCGGTGCCGGTCTGCGCTAGGCCGACGACATCCGACCCGGCCAGCAGCGCCGGAATCGTGGCGGCCTGAATCGCGGACGGGGTTTCGTAGCCGACGTCGTTGACCGCCTGCAGCACCGCGGGGTGGACCTGCAAGTCGGCGAAAGTCTGCGGTGCTGGCGGCGCTGTCATTGGGGCATCAGTCTAGTTGGCCGGTACCGTGGCGCGTTGTGTGGCAGCGACTGACATCGGCGGCGGTGACGGCCGCCGCGCTGGGCGTAGCGCTCACGGCGTGCGGTTCCGGCGACTCGACGGTGTCGAAGACCCCGTTGCCGGTCACGACCAGCCCGCCGTCGGCGGCACCGCCGGTGACCCAGGCCGCACCGCCGCCCCCGACGCCGGCGGCACCCGACCCGTGCGCGGTCAACCTCGCCGCACCGGCGATCGCCAAGGCGGTCTCCGAACTGCCCCGCGATCCGCGCAGCGGGCAGGGCTGGAGCCCCGAACCGATCGCCGGCAATTACAACGAGTGCGCGCCACTGTCGGCCGTGATCGTCAAGGCCAACACCAACGCACCCAACGCCAACACCCGCGCTGCACTGTTCCACCTGGGCAAGTTCGTCCCGACCGGCGTACCCGACACGTACGGATTCAACGGAATCGACCCCACCCAGAGCACCGGCGATACCGTCGCGCTGATCTTCGACGGCGGCATGGGGCTGGCGAGTGTGGTGCGTTTCCGGTGGAACGGCAAAGGTGTCGAACTGATCGGCAACACCGGCTGAGCCCGGGCTGAGCACAATGGGCTCGTGATCCAGAGCCTGATCGCGATCGTCGGCGCCGCGCATGTCAGCACCGACCGCGATGTGCTGGCGGCCCGCAGTGTCGACTGGACCGGCCGCTACCGAGGACAGGCCAGCGCGCTCGTGCGTCCCGGCAGTGCCGAGCAGGTGGCCGCCGTGCTGGCCGCATGCCGCGAGGCGGGCGCATACGTCACCGTGCAGGGCGGACGCACCTCACTGGTGGCCGGAACCGTGCCCGAACACGACGACGTGCTGCTGTCCACCGAGCGCCTCACCACGTTGGGCGAGGTCGATCTGGTGCGGCGGAGGATCAGAGCCGGTGCGGGCGTGTCACTTGCCGGCGTCCAGCACGCCGCCGCCGCAGCAGGTCTGCTGATGGGCGTCGACCTGGCTTCGCGTGACTCGGCGACCGTCGGCGGATTGGCGGCCACCAACGCAGGAGGCCTGCGCACCGTGCGCTACGGGCCGATGCGGGACCAGGTGGACGGCATCGAAGTGGCCTTGGCGGACGGCTCGGTGCTCCGACGGCACTCGGCAGTGCGCTCGGACAACACCGGTTACGACCTCGCGTCGCTGATGATCGGGTCGGAGGGAACCCTCGGGGTGATCACTGAGGTGGACATCGGGCTGTACCCGATACCGTCGCATCACACCGCGGCGCTGTGCGGGTTCGCCGATCTGGACGCACTCATCGCCGCGGGTATCGCACTGCGCGAGGTGGAGAACGTCACCGCACTCGAACTCGTCGACGGCCGTGCCGCCGAGCTGGCTGCCGAACACCTCGATGTCGCGGTTCCGGTCAGCGCCGACTGGCTGCTGCTGGTCGAGCTGGCCGGCGACACCGAGCAGACCGGCCGCCTCGCCGTAGCCCTCGAGGGCCTGCGGCTGTGCGCCGATCCCGCTGTCGGCATCGACGCACCCGCACGCCAGCGACTCTGGGCGGTTCGCGAGTCCCTCACCGAGGTGACAGCGCTTTTCGGAGCGCCTCTGAAGTTCGATGTGGCGCTTGCCCACCCGGCGATCGCCGGATTCACCCGGGATGCCGCCGCACTGATCGCACGACACGCGCCGGACGCGCTGCCCATCATGTTCGGCCATATCGGCGAAGGCAATCTGCACCTGAACGTGCTGCGCTGCACGGCGGAGCAGGAGACGGCGCTGTACACGCCGATGATGGAGTTGATCGGCGCGCACGGCGGCAACGTCAGCTCCGAGCACGGTGTGGGCACCCTGAAACGGGCCTATCTGTCCATGTCGCGCACACCGTCGGACATCGCGGCCATGCGTGCGATCAAGGCGGCGTTCGACCCGGACGGCTACCTCAACGCCGCAGTGTTGTTCGACTGATCATCACGTTGCGGTGCCGCGCCGATCAGGAAGATCGCGGCCGTCACACCGAACAGCGCGACGAACGCCGGCAGCAGCATGGACTGCGACATCGCCGCCGCGAAGGGAGCGTGCAGGGCGCCCGGCAGGTTCGTGATGTCACTGGCGTCTGACTGCCGCATTCCCGGCGGGGCCGACGGCATCTCCGCGGTGATCCGCGATGACATGAACGCGGCCATACTTGCGCTTCCGAGCACCGAACCCACCTGACGGGTGGTGTTGTAGACACCCGAGCCGGCGCCGGCCAGATGCGCCGGGAGCCTGCGCGTCGCGGTGGCGCCCAGCGGCGCCCAGATGAACGCCATGCCCACACCCATGGCCGTCATCGGCAGCACCAGCCGCCAGATCGGGGTGTCCGGAGTCATCTCGATCGACAGCCACAACAGCGCGACGGCCAGGGTGGAAAAGCCGAACCCGATGATCGGCCGCGGGTGGGAGTTGTCCACCATCCGGCCGACGAACGGCGCCAGCACCCCGCTGGCGACGGCCATCGGGGCCGTCAGCAGCGCCGCGCGCGTGGGCGACAGCCCCGTCACCGACTGCGCGAAGAACATCACCGGCAGGATCATCGCTGTCACCGCGAAGCCGATCACCCCGATGCCCACGTTGGCGAGGCTGAAGTCGCGGTCGGTGAACATCACGAGCGGAATCAGCGGCTCGCCGGTGTTCGCCGACTGCCACCAGAAGAACATCGCCATGAACACCAGGCCCACCACGATCGCCGCCCAGATCCACGGCGCCCAGTCGTGGGTCTGTCCCTCCTGCAGGCCGAACACGATGAGGAACAGGCCGATACCCGACAGCACCACGCCGGCGATGTCGAAGCGGTGCGGATGGGTCGGCAGCACCGGGATCAGCCGGACCGCCGCAGCGATGCCCACGAGACCGACCGGCACGTTGACGAAGAAGATCCACTCCCAGCCGAGCTGGTCGACGAGCACGCCGCCGGCCAGCGGACCCACCAGCGTGGCCACGCCCGCGGTGGCACCCCACATGCTCAAGGCCACGCCCCGCCGATCCGGCGGGAAGATCCGGGTGATGGTCGACAGAGTCTGCGGGGTCAGCAGCGCGGCACCGATACCCTGCAGCACCCGGGCGGCGACCAGCATCCCGATCGAACCGGACAGGCCGCACCACAGCGACGCCACGGTGAACACCGCCAGGCCTGCGATGTAGAGGTTCTTGGGTCCGTAGCGGTCACCCAGCCGGCCGCACAAAAGCAGGGGCACCGCGTACGCCAGCAGATAGGCGCTGGTGACCCAGATGATGGCGTCGTAGTCGGTGATCCCCAGCGCCGCCATGATGCTCGGATTGGCCACCGCCACGATCGTGGAGTCCACCAGGATCATGAAGAAACCGACCAGCATGACCCACAGGGTTTTCCACGGGTCGGTGGGCGCGTCGGCGGTCACCGCTGCGATGCTGCCAGCACAGCCCCCGGCGGTATGGGCAGGGGTGGGGCTGACCGTTATGCCGGACATAGTTACGTTGGATCCATGCGCGCTGAACGATTTCGCCATTTGCTCGACACACCCGGCCCCTTCGTCACGTTGTGCTTCGACGACTCCCACGACACGGCCGACGCCGCGGCCCAGCTCGACGCGCGGCTGCGCGACATCCGTAAACGTCTTGAGGATGAGTCGGTCGACGGCGCCGTCATCACGGCCATCGACAGCGCGGTGCGCGCCAAGCATCCACCGGTGGGGCGCAGCGGACGATGCGTCATCGCGGCAGGGCCCACGGTGGTGCTCGACGAGCACCTGATCCGCCCGCCGGCCACCACCGAGTTGCGGGTCTCGCCGTTGCCCTACCTGCTTCCCGTCATCGAGCACGGCATGCTGCACACCTCGCACCTGCTGGTCGCGGTGGACCACACCGGCGCCGACATCTCGCTGCACGACGGCGTGTCGCGCACCGAAACCGTCAAAGGCTCCGGACATCCGGTGCACAAGGCGCACAAGGCCGACACCGCCGGCTACGGCGGACCGCAGGGGCGCGTCGATGAGGCCGTCCGCAAGAACCTCCGCGAAGTCGCCGATCGCGTCACCCACCTGGTCGACGAGACCGGGGCGGGCATCGTTTTCGTGACCGGCGACGCCCGAGCCGAACTGATGACCGAGTTGCCCGAACGGGTGGCCGCCAAAGCGGTGGCGCTGCAGGGCGGCGGACGCGCCGCCGGCACCGACGAGGCCGAGGTACACCACGAGATCGGACAGCAGTACCTCAAGTTGCGGCAGGCCGCCATCGACGACGCCGCAGCGCGGTTCGCCGCCGGACTCGGCACCGGACTCGCGGTCGAGGGGCTGCCCCACGTGACGGCGGCACTGCGCGACGGCTCGGTCGACACGCTGATCATCGGGGACGTCGAGGACGCCGTCGTCGACGGCCAGGGCGGCGCGCGCCGGGCCGACGAGGCGCTGCCCATGCTGGCGGTGGCCTCCGGGGCGTCGCTGGTCCGCGCCGGCGAGCGGATCACACCGGCCGACGGCATCGCCGCGGTGCTGCGCTACGCCGATCCGAACGTCGGATAGCCGACCCGGGCACTCCGCGGCCGCACCGTTCGTTAACCTGGCGTGACCAGGCAGAGGCACCACGGGCAGAAAGGTCTGTCATGAGGTTTCGCCGCGACAAACGCCACGCTGAGGACAAGCCCGGCAACCTTCCGGTCCCCGCCGGGGCGGGAGCGGACGCGGGCATGCCGGCCAAGGTTCTTTCCCATGTGCTGGAGTCCAGCGCACGCCTGCAGGCACCGGCCGTCAAGGCCTATGTGGCGAGACTGCGCCGCTCGGCGCCCGAGGCCACTCCCGCCGAGATCGTCGCGCGCCTGGAGAAGCAGTATCTCGCCGTCGTGATGGCCAGCGGTGCCGCGGTGGGCTCGGCGGCCGCGTTCCCCGGCATCGGCACCCTGGCGGCCCTGTCCGCGGTCGCCGGGGAGACCGTGCTCTTCCTCGAGGCCACCGCCGCCTTCGCCCTGGCCGTGGCCGAGGTGCACGGAATTGAAGTGGAGGACCGCGACCGCCGCCGCAACCTGGTGCTCGGCGTCCTCGTCGGCGACGAGGGCAGGGGCGCGGTGCGTGACCTGCTCGGCCCGGGCCGGACCAGCGGGGCCTGGCTGGCCGAGGCGGAGTTGCTGCCGCTGCCGGTGGTCTCGCAGTTGAACTCGCGGCTGATGCAGTACTTCGTCAAGAAGTACACCATCAAACGGACGGCGATGGCCTTCGGCAAGATGCTGCCGGTCGGCATCGGTGCCGCCATCGGCGGGGGCGGCAACCGGATGATGGGCCGCAAGATCATCGCGAACGCCCGCACGGCGTTCGGCCCGGCGCCGGCCCGCTGGCCCGGGCAGCTCCAGCTGCTGCCGCCCATCGCCGACGCCCAGTAGCCGGCGGTCCCCTGACCCGCTTCGCCGGGAACCGGGAACATATAGCCTTGAGCCGTCACCTGAGGACCGGGCACAGGATCGAGGCGAGTGACTGTCGTGAGCAGCGCGAGTTCCCCCTTCGGCCAGAACGAATGGCTGGTCGAGGAGATGTACCGCAAATTCCGCCAGGACCCGTCGTCGGTCGACCCCAGTTGGCACGAGTTCCTCGTCGGCTACCGGCCCGAGCCCGCCACGCCGGCGGCTCCGGGTAACGGTCAGGCAGCCGCTCCGCCAACCCAGGCTCCCCCCACTCCCGCACCCGCGGCACCGGCCCCGGCACCTCCGGCGGCACCGGCGACTCCGGCGGCGGCGCCGGTTCCTGCCGCACCGGCCGCAGCCCCATCTCCAGCGGCTGCGGCGCCCGCCGACGCCGAGATAGCGGAGAACCAGGTGCTGCGCGGAGCGGCCGCCGCGGTGGTGAAGAACATGAACGCCTCGCTGGAGATCCCCACCGCCACCAGCGTGCGGGCCATCCCGGCAACACTGATGATCGACAACCGCATCGTCATCAACAATCACCTCAAACGCACACGCGGCGGCAAGATCAGCTTCACCCACCTGCTCGGCTTCGCGATCGTCCGCGCGATCAAGAGTTTCCCGAACATGAACCGGCACTTCGCCGAGATCGACGGCAAGCCGAACGTCGTCACCCCGCCGCACACCAACCTCGGCCTGGCCATCGACCTGCCCGGCAAGGACGGGAAGCGGTCGCTGGTGGTTGCGGCCATCAAGGGCTGCGAGACCATGGGCTTCGCCGAGTTCGTCGCCGCCTACGAGGACATCGTGCGCCGCGCCCGCGACTCCCAACTCACCGCCGAGGACTTCGCCGGGGTGACGATCTCGCTCACCAATCCCGGCACCATCGGCACCGTGCACTCGGTACCGCGGCTGATGGCCGGTCAGGGCGCCATCATCGGCGCCGGCGCGATGGAGTACCCGGCGGAATTCCAGGGCGCCAGCGAGGAGCGCATCGCCGAACTCGGGGTGGGCAAACTGATCACCCTGACGTCGACCTACGACCACCGGATCATTCAGGGCGCGGAATCCGGAGACTTCCTTCGCACGATCCACCACCTGCTGCTCGCCGACGACTTCTGGGACGAGATCTTCTTCGACCTCGGCATCCCCTACGAGCCGGTGCGGTGGCGGACCGACAATCCGGACTCGATCGTCGACAAGAACGCCCGCGTCATCGAACTCATCGCGGCCTACCGCAACCGCGGGCATCTGATGGCCGACATCGACCCGCTGCGGCTGGACAAGAACCGGTTCCGCATGCACCCCGACCTCGACGTGCTGACCCACGGGCTGACGCTGTGGGATCTGGACCGGGAGTTCAAGGTCGACGGTTTCGCCGGCAAGGAATACAAGAAGCTGCGCGATGTCCTCTCCGTGCTGCGTGACGCCTACTGCCGGCACATCGGCGTGGAATACACCCACATCCTCGAGCCCGATCAGCAGAAGTGGCTGGAGGAGCGCATCGAGGTCAAACACGACAAGCCGAGCGTGGCGCAACAGAAGTACATCGTCAGCAAGCTCAACGCCGCCGAGGCGTTCGAGACCTTCCTGCAGACCAAATATGTCGGGCAGAAGCGCTTCTCGCTGGAGGGAGCGGAGTCCGTCATCCCGATGATGGACGCAGTGATCGACCAGTGCGCCGAGCACGGTCTCGACGAGGTGGTCATCGGGATGCCGCACCGCGGCAGGCTCAACGTGCTGGCCAATATCGTCGGTAAGCCGTACTCACAGATCTTCAGCGAATTCGAGGGCAACCTCAACCCATCGCAGGCGCACGGCTCCGGAGACGTCAAGTACCACCTCGGCGCCAACGGCAACTACATCCAGATGTTCGGCGAGAACGACATCAAGGTCTCCCTGGTGGCCAACCCGTCGCACCTGGAGGCCGTCGATCCGGTGCTGGAGGGCCTGGTGCGCGCCAAGCAGGACCTCCTAGACGGTGACGGCCCGGACGCTCAGCCGCGGAACTTCACCGTCGTCCCGCTGATGCTGCACGGCGATGCCGCATTCGCCGGCCAGGGCGTGGTGGCCGAAACGCTGAATCTGGCGCTGCTCAAGGGCTACCGCACCGGCGGCACCATCCACATCGTGGTGAACAACCAGATCGGTTTCACCACCGCGCCGGAGTACTCACGCTCGGCGGAGTACTGCACGGATGTCGCGAAGATGATCGGCGCACCGATCTTCCATGTCAACGGCGACGATCCGGAGGCATGCGTGTGGGTCGCGCGGCTGGCGGTGGACTTTCGGGAGAAGTTCAACAAGGACGTCATCATCGACATGCTGTGTTATCGCCGCCGCGGCCACAACGAGGGCGACGACCCGTCGATGACCAACCCGGCGATGTACGACGTGATTGATACCAAGCGCGGGGTGCGCAAGAGCTACACCGAAGCGCTCATCGGCCGCGGTGACATCTCCATCAAGGAGGCCGAGGACGCCCTGCGCGACTACCAGGGACAGCTCGAGCAGGTGTTCAACGAGGTCCGCGAACTCGAGAAGCACGCCGTCGAACCGAGCGAATCGGTGGAGACCGCCCAGATGATCCCGCGCGGGATGAACACCGCGGTGGACAAGGCGCTGCTGGCTCGCATCGGCGACGCGCACCTCACGGTGCCGGAGGGATTCACCGTGCATCCGAGGGTGAAGCCTGTGCTGGAGAAGCGCCGCGAGATGGCCTATGAGGGCAAGGTCGACTGGGCGTTCGCCGAACTGCTGGCATTGGGAACCTTCCTGGCTGAGGGCAAACTGATCCGACTGACCGGCCAGGACACCAAGCGCGGCACCTTCACCCAACGCCACGCCGTGGTGATCGACCCGAACACCGGTGCCGAGTTCACCCCGCTGGACCTGCTGACGCGGGGCCCGGACGGTACGCCAAACGGTGGCCGGTTCCTGGTGTACGACTCGCCACTGTCGGAGTACGCGGCCGTCGGCTTCGAGTACGGCTACTCCGTGGGAAATCCCGACGCCCTGGTGCTGTGGGAGGCGCAGTTCGGCGACTTCGTCAACGGGGCGCAGTCGATCATCGACGAGTTCATCAGCTCCGGTGAAGCCAAGTGGGGACAGCTGTCCGATGTCGTGCTGCTGCTGCCGCACGGCCACGAGGGGCAGGGTCCCGACCACACCTCGGGACGTATCGAGCGCTTTCTGCAGCTGTGGGCGGAGGGCTCGATGACGATCGCGATGCCGTCCACACCGGCGAACTACTTCCATCTTCTGCGCCGGCACGGCCTCGACGGAGTGCACCGGCCGCTGATCGTGTTCACCCCGAAGTCGATGCTGCGCAACAAGGCGGCCGTCAGTGACCTGCAGGACTTCACCGAGCGGAAGTTCTGCTCGATCCTCGAAGAGCCGGGCTACACCGATGGCGAGGGCGACCGGAACAAGGTGACTCGGATTCTGCTCACCAGCGGCAAGATCTACTACGAACTGGCGGCGCGCAAGGAGAAGGACCGCCGCGAGGACATCGCGATCGTGCGGATCGAACAGCTTGCGCCGCTGCCGAAGCGCCGGCTGAGCAACACCCTCGACTCCTACCCCAACGCGCGGGAGTTCTTCTGGGTGCAGGAGGAGCCGGCCAATCAGGGTGCCTGGCCGACGTTCGGGCTGGAACTGCCGGAACTGCTTCCGGAGAAGCTCACCGGTATCCGCAGGATCTCCCGGCGTGCCATGTCGGCGCCGTCATCGGGCAGCTCCAAGGTGCACGCGGTGGAGCAGCAGGAGATCCTGGACGAGGCTTTCGGCTAGACCCTCACCCCGTGAGCATGCGTGTCGGTACGCCGACACGCTGATACGGCGTACGTTTCGCGCACACTCGCGGCATGCCGGTGGGGCGTACCGGTGGGGTGCCAGGCTGGCTCGTCAGCCGAACAGCGGCAGCAGCGGGCGGCCCTGCGCGATCTTGTCCACCGCGCGGGGGCACAGCAGCGAGACGGCCGCACCGGTGAACATCCCGGCCGCCCCGATCGGGCGCCCGATGGCCTCGCTCACCCGCATGGCGATGTCGGCAGTGTTCTGCCCGCGCTGGGCCAGCAGCGGGCACAGCGACTGACCGAGCGCCACGGCTTCACCCGGGTCGATATCAGTGATCCCGAGGCTGTCCAGGGTGTTGATGAAGTCGGTCACGTCGGTGGAATCGGCGCTGGCCGGCGCGGCGAACACACACGCGGCGGCAGCCACCACTGTGCCCACAACGGTGCGGGCCAGCACCCTACGGCGGAGTTTCACATCCTCTCTCATCGCCGGCGGCCGCGGCGGCGTTACAGCCCCTGATCGGCGCTGATAGCCTCGTGCCCATGCAGGGATTCGCAGGCAAGGTGGCGGTGGTGACGGGCGCCGGGTCCGGTATGGGCCAGGAACTCGCGGTTCAGCTCGGTCGCGCCGGGGCGTCGGTCGCCATCAGCGACGTCGACCTCGACGGTCTCGCGGTCACCGAGCAGCGGCTGAAGTCCATCGGCGCGGCGGTCAAGTCCGACCGTCTCGACGTTGCCGAGCGGGAGTCGTTCCTGCTCTACGCCGATAAGGTCAAGAACCACTTCGGCAAGGTCAACCAGATCTACAACAATGCCGGCATCGCCTTCAGCGGCGACGTCGAGATCACCGCCTTCAAGGACATCGAGCGGGTGATGGACGTCGACTACTGGGGTGTGGTCAACGGCACCAAAGCGTTCCTGCCGCATCTGATCGCCTCCGGCGACGGGCACGTCATCAACACCTCGAGTGTGTTCGGACTGTTTTCGGTTCCCGGCCAGGCGGCCTACAACTCGGCGAAGTTCGCGGTGCGCGGTTTTACCGAGGCTCTGCGCCAGGAGATGATCCTGGCGGGCCATCCGGTGAAAGTGACCAGCGTTCACCCCGGCGGCATCAAGACCGCGATCGCACGCAAGGCCACCACCGCCGAGGGACTCAACCAGGCCGAACTGGCCGAGTGGTTCGACACCAAAATGGCCCGCATGCCGGCCGAGCGGGCGGCTGAGATCATTCTCGACGGCGTCGTCAAGGGGAAAGCCAAAGTGCTCGTCGGCGCGGATGCCAAGATCATCGACGTGGTCATCCGCGCGACCGGGTCGGGATACCAGCGCATACTCACCGCACTGGCCGGCCGGTTCATGCCGAAGATGCAGTAGCGTCGCGCCGTCAGCGTCCCAGCGGGTTGTCGGTGAGCCACTGCTCTGCAACGACCTGCGGATCCACACCCGTTTTCACCTGAGCCAGCATCGACGTCAGAGCCGCGGTGTCGAGCACACCGGCGATCTCGTTGACCGCCCGCAACTGCATGGTGTTCAACTCGTTGCGCCGAAAGAGGGCAACGACGTTGTCGGCGGGGATCAGGGTCGGCTTGCGATCGGCCAAAAGCACCACGTCATCCGGCACGGTGGTGTCCGCCGTGGTTGTCCATGCCGCGGTGAGGGCGCCCGCGCGCAGGGCGCCGAAGAGTTCCGCCGCAGCACCGTATTCGGCCACCGGCCGCAGCACGCAATCGCCCACCGCAGCCGGGATGGCGGCACCGGTTACAACCCCGACGCGAACATCCGCACAGTTGCGCACCAAGCCGGTGAGATCGTTGCCGCCCCATCCAGCGGCGGTCGCCTCGGTGACGGCGACAGCAGGCTTGTCCTCGGCGGCAACGGCGTAGTCGGCGGCCGCGATTCCCTCCGGTAGAGCGGCCACCATCGCTCGGTAAACCCCGGTACCGGAACGCGCCGTCGACTCGGGGTCCAGCCGCCTCAACAGCCGGCCGGTGAATCCCGGTGCAACGCCGGCCTTCCCGGTGTCCAGCGCGGCCAGCACATCGTCGGTCGCCTCGACCCGCGCCGCCGTCCCGTAGTAACGGAGTCCGGCCGCGTAGATGTGCGCCAGCAGCGTCGTCTCGGTGTCGAGAGTCGCGCCGATGGCCATCGACGGCCCACTGTCCGGCGAGGTGCAACCGGCGATGAGCGCACCGGCCGAGACGAGCAGTAGCCGGCGGCGGATGCTCACGGCTCGGATTCTCACACCTCGGCGGCGGCGGCCACAGCAGCGGCGACCGCAGGAGCGACCCGCGGATCCAACGGGCCCGGCACGATGTAGTCCGGAGCCAGATCGTCGCCGACGACGGAGAAAATCGCCTCGGCGGCGGCGATCTTCATCTCCTCGGTAATCCGGCGCGCACCGACGTCTAAAGCACCGCGAACCACCCCGGGGAAGGCCAGCACGTTGTTGATCTGGTTGGGGAAGTCACTGCGGCCGGTGGCGACGATCGCAGCATGGCGTTTGGCGTCGTCCGGGTGGATCTCCGGAGTCGGGTTGGACAGCGCGAGCACCACGGCGTCCGGCGCCATCGAGGCGACGAGTTCCTCTGGCACCACACCGGCCGACACTCCGAGGAAGACGTCCGCACCGCGCAGTGCCTCGGCAAGGCCGCCGGTGCGGCCCTCCACGTTGGTCCGGACGGCCAACTCCGCCTTGATCGGATTCAGATCGTCGCGGCCGGTGTGCACGATGCCCCGGGAGTCCAGGACGGTGATGTCCTTGAGCCCGCTGCTCAGCAGGATGTTGGCGCAGGCCACCCCGGCCGCACCCGCACCGGAGATCACCATCTTCAGTGACCCCAGGTCACGTCCGAGCAGGGAGCTTGCACCGAGGATCGCCGAAAGCACCACGATCGCTGTGCCGTGCTGGTCGTCGTGCATGACCGGGCAGTCCAGGGCGTCGACGACACGGCGCTCGATCTCAAAGCACCTCGGCGCCGAGATGTCCTCGAGGATCACCGCGCCGAACGACGGGCGCAACCGGATCAGCGTCTGCACGATCTCGTCGGGATCCTTGGTGTCGAGCACGATCGGAATCGAGTCCAGGTCGGCAAACGCCTTGAGCAGCAGGCTCTTTCCCTCCATCACCGGCAGAGCGGCGGCCGGGCCGATATCACCGAGTCCGAGCACCGCGCTTCCGTCACTGACGACCGCCACCAGCCGGTGCGCCCAGGTGTAGCGGGCGGCCAGGGTGTGGTCGGCAGCGATCGCGCGACAGACCTGCGCCACTCCGGGGGTGTAGGCGATCGACAGATCGCGTGCGGTGTCCAGCGGCACCTTCGACTGCACGGCGAGTTTTCCGCCGATGTGCGCACCGAAGACAACCTCGTCGGAGACGGTGATACCGGGATCCACCCCAAAACCTTCCGACGTCAGATCAGGCCGAGCTTGGTGACCGCATCGCGTTCGTCCGCCAGTTCGGCGGTCGACGCGTCGATGCGGCCGCGGGAGAAGTCGTCGATGCTCAAGCCCTCCACGATCGACCAGTCGCCGCCCTTGGTGGTGACCGGGAACGAGGAGATCAGTCCTTCGGGCACGCCGTACGACCCGTCGGAGGCCACCGCCATCGAGACCCAGTCGCCCTTCGGCGTGCCGAGCAGCCAGTCCCGGGCAGCGTCGATGGTCGCCGACGCGGCCGAGGCCGCCGACGAGGCGCCGCGCGCGTCGATGATGGCCGCGCCCCGCTTGGCCACCGTCGGAATGAAGTAGTCCTCGACCCAGGCCTGGTCGTTGATCACCTCAGCGGCATTGCGGCCGCCGATTTCGGCGTGGAACAGATCGGGGTACTGGGTCGCCGAGTGGTTACCCCAGATCGTCATTTTCTTGATATCGGTCACCGCAGCCGCGGTCTTGATGGCGAGCTGCGAGATCGCGCGGTTGTGGTCCAGCCGCGTCAGCGCGGAGAACCGCGACCGCGGGATGTCGGGAGCGTTCGTCATCGCGATCAGCGCGTTCGTGTTGGCCGGGTTACCCGTCACGCCGATCCGGATGTCATCGGCGGCGACCGAGTTCAGCGCCTTGCCCTGCGCTGTGAAGATCGCGCCGTTCGCCTCCAGCAGATCGCCGCGCTCCATGCCCGGGCCGCGCGGGCGCGCCCCGACCAGTAGGGCCAGGTTGACCCCGTCGAAGATCGCATTCGGGTCCGCACCGATCTTCACCCCGGCCAGGGTCGGGAAGGCGCAGTCATCCAGTTCCATCACCACACCCTCCAGAGCCTTGAGCGCCGGCTCGATCTCCAGCAGGCGCAGCTCAATGGGGCGGTCCGGCCCCAAAAGCGCCCCGCTGGCCAGCCGGAACAGCAGGCTGTAGCCGATCTGCCCGGCGGCGCCGGTGACCGCCACCTTGAAGGGGGTCTTGCTCACGGTGGTCCTCCTCTGGGCCGGAAATGTCGGGTTCTGAAACTAGCGCACCGCCCGTCCAGCCGGGAAATTCCGGCCCGGGGCTTCACCGGCAGATGCTCGGCGCGCCGCGTAGCATGAGCACCGCACACACGCCGGTCCGCCGAGGAGTGCCCATGCGATTTCGCCCGGTGAGCCCGCTGCCCGAAGTGCTGCGGCCCCTGCAACCCGCGCCCAAACCGGTCCCCGCGCCGCGGCGTGAGGTTGTCGTGGACTGCGCCGTCTACGCCGACGGACGGCGGGTGGCGGGCAATTACACCCCGGCGGCGGCGCATGCCGAAGTGCGGCAGCTGACAGCCGCCGGGACGCAGGCCTTCGTGTGGATCGGTCTGCACGAGCCCGACGAGCAGCAGATGCAGTCGGTGGCCGAGGCCTACGGACTGCATCCGCTGGCGGCCGAGGACGCGGTGCACGCGCATCAGCGACCCAAGATCGAGCGATACGACGACACCCTGTTCCTGGTCCTCAAAACGGTGAACTACGTGCCGCACGAGTCGGTGGACCTGGCCCACGAGATCGTGGAGACCGGCGAGATCATGGTCTTCGTCGGACCCGATTTCGTCATCACGGTGCGCCACGGCGACCACACCGGTCTGGCGACGCTGCGCCACCGGCTCGAGCAGGAGCGCACACCGCTGACGCTGGGCCCCTACGGCGTCATGCATGCGATTGCCGACCACATCGTCGACACCTACCGGTGGGTGACCGAGGCGATGGAGTCCGATATCGACGCGATCGAGGAGGCCACCTTCTCACCGCACACCAAGACCGACATCGAGCCCATCTATCTGCTCAAGCGCGAGGTGGTGGAGTTGCGGCGCGCTGTGTACCCCTTGACCGACGCCCTTGCCCGGATGGCAACCCAGGACCGCGACCTGCTGTCCAAGGAGATCCTGCGGCAGATGCGCGACGTCATGGACCACCAGTCGCTGGCCGCCGACCGGATCGCCGCCTATGACGAACTGCTCTCTTCGCTGGTACAGGCCGCCCTCGCCCGGGTCGGCATGCAGGAGAACCTCGACATGCGCAAGATCTCCGCCTGGGCGGCCATGCTGGCGGTCCCGACGGCCATCGCCGGCATCTACGGGATGAACTTCGAGCAGATGCCCGAATTGTCCTGGCAATGGGGCTATCCCGCGGTGCTGCTGCTCATGGCCAGCATCTGCGGCTTCCTGTATGTGACGTTCCGCCGCAACAACTGGCTCTGAGGCGACGCCAACACCATCACCAGGCCAGCGGTGACTATTCCGGCGATGAACACCACCGTGAAGCCGGTCTCCACCGGATGGCCGCCGCTGAAGGGAGCGAGCACCGCGCCCACCATGGCCGCGGCGGCGAGGTACACCCCCAGGCCGCACCCTTGCTGATCGCGAGCAACTCACCCGAGAGTCCCAGCGCCAGTCCGGCAGCACCCACCCAGTCGACGTGCGCGGCGGTGCGGTGTTCACGACGCGGCACCGTGACCGCGGCGACGACGAGAACGATGAGCACCAATGCCGCGTGCACCCAGAAGATGCGGTGGTAGCCGACACCACCCCTCAACAGTGTGCCGGTGGCTACCAGACCGATCGCGCCGCCGAGGCCGAGCATCGCCGAGAGCACCGCGATTATCCACGTGTCTACAGTCGCCGACCGCATGCTCTTGGCCTGTCCTCCGCCGGGTCAGTCCGGGGTGGGAATTCGCTGTCCCCCGATTGGTGGGCCTGTCCCCCCGTGGCTCAGTCCGGCGACGACGCCGGCCGCAGCGGGTTCACCACGTCAACGCCGTCGTCGGCCCAGGCCGTGCGCATGGCCTCGGCTCCCTTCAGTCGCACCCACGCCGCCTCGGTCGGCGTGATCGGCACCGCCGCCAGGAACCGCACCGGTTCCCGCGGCGCCTCGAGGGGCAGGTCGGGAACACCCGAGTCGCCGAGCAACACGGCGGTGAACGCCGAGCCCTCCCACAGTGGAGCAGAAAGATCGACGAGAAGATCGTCGGCGAGAACCACACCGTCGACGGCCGGCGTGGCGGCCACCACCGCGAGACTTCGGGCCAGGCCCGGTGTGGACGCACCGGCGCGCAGGCTCATGATCACCTCGGCGCGCGGACCGCGCACCGGATCGGCCACCGCTGCGGCCGGATCGGACATCGGGTGACGCGAACAGCCCATCGAGACATAGTGATACGTACCCGCATCGTCGGGACCGAAGCGCAGGATATCCATCCGTTCCACGCCGAGGAACGTGACACTCGCCGACTCCGGTTCGGCGTCGATTCCCAGCGAGCGGAAGTGGTGGCGAAGGTGCCCGGCGAGCGGGTCGCTCACGCCGACGGCGAATTGAGGTTCGCCCCGGTCTTCGCGTCGAAGACGATGACGCGGCTGGTGTCCAGGGCGAGATCTACCGGGTGGCCCGTGGCCGCGGTCGAGTCAGCCGACACCCGTGCGACATGATGATTGTGGCGCACGCCCGAATCGGCGGCGAGTTCCGCCAGGTGCGACGACTCCGCGCCCGCTCCGGACAGCGAGAAGTAGACGTACTTGTCGGCGCCGAGGGACTCCACCAGGTCTGCGTTGACCCGGAAGGTGAGCGCGCGGGCACGTTCGCCGGCGTCGAGCAGCGCGGCGTCCTCGAAGTGCTCCGGCCGGACACCGACGATCAACTCGGCGGCGCCGGACACACCGGCCGGTAAGGGCACCTCACCGAACGGCAGCCGCAGTCCGCCGGCCGTGGGCGTTGCGGGGAAGAAGTTCATCGCCGGCGACCCGATGAATCCGGCGACGAACAGGTTCGCGGGCCGGTTGTACAGCTCGTCGGGGGTTCCGATCTGCTGCGCTTCACCGGCGCGTAGCACCACAACGCGGTCGCCGAGTGTCATCGCCTCGGTCTGGTCGTGGGTCACGTAGACGGTCGTGGTGCCGAGCCGGTTCTGCAGACCCGCGATCTCCGCGCGCATCTGCACCCGCAACTTCGCATCGAGGTTGCTCAGCGGTTCGTCCATCAGGAATGCCTTGGGTGAGCGAACGATGGCCCGGCCCATTGCCACACGCTGACGCTGGCCGCCGGACAGCTGGGACGGCTTGCGATCAAGCAGGGCGGTCAGATCGAGAATCCGCGCCACGTCGTTGACCTTGGCGTCGATCTCCGAGCGGCCGAGTTTCGCCAGGGTCAGCGGGAATGCGATGTTCTGCCGGACCGACATGTGCGGATAGAGGGCGTAGGACTGGAACACCATCGCGACATCGCGATCGCGCGGCGCCTTCTCGTTGACCCGCACCCCCGCGATCCGCAGTTCCCCGGAGGTGATGTCGTCAAGGCCCGCGATCATGTTCAGGGTGGTCGTCTTCCCGCATCCTGATGGGCCGACCAGGATGACGAATTCGCCGTCGGCGATGGTCATGCTCAGATCGCGTACCGGCGTTGCGCCATCCGCGTAACGCTTGGTGACGTGGTCGAGGACGATCTCAGCCATGGCCGTTACCCCTTCACCGCACCGGACGTGAGTCCGGCGACGATCCGTCGTTGGAAGATGAGCACGAAGACGATGATCGGGATCGTGATCACCATCGCCCCGGCCGCGATCGAGCCGGTGGGTTCCTCGAACTGCGAACTGCCGGTGAAGTTCGCGATCGCCACCGGCGCCGTGATAGCCGCCTTGGTGGCGGTCAGCGAGAGCGCCAGTAAAAGGTCGTTCCACGCGAAGATGAACACCAGGATCGCGGCGGTGACGATGCCGGGCGCGGCCAGTGGCGCGATGACGCGCCGGAACGCCTGCACGGGGGTGGCGCCGTCGATCTTGGCGGCCTTCTCAAGATCCCAGGGGATCTCGCGGAAGAAGGCCGAGAGCGTGTAGATCGCCAGCGGCAGCGCGAAGGTGATGTACGGGATGATCAGGCCGGCCCAGGTGTCGAAGAGCCCGATGCGGCGTTCGATGTTGAACAGCGGTGTCACCAGGGAGATCTGCGGGAACATAGCGATCAGCAGCGCGGCACCGATCAGCACCCGCTTGCCGGTGAACTCCAGGCGCGCTACGGCGTAGGCCGCCATACCGCCGATCACGACGGCGATCGCCGTGGTGATCAGCCCGATACCGATCGAGTTGATCAGCGCTGAGCTGAACACGTCACCGGTGAAGATGCCCTTGTAGTTGTCGAAGGTGATCTGCGACGGGATGAGCTTGCCGTCCTTGACCGCCGAGGTGGGCTTCAGCGACAGGCTGAGGATCCACAGCACCGGCAACAGGGCGTAGACCACGACTGCGATGTTGATGACTGTCCAGAATCCGGCGCGGCGGGTCATCGGCGGTCCTCGATGTCGGCGCCGGGCGCGGATGCCCCGAAGAGCTTGATGTAGATGAACGCGATGACGGCCACCGTGAGGAACACCAGCACGCTGATCGCCGATCCCAGCCCGAGGTTGAACGCCTTGAACAGGTTGTTGTAACCGAGGATCGACACCGACGCGGTGTCATTGGACCCGCCGGTGAGTACATAGATGTTGTCGAAGATCCGGAACGCGTCCAGCGTGCGGAACAGCAGCGCCACCAGGATCGCTGGCTTGATCAGCGGGATGATGACCCGGGTGAGCCTGGTCCACGACCCGGCCCCGTCCACCGCGGCCGCCTTGAGCAGGTCCTCGGGCACCAGCGCGAGGCCCGCCAGCAGCAGCAGCGCCATGAACGGGGTGGTCTTCCAGACCTCGGCGAGGATGACCACGGCCAGCGACGGGATCTGCTGGGTCAGCGGAGCGCTGCCGTCGGGCAGCAGGTTGGCCAGGTAGCCGGTGCCCGGCGTCCAGGCGTAGTACCAGCTGTAGGACGCGGCGACCGTCACGATCCCGTACGGGATCAGGATCGCCGTGCGCACCAGCCCCCGACCGAAGATCGTCCGGTGCATCACCAACGCCAGGGTCAGGCCTAGGACGAACTCGATGGCGACAGAGATGACAGTGATGGCCAGCGTGACGAAAAACGCTGTCCACCAGTATTTGTCGGTCAGGATCGTCTGGTAGTTGCCGAGGCCGACGAAGGCGATGTCGGCCGGGCTGGCGAGGTTATAGCGGTGCAGGCTGAGCCAGAAGGCGTAAAGGATCGGGTAGGCGGTGACGGCAAGCATCAGGATCACCGCGGGAGCGATCAACCAGTAGGCCAACCGCCGCTGGGATTTGCGATCCTCACCCAGGACCCGTACCGATGCCGTCACGGGATCAGTCCCTTGCCGTCGATCGCCTTCTGCACCTGCACGGCCAGTTCATCGGCGGTGCGCTCCGGGTCGATCGAGGTGATGGGTGCCAGCGTGGCCGATATGCGCGTCGACATCGCCTGGTAGTTCGGCGTCGCGGGACGCACCGCCGCGTTGGTCAGCTGATCGCGGATGATGGCGTACTGCGGGTACTTCTTCTGGAACGCCGGGTCGTCGTAGAGCGAGGCGCGCACCGCCGGTAGGCCGCCCTCGATCGAGGTGTATCGCTGGTTGCTCTCGCTACGGATGCAGCGCAGCGCCTCGAAGGCCTGCGCCGGTTTGCCGGTGGTGGACGCGACCGCGAGGTTGAGCCCGCCGAGGGTCACCCGCGCGGGCGCACCGGGCGTGACACCTGGGTAGGGCGCGAAGGCGAACACCTGCTTACTCGCGTCGAAGGCGATCTGGAACTGCTCGTCGGTGGGGCTGAAGGTGCCGGCGTCGTTTATGGCACCGGCCAGTTCCGGCCTGTCGTTCAGGGGCAGGAACGGCACACCACCCTTGACCGCGTTCTCCAGCATGGAGGCGAACACGAACGGCCAGTTCACCTCCAGGGCGGCGTTGCCCTGCTCGAGCGCCAGCCGCGCGGTGCCCTCGTCGGTCTGGGTGACGGATGGATCCGCGCCGGGCGCGGTGGCCACCGATTTGATGATCGACAGCGCCTTGACGGTGGCTGCGCGGTGCTCGGGTGTATCGACCAGGGTCACCCGCTTACCGTCCTCGGACAGCACCCGACCGCCGGCGCTCTCAAGCAGGGTGTTGAACCACACCACCAGGCCCTCGTACTGCTTGGCCTGCACGGCGATCCAGCTGGGTTTGCCCTCGGCGTGCAACCGGTCGGCCTCGGCGAGCATCTGATCCCACGTCGGCGGGGGCGGCGCGACCAGATCCGGCCGGTACCAGAGCATCTGGGTGTTGGTGGTCACCGGCGCGGCGTAGAGCTTGCCCTGCCACTTGGCGGTCTCAAGCGGTCCGGGCAGCGTGTCGGTGGTCGCGTCGGCCTCGGCCTGCCCGGCTGGGTCGTCGGACAACGGCAGCGCCCAGCCCGCTTCGGCGAACTCCGCCGTCCACACCACGTCCATGGCCATGATGTCGAGCGTTCGATCGTTGCCGGTGATCCGGCGCGCCAGTTGCAGCCGCTGGTCGTCAGCACCCTTGGGTAGAGCGAACTGCTCAATGCGGAACTTCCCACCCAACTCCTCGTTGCAGCGTTTGGCCACCGCGGTGAAGGTCGCGGTCTCGCTGGCCGGGGTGTAGAGGCTCACCACCCGGCTGTCGGCGGGGGAAGCGCACGCGACAGCCGACACGACCGTCGACGCGGTCACCGCGAGCGCCCCCCACCTGCGCACGTCGCTGATCACCACGAGGCGTACCTTAACCCGGCCGCGGCGCGCGGGTCGGCTATAACGTCAAGCGCGACAGCATGTCACGGGCGCGTTCGGCGCTCTGCGGGTCGCAGAGCACGTCGTAGCGGCCGGCCACCAACTGCATGGTGGAGCTGAAATCCCTTGTCCCCTTTGTCATCGCGTAGGGAATCGAGGAGGTGATGATGCCGAAGACCACACCGGCGATCACACCGGTCAACAGCGCCTGCCCCGCATTGCCGGTCAGCAGCCCGAGCACCAGGCCGATGAAGACACCGAGCCAGGCGCCGGTGAGCACGCCGCCGCCGAGCACCTTGGGCCAGGAGAGCCGGCCGGTGACGCGTTCGACCTGCATGAGGTCCACGCCCACGATGGTCACCTGCTGAACCGGGAACTGGCTGTCGGAGAGATGGTCGACGGCCTTCTGCGCCTCGGCGTAGGTCGGATACGACGCGACCGGCCAGCCTTTCGGCGGCGTGGGCAGTCCCAGTGGTCGGCGCGCACCGGCTCCGCCGCCGGGGTTCTGCGCGGGAGGGAACGGACTGGTCATGGTTATCGACCTCCTTCGACGATCAGCCTAAGCGGCAGCCTCGTGGGCTACGTTGACAACCATGACAGCGCGCGGCGACGCACCCTCGGAAACGGGGCCTGACGAGGGCGATCGTTGGGCCGGCGGGGACCGGGGTTCGGTGCCGCCGCCGGAGTCCGGCGCTCCGTATCCGGTGGGCTACGGCTATTCCGGCTACCCGGACCGGCAGGCCGGAACCAACCCGTTGGCCATCTTCGCGTTGGCCGTCGCCGTCGCCGGCGTCGTTTCGGCCGGCCTGGTGGGTGGCGCCGGTGCGGTTCTGGGCATCGTGCTCGGCGCGGTTGCGCTGATCCAGATCAAGCGCAGCCCGCAGGGCGGGCGTGCTCTGGCGGTGGCCGCCGTCGTGGTGAGCGTCGCCACGCTTCTGGTGAGTCTCGTCCTGCGGGCGATGGCGCTGCACGGCTGAAGCCGCTGCACACCTACGGGCTAGGCGGGCGGGACGAAGGCCGGCGCCTGCCGGGTCATCCCTGCCGCGCGGCCCTTGGCGGCGACCACCAGGGCCATCTTGCGGCTGGCCTCGTCGATCATCTCCTCGCCGAGCATCACCGCGCCGCGCGCGCCGCCCGCCGTCGAGGTGTGCCAGTCATAGGCCTCGAGGATCAACTCGGCGCGGTCGTATTCGCCTTGCGCTGGCGAGTAGATCTCGTTGCCCGCCTCGATCTGATCCGGGTGCAGCACCCACTTGCCGTCGTATCCCAGCGCCGCCGAGCGTCCCGCGACCCGGCGGAAGGCGTCGGTGTCGCGCACCTTCAGATAGGGCCCGTCGATGGCGGCGACGCCGTGGGCGCGGGCGGCGACGAGGATCGTCATCAGCGCGTGGTGATAGGCGTCGCCGACGTCGTAACCCTCCGGCTGCTCCCCCACGACGAGGGTGCGGGTGTTGAGGCTGGCCATCAGGTCCGCCGGGCCCAGCACCAGGGCGGCCACCCGCGGCGCCGCAGCGATGGCGTTGATGTTGACCAGTCCCTCGGCGTTCTCGATCTGGGCCTCGATGCCGATACGGCCCACCGGCAGGCCACGGCCGATCTCCAGCTGGGTGAGAAGAAGGTCGAGTGCGTGCACATGCTCCGCGCAGGTGACCTTGGGCAGCACGATCACGTCGAGGTGGGCGCCCGCCGCGGACACCACCTCGATGACGTCGATATGCGTCCAGGGCGTGGTCCAGTCGTTGACCCGTACACCGCGGAGCTGGCCCGCCCAGCCGGGACCGGCGAGGGCGGCCCCGACCTGGGTGCGCGCCGTCGCCTTGGCCGGCGGGGCGACGGAGTCCTCGAGGTCCAGGAAGACCTCGTCGGCGGGCAGGCCCTTGGCCTTCTCGATCATCCGGGGACTGCTGCCGGGAACCGACAGGCAGGTTCTTCGGGGTCGATACGCGCTATCCACCCGCAGACTCCTACCCTTTGTAGTCATGGCGTCGGTGAACAGGGTATACGCGGCGCGGCTGGCAGGAATGGCGGTGCTGGGGCCAGATGGCGAGTCCCTTGGCCGGGTGCGCGATGTGGTGATCAGCATCAGCATCGTGCGCCAGCAGCCGCGGGTGCTCGGCCTGGTGGTCGAACTGCTCACCCGCCGGCGGATTTTCGTGCCGATCCTGCGGGTGACCGCGATCGAGCCCAGTGCCGTGACGCTCACCACCGGCAACGTTTCGCTGCGCCGCTTCGTGCAGCGCCCCGGCGAGGTTCTGGTGCTCGGCCAGGTGCTCGACACCCGGGTGCGGGTCAACGACCCCGAGCAGGAGCAACTGGCCGGGGTGGACGTCGTCGTGGTGGATCTGGCCCTCGAGCAGACCCGCACCCGGGACTGGATGGTCAGCCGGGTCGCGGTGCGCAGTCAGCGCCGGCTGGGGCGACGCTCGGCGGTGGTGGTGGTCGACTGGCAGAACGTGGCCGGGCTGACCCCGTCCGGGCTGGCGATGCCGGGACAGGGTGTGGCTCAGTTGCTGCAGCAGTTCGAGGGGCAGCGCCCCATCGAGGTCGCCGACGCCCTGCGCGACCTTCCGGTCAAACGGCGCACCGAGGTCATCAAGGCCCTCGATGACGAACGGCTCGCCGACATCCTGCAGGAGCTGCCCGAGGACGAACAGAACCAGCTGCTCAAACAACTCGACACCGAGCGGGCCGCCGATGTGCTGGAGGCGATGGATCCCGACGACGCCGCCGACCTGCTCGGCGTGATGAACCCGAGCGAGGCCGAGGTGCTGCTGCGCCGGATGGACCCGGAGGACTCCGAGTCGGTGCGCCGGCTGCTGAGCCACTCGCCGGACACCGCGGGCGGCCTGATGACCTCCGATCCGGTGGTGCTGGCGCCGGACACCACGGTCGCCGAGGCGCTGGCGCGGGTACGTGACCCCGACCTCACCCCGGCCCTGGCGTCGCTGGTGTTCGTGGTGCGACCGCCGACGGCGACCCCGACCGGGTACTACCTGGGCTGCGTGCACATCCAGGCGCTGCTGCGCGAACCGCCCGCCAACCTGGTCAGCGGCATAGTCGACAACGATCTGCCGCGGCTGAACCCGGACACCCCGCTTGCCGCCGTCACCCGCTACCTGGCCGCCTACAACCTGGTGTGCGGTCCGGTGGTCGACGACGAGAATCACCTGCTCGGCGCGGTGACGGTCGACGACGTGCTCGACCATCTGCTGCCCGACGACTGGCGGGAGAGCTTCGAGGACTCCTCGGTGACCAACGCCGCCCGGCCGGCAGCGGTGAGGGGGGCGCGATGAGCGATCGCACCCGGCTCGACACCCCGCGCACCTCCCGCCGGCCGTCGCTGACCCTCGACCCGGAGGCGGTCGGCCGGTTCAGCGAGTCGATCGCCCGGTTCCTGGGCACCGGCCGATACCTGCTGTGGCAGACCGTTCTGGTGGTGGTGTGGATCGCGCTGAACCTTTTCGCGGTGGGCCTGCGCTGGGACCCCTACCCGTTCATCCTGCTCAACCTGGCGTTCTCCACCCAGGCCGCCTACGCCGCCCCGCTGATCCTGCTGGCCCAGAACCGCCAGGAGAACCGCGACCGGGTGTCGCTGGAGGACGACCGCCGCCGGGCCGAGCAGACCAAGGCCGACACCGAGTTCCTGGCCCGCGAGCTGGCCGCGCTGCGGCTGGCCGTCGGCGAGGTGGCCACCCGCGATTACCTGCGGCGCGAACTCGACGAGTTGCGCGAGCTGCTCGAGGCGCTGCAGCAGCCCGCCGCGGAGCCGCAGACCGAGCCAGCCGCCGAGAAGCGCTCCAAGAAGGTCTCCGGCAAGAAGGCCTGAGCTGCGGGCATCAGGTGCCCGGCCCGGTAACCGCTGTTGCGGCACATGGGCCGGTACCGACTATGTAAGGTGGCTTGGGTCACACGATCGAGAGACTGCGTTGAGGACGGGCGAGTGGGGATGAAGCGCCGGGTCGGCCGGGGGGTGCGGGCGCCCGCGTTCGGCATCGCCGTCATCACCCCCGTCGTTCTGGCCGGCGCGGTGGCGGCCGCACCGGGCACCATCGGCGCACCGGCCGGCACTCCCGAGGCCGCGCCATCGGCTCCAGCGCCGCAGAGCAGCGGATTCGCCGTCGTCGCCGCGGCCAAGCCGCCGGCCGACTTCCGCTTCGCCGGCACCACGTTCTCCGCTCCCCCCGCCGCGGTGGTCAACGCTCCCGGCGGGATGCGCATCCCGGCCATGGCGCTGTCGGCGTACCGCAAGGCCGAGCAGGCCATGGCCGTCGCCGCACCCGGCTGCGGCATCAGCTGGAACCTGCTGGCCGGCATCGGCCGCATCGAGTCATCCCACGCCAACGGCGGAGCCACCGACGCGCGCGGCACCGCGATCCGGCCGATCTACGGACCGGCACTCGACGGCACACTGCCCGGCAACGAGATCATCGTGCAGAGCAACGCCGGCGGACGGGCGGTCTATGCGCGCGCCATGGGGCCGATGCAGTTCCTGCCCGGAACCTGGTCGCGGTACGCCTCCGATGGCGACGGCGACGGCAAGGCCGACCCGCAGAACCTCTTCGACGCCACCCTGTCGGCGGCGCGCTACCTGTGCAGCGGCGGACTGAACCTGCGCAACCAGTCCCAGACGCTGACCGCGATCCTGCGCTACAACAACTCGATCGCCTACGCCCAGAACGTGATGGGTTGGGCGGCGGCCTACGCCACCGGCGTGGCACCGGTGGACCTGCCGGCGATCACCGGGCCGGTTCCCGCGCTCGGTGACGCGCATCTGGAGATCAAGCCCGAGGGCCTCGGCCCGGAAATGCCGGGGCTGCACCTCGGCGATCCGATGGCGGACCTCGGGTTGATCAGCCTGGGTAACACCGAGGCGGCCAATCAGCTCAGTACGCCGGGACCGGCGGCCGGATCGCTGGGCATCTCACCGGAACACGGCTGCCAGGTGATCTGCATGGCATCGCAGCTGCCGCCGGAGGCCACCGCGCCGCAGAACCTGCCGCCGTGGTTGCAGCCGATGGCACCGCCGCCGTGGATGCCACCTCCGCCCGCGTTCGGAATGCCGCCCGGACCGGTCCCCGCGGGAGCGCCGCCAGGGCCGGCCCCGGCGGGAGCACCCCCCGGACCGGCCGCGGCGGGAGCACCCCCCCCCGACGCGCCGATGGCCCCGCCGGCCCCACCGGCCCCGCTGCCGCCGCCGGCACCCGAGCTACCGCCGTGGATGGCGCCGCCGCCCGGGGCGGCTCCGGCTCCCGCCCAGGGCCCCGGCCCGCTGCCCGGGCCCGTCGGCTGACCGTCGCGGTCTGCTCACCCGACGCCCGTCTCTAGACTCGGCTGCGATGAACACCGAACTCGAGAAGGCGGTACGCGCTGCGCTGGCCAAGGTCATCGACCCCGAGCTGCGCCGGCCGATCACCGAGCTCAACATGGTCAAGAACGTCACGGTCGCCGAGGGCGGCGCGGTCCACGTGGAGATCTACCTGACCACGTCGGCCTGCCCAAAGAAGACCGAGATCAGCGAGCGGGTCACTGCGGCGGCGGCCGACGTGCCGGGCACCGGAGCGGTGAGTGTGACCCTGGACGTGATGAGCGACGAGCAACGCACCGAGTTGCGCAAGCAGCTGCGCGGCGACGCCGCCGAACCGGTGATCCCCTTTGCCCAGCCGGGGTCACTGACCCGGGTGTACGCCGTTGCCTCCGGTAAGGGCGGGGTCGGGAAGTCCAGCGTCACAGTCAATCTCGCCGCCGTGCTGGCCGCGCGCGGTCTCAATGTGGGTGTCGTCGACGCCGATATCTATGGACACTCGGTGCCGCGGATGATGGGTACCGAGGACCGGCCCACCCAGGTCGAGTCGATGATCCTGCCGCCCGTCGCCCATGACGTGAAGGTCATCTCGATAGCGCAGTTCACCCAGGGAAACACCCCGGTTGTGTGGCGCGGGCCGATGCTGCACCGCGCCCTGCAGCAGTTCCTCGCCGACGTCTACTGGGGTGATCTGGACGTACTGCTGCTCGACCTGCCGCCGGGCACCGGGGACGTCGCGATCTCCGTCGCCCAACTGGTTCCCAACGCGGAGATCCTGGTGGTCACCACTCCGCAGAACGCGGCCGCCGAGGTGGCCGAACGCGCGGGAGCGATCGCCATGCAGACCCGCCAGCGCATCGTCGGGGTGGTGGAGAACATGTCCGGGATGCTGATGCCGGACGGCACCGTCATGGCGATCTTCGGCGAGGGCGGCGGCCGCCAGGTGGCCGATCGCCTCACCCGCACCGTCGGGGCCGACGTTCCACTGCTAGGTCAGGTTCCGCTGGACCCGGCACTGGTCAGTGCCGGGGATTCCGGTGTGCCGCTGGTGCTTTCGGCGCCGGACTCGCCAGCCGCCGTCGAGCTGCGCGCGATCGCCGACAAGCTGGCCGCGCGGAGGCGCGGGCTGGCCGGGATGTCGCTCGGTCTCGATCCGGCCGGCCGCTGACAGTCCCGGTTCGCGACCTTGCGCGTCAGGTCGCGTCGGTGTCGAACGGCGCCGGACCGGCCGGGGCCTGCGGCGCGGGTGTCGCGGCGCTCTGCGGCTTGACCGGCCGGTCGTCGAAGTTTCCGGTGATCCAGGAGTCGTCACCGTCGAGCAGGTGCTTGGTCAGCGCGGAACGGGGCGTCATCCCGCGCAGCTTCTGCAACTCACTGATCGGCGCACGGATCTCGTCGAATTCCGGGCCGAGTTCCTCGCGCAACGTACTGGTGGCGCCGCTGAGATAGTCACGGGCCTGGCGGACGGCTCCGACGCTCCAGCGGATCGCACCCGGCAACCGCTCGGGACCGAGCACCACCAGCCCGACGACGACCAGCAGGAGCATCTCGCCCCAACCGAGGTTGGCGAACATGGGGTCAGTGTCCCACTGCGGTCAGCTGTCCGGGGTGGGGTTCACCATCAGCGTCACCTTGCGGCCGTCACGCATGACCTCGATCGGCGAATCCTTGCCGATCGGGAGCATGCGCACCGCGACGACGAACTCGTCGGCGTCGGCGACCTCGCGGTTGCCGACCTTGACCACCACGTCGTTCTCCTTGATGCCGGCCTTGTCAGCCGGACCGCCGGCCTTGACGTTGGCCACCTGCGCACCGGAGGCGAGGTCATTGCTCACCGATCGGGCCGACAGACCCAGCGTCGGGTGCAGCACCTTGCCATCTTTGATCAGCATCTCGACGGTGGCCTTCACCTCGTTGGAGGGAACCGCGAATCCGAGACCGCTTGCACTGTCGGACAGCGACTTTCCGGCGGTGTTGATCCCGATCACTTCGGAGTTCATGTTGATCAGCGGACCGCCGGAGTTGCCGTGGTTGATCGATGCGTCGGTCTGCACGGCGTCGATGACGGTGTCGGTGTCCGACCCTTCCCCGGACAGCGGCACCGGACGATTCAGGGCGCTGATGATGCCGGTGGTAACGGTGCTTCGCAGACCGAGCGGCGCACCGACAGCGACGACCTCCTCGCCGACCTTCAGCTTGTCTGAGTCGCCGAATCGGGCGACGGTCAGGTTGTCGACGTTGTCGACCTTGAGCACCGCGAGATCGGTCTTGGGATCACGGCCCACCAGATTGGCCGGAACCTCCTTGCCGTCGTTGAACACCACGGTCATCTTGAACTTGCTCGGACTGGCGGCTGCTTCGGAGATGACGTGGTTGTTGGTCACCACGTAGCCGCGCCCGTCCACCACGACGCCGGATCCCTGCGAGCCGACGTCGTCGCTCTTGGTCTCGATGGTCACCACCGAGTCCGCCACCGAGGCGGCGACGGCGGCGAACCTGCCGGGCGGAACGTCGCCTTTATCACTGGTGGACAGCGTCACCTTGGAGGTGGTGAAGGCCCCGATCACCTCGGCGGTGTTGCGACCCACCCAGCCGCCGACCAGACCGATCAGCAGCGCGGTGATGCCGAGCACGGCCAGCGCGGTGTAGGAGACCCGCCCGCCGAAGAGCACCTCGCGCACGCCGAGCTTTCCGCTCGGTGCGGCGACTGTCGCCGGGGCCTGTCTGCGCAGCGCCGGCGAGCCGAGGGCCGCACCGGTCGACGGGTCCCGCCAGGGATCGTCGGGCTCTTCGGGCCCGGTTGCGCCGTCATCGAGCGCACCGGCATCGGCGGGGTGTCGCTGCAGGGAGTCCACCCCGGGATGCGGCCGGCTGAACGCCTCCTCGAGCACCGGGTCGGCGGGCTTCTCCGTCGGCTCGAACTCGTCGGCGCGCCGGAAGCGAGCCGGGCGCAGCGCGTCGGCGATGAAGGATCCCTTGACGCCGTTGGGCCGGCCGAACGCACGGCTCGCCTGCGGATCCACCGCAGGGCGTGCCACCGGACGCGGCGCCAGCCGGTGACTGCCGCCGGAGGTGTCCTTGTTCGGGCTCACGTCAACCTCTATCTGCACTCATTCATCGGCACTCGAGTGATCTGCACTCGAACCGGCGGCCCGCCGGCCGCTGTTCGGGATCGCTGTCAGCCTACCGGCGCTTGCGCCGGCCACGGGGGGCGCGCGGCGCCGGTGGCGCCGGGATCGGCGGTTGCCCACCCGCCGGGGGCGGCGCGGGATCCTCCGGGGCGGATTGCGGGATCGCCGAGAGCAGACCCATCAGGGAGCTCGGCAGGTTGGGTGAGCGGGAGTCGCGCAACGCGTCGCGGGCCTGACTCTGCGCCTCGACCTCGGCCGCGCACTGCGGGCAGCGGGACAGGTGCCCGGCGGCCCGAAGGTGCGCCTTCATGAGCAGCTCGCCGTCCACGTAGGCCGCGACCGCCTCGGCCGACAGATGATCGGTCGAACTGAACTGCGGCGGGGCGTCAAGTGCCGAGTGGTCGAGCGAGACGAAGTTGGCCGGAAGCCAGGACAGTGCCCGTCGGAACAAGTGCCCGGGGTCGACCATCGCCGGCTCTCCTTTCCCCTGACGCCGCTTCACCGTCGAATCCGCTTCTGAATCGAATGTAGCGCGGCTGCGCCCGGATCACGGTTCACGACAGGGCCGGCGCTGCAGCCGATTCGAGACGATCAGGCGAATTCGGCGCCGGCCGTAAACCCTGCCGCGCAAGCGGACTTGGCTGCGAGGAAGTCTCGCAGGGCTTGGCGGCCGCGGTGAATGCGGCTACGCACGGTGCCCAGCTTGACGCCGAGGGTGGCGCCGATCTCCTCATAGGACAGGCCTTCGATGTCGCACAGGACCACCGCGGCGCGGAACTCCGGTGCCAGTGAATCCAGCGCGGCCTGCAGGTCCGCGCCGAGCCTCGAGTCGTGATAGATCTGCTCGGGGTTGGGCTGGTCGGAGGGCACCCGGTCGTAGTCCTCAGGCAGCGCCTCCATGCGGATGCGGCCGCGGCGGCGGACCATGTCCAGGAACAGGTTGGTGGTGATGCGGTGCAGCCAGCCCTCGAAGGTGCCGGGCTGGTAGTTCTGCACCGAACGGAAGACCCGGATGAAGGTTTCCTGGGTGAGATCCTCGGCGTCATGCTGGTTGCCCGACAGCCGGTAGGCCAGCCGGTAGACCCGGTCGGCGTGCTGGCGTACCAGTTCGTCCCAGGACGGCATCGCCGAGCGGTCACCGGTGGCGTCGAACACCGCGGTGCCGTGCAACTCCTCCGGGGTCTGCGCCTCGGCCGGGGCCGTGGCGATGGAGACCTTCGTTGACTCCGACGTCGGATCCTCCTGGTGCTCCGGCTCCAGCGGCAGGATGCCGCGCGGAGCGTCATCGCTGTCAACAGCCGCCGCCGCCGGCGTATTCCCCGTCCGCTGTTTCATGAGTCAAGCCTCTCGCACCGCTGTGAGGAACCTCTGTGAGCAAAGTTAGTGTCGCCTGAGAAATATACTGTTAACACTGCTCAAATGTGAATCATGTCATAAATCGGTCACTGTCAGCAAGCTCACAGCAAACATTTGCCGGATGTGCTGCCGCGCAGGTCACGGCCCGGACGTGTTCGGGCGGCCGCCGATCCGCGCTGCTGATCTACGCTGCTGAGGATGTCCACCACCGACGAACCCCCCCAGCCGCCGGCGCCCAGCCGGGCCGAGCGGATCCTGGCCCACGCCGAGGGGTCGATCTCGGAGGACGACATCGTCGCAGCAGCCCGGGAGCGAGCGGTCGACGCCGGTGCGGGCGCGGTCACTCCGGCCGTGGGCGCCCTGCTCAGCGTGCTGGCCCGGCTCGGCGGCGGCAAGGCCGTGGTGGAGGTGGGCACCGGCGCGGGGGTCAGCGGCCTGTGGTTGCTGTCGGGTATGCGCGACGACGGCGTGCTCACCACCATCGACATCGAGCCGGAGCACCAGCGGCTGGCCCGGCGGGCCTTCACCGACGCCGGCATCGGCCAGGGCCGCACCCGGCTGATCGCCGGACGGGCGCAGGAGGTGCTGACCCGGCTCGCCGACGCCTCCTACGACCTCGTCTTCATCGACGCGGCCCCGGGCGACCACCCGCAGTTCGTGGCCGAGGGTGTCCGGCTGCTGCGCCCCGGCGGTGTGATCGTGCTGCACCGCGCCGGACTCGGCGGCCGGGCCGGCGATCCGGGTGCGCACGACCCGGACGTGACGGCGGTGCGGGAGGCGGCGCGGCTGATCGCTGAGGACGACCGGCTCACCCCGGTGCTCGTACCACTGGGCGACGGCATCCTGATCGCGGCACGCGACTAACGGCCGTCCCCGGCGCCTCCGGCGCCCTGTCCCACACCGGCGTCCCCGGCGTCTCGCACGCGCGGGATCAGACGCACTTCGGTGATGGCGTTGCGGGCGACCGCACGTACCTCGATAGTCCAGTCCTCCAGCTCGACATGCGCCCCCGCCGAGTCGGGGATGCGCCCGAGCTTCGTCAGGATCAGGCCGGCGATCGTGGCGTAATCACCGCGAGGCGCATCACCGAGATGCACGCCCACGTCCTCGAGGTCGTGAACCGGGAAGCCGCCGGGCAGGGTCAGGCTGCCGTCGTTCATGCGTCTGGTGGCCAGAACGTCCCTGTCGGTCTCGTCGTAGATCTCACCCACGATCTCCTCGAGCACATCCTCGAGCGTCACGATCCCGGCCGCCCCGCCGCGTTCGTCGACGACCACGGCGAATTGTTCACGCTCGGCCTTGAAACGGCGCAGCGCTTCCGAAACCGGAAGGCTGTCAGGAAGATCCAGGACCGGCCTGAGGGCGGTCTCCACCCGCTGATCGTCGCGCAGCAGATCCCGAAGGTGAACGACTCCGACCACCTCGTCCAGATCCCGGGAGCGAACCACCGGTGCGCGTGAGTGCCCGGATGCGACGAGCACCTCGCGGGCCTGGCTGAGGGACATCCCCGACGCCAGTGTCACCACAGCACGGCGAGGGATCAGGATCTCGCGCAGGATCCGCTCGTGGATCTCCAGGGCTCCGGCGATCATCTGCCTCTGCTCCGGGCTGAGCACCCGCTGCACCGCGACCAGTTCCTGCAACTCCTCGGCGGACAGCTGCTCGCCGGAGCTCTCCGACTTGCCCCCCAGGATCCGGACCAGGACGTCGGTAGACCTGCCCAGCAGCCACACCATCGGTTTGGTGACCGCGGCGAGCCGGTCCAGCAGCGGCGCCACCAGAAGAGCCCAGCGCTGCGGATGCTGCATCGCGAGCCGCTTGGGAACCAGTTCGCCGATGATGATGTTGACCGCCGCCAGCACCAGGGTCACCGAGGTGATCGCGATGGCCTCGGCGGCGCCGCCGAGAAAACCCAACGCGGGCACCAATGGTTCGGCGAGGGTGACCGCCGCCGTCGCCGAGGCCAGGAAGGCGGCCAGGGTGATGCCGAGCTGGATGGTGCCCAGGTAGCGGTTGGGGTCGCGGGCCAGGCGCACCAGGGCGCGTTCGCGCCGGCCGCTGCTGCGTTCAAGTGTCCGCAGCTGGCCCTCCCGCAGCGACACCAGGGCGATCTCACTGCCCGCGAACAGGCCGTTGAGCAACAGCAGGACGGTGATGAGACCAATGTCGAACAAGTAGCGATTCATAGTTCAGCCACGACCCTATCCGGACGGCACGGCCGGGCAACGGATCGTGTGGGTCATCCTGTACTCAAGACACGATCCGCCCCGGAGGTCCCGATGGAGTTGATGACCGGCTTCGGCCTGGCCAGTGCGGCTGGGCTCAACGCCTACATCCCGTTGCTGTCGATGGGCCTGCTGGACCGGTACACGTCGCTGGTGAACCTGCCGCAGGGCTGGGCATGGCTGGCCAACGGCTGGGTGATGGCGATCATCGCGGTGCTGCTGATGATCGAGATCGTCGCCGACAAGGTGCCGGCCCTGGACTCGGTCAACGACGCCGTGCAGACCTTCGTCCGGCCGGCCTCCGGCGGGATTGTCTTCGGATCCGGCACCGCCGCCCAGACCGCCGCGGTGGCCGACCCGGCCGAGTTCGCCCGATCCGGCCAGTGGGTCCCGGTGGCCATCGGCATCGTCACCGCACTGGTGGTGCACCTGACGAAGACCGCGGTGCGACCGGCCGCCAACGTGGCGACCGCGGGCGTGGCGGCGCCGGTGCTCAGCACCATCGAGGACGCCACCAGCGTCGGCCTGACGTTGATCGCCGTTCTGATCCCGGCTCTGGTGGCCGTCGTGCTGATCGCCCTGGTGTGGGCCGCGATCTGGCTGCTGCGACGGCGGCGCGGACGCCGTGTCGGCGAACTGCGCTAGATCCACACGCCCTTGCCGACGGCCACGATTCCGCCCGCGCTGATCGCGAATCGGTCGCGGTCCCTCTCCAGGTCCACGCCGACCTGCTCGCCGGGCCCGACCACGACGTTCTTGTCCAGAATCGCGCGGCGCACCACCGCGCCGCGGCCGACCCGCACCCCGGGCATCAGCACACTGCCCTCCACGATCGCACCGTCGTCCACCACGACATTGCTCGACAGCACCGAGGTGCGCACCGACGCCGCCGAGATGATGCTGCCGGCGCCCACCACCGACTCCTGGGCCGAGCCGCCGTTGACGAACTTGGCCGGTGCCAGGTTCTCCGACTCGCCGCGGATCGGCCAGCGCTTGTTGTAGAGGTTGAACACCGGGTGCACCGACACCAGGTCCATGTGCGCGTCGTAGAAGGCGTCGAGCGTTCCGACGTCGCGCCAGTACCCGTGGTCGCGTTCGGTGGCGCCCGGCACATCGTTGTCGTTGAAGTCGTACACCGCCGCCATGCCGTCTTCGACGAGTCGCGGAATGATGTCGCCACCCATGTCGTGATCGGAGGTGTCGTCATCGGCGTCGGCACGGATCGCGTCGACGAGCACCTTGGTGGTGAAGATGTAGTTGCCCATCGAGACGAACGTCTGCTCCGGGTTGTCCGGCGTGCCCGGCGGCTCGGCCGGCTTCTCCACGAAGCTGCGGATCCGGCCGGACTCGTCGGCCTCGATGCAGCCGAACGCACTGGCCTCCGCGCGAGGCACCCGGATGCCGGCCACCGTAGCGCCGGCCCCGCTCTCGATATGGAACTTGACCATCTGCTCGGGATCCATCCGGTACACGTGGTCGGCGCCGAACACCACGATGTAGTCGGGATCCTCGTCGAAGATGAGGTTCAGCGACTGATACACCGCGTCCGCGGAGCCGGTGTACCACCGCGGACCGAGACGCTGCTGGGCGGGCACCGGAGTGATGTACTCCCCCGCCAGACCGCTCAGGCGCCAGTTCTGCGAGATGTGCCGGTCCAGCGAGTGCGACTTGTACTGGGTCAGCACGCAGATTCTCAGATATCGCGCGTTGACGAGATTCGACAGCACGAAGTCGATCAACCGGTAGGCGCCGCCGAAGGGAACCGCCGGCTTGGCGCGGTCCGCGGTCAGCGGATAGAGCCGCTTGCCCTCCCCCCCGGCCAGGACTATGCCCAGCACGTGCGGCAATTCCCTCATTCAGCCAACCTAATCCCCACCGATTCCGGCTGCCAGGCCAACGGCATTTCCACCTGAAGCGCCCTTTTGCACCCGAAGCACTACGGTCATGCGTTATGCGGGTGGCGATGATGACCCGGGAATACCCGCCCGAGGTCTACGGCGGGGCCGGGGTGCATGTGACCGAACTGGTCGCCCAGCTTCGCCACCTGTGCGAGGTCGACGTGCACTGCATGGGCGTCGAACGGACCGGAGCCTTCGCCCACCGGCCGGACCCCGCGCTGGCCGACGCCAATCCGGCGCTGGCCACATTGTCCGCCGACCTGCGGATGGCCAACGCTGCGGCAGGCGCGACGGTGGTCCATTCGCACACCTGGTACACGGGCATGGCCGGCCACCTCGCCGCCCTGCTGCATGACGTTCCACACGTGCTGACCGCGCACTCGCTCGAACCGCGACGGCCGTGGAAGGCTGAGCAGCTCGGCGGCGGGTACCAGGTCTCGCTGTGGGTGGAACGCACCGCGGTTGGGGCGGCCGACGCCGTCATCGCCGTGAGTTCGGGCATGCGCGACGACGTTCTCGACGTCTACCCGGCGCTGGACCCCACCCGCGTGCATGTGGTCCGAAACGGCATCGACACCGGCGTGTGGCACCCGGTCGATCCCGATCCCGGCCAATCGGTGCTCGCCGAGCTCGGGGTCGACCCATCCCGGCCGATCGTCGCCTTCGTCGGCCGCATCACCCGGCAGAAGGGTGTGCCGCACCTGATCTCCGCAGCCCACAGGTTCGATCCGGACGTGCAACTGGTGCTGTGCGCGGGGGCTCCGGACACTCCGGAGATCGCCGAGGAGGTGGGCGCTGCCGTCGCCGGCCTCGCGCAGCGGCGCGACGGGGTGTTCTGGGTCAGGGAGTTTCTGCCCATCCATGACATCCGCGAAATCCTCTCGGCAGCAACGGCTTTCGTGTGTCCGTCGGTGTACGAGCCGCTGGGCATCGTCAACCTCGAGGCGATGGCGTGCGGAACGGCGGTGGTCGCCTCGGATGTCGGCGGAATCCCCGAGGTCGTCACCGATGGCGTGACGGGAACCCTGGTGCACTACGACGCCGCCGACCCGGCGGGGTTCGAAGCCGGGCTGGCCGAGGCGGTCAACGCGATGGTGGCCGACCCCGTGCGGGCCACGGCCTACGGCCAGGCGGGGCGGCAGCGCTGTATCGACGAGTTCTCCTGGGCGCGCATCGCCGAACAGACGCTCGAGATCTACCGCAAGGTGGCCGGCTAGCCCGGCCGAGTGTCGGTGAAGGGGTGACGAGAGTTAGCTGGTGACGCCCTTGAGTTCGTCGCCGAGAGCGGCGGCCTCGTCCGGGGTCAGCTCGACGACCAGGCGGCCACCGCCTTCCAGCGGCACCCGCATGACGATGCCGCGCCCCTCCTTGGTCGCCTCCAGCGGACCGTCTCCGGTCCGCGGCTTCATCGCCGCCATCGAGTGCTCCCTCCAGATCCGAGCAGGCCCGTCGGCGCCGGCCCTCGCCGCGCCGTGGTTAATTCTATGGATCCCATTGTTCACCATCAGCGGCTCAGGGTGTGAATCCGGCGGTCGCAGCGAGCGGAACAAAACAGTCCCGCACGTGGTCATCGACCATTCCGGTGGCCTGCATCAGCGCATATGCCGTGGTCGGGCCGACGAACCGGAACCCGCGGCGGCGCAACTCACGGGCCAGCGCCGCCGACTCCGGGGTTTGCGAGGGCACCTCGGCCATAGTGGCCGGCCGGGGCCGCGGCGGCGGCGCGAACGACCACAGCAGCTCGCAGAGGTCGGTGTCCAGGGCGGCGACGGCGCGGGCGTTGGCGATGGTCGCCTCGATCTTGGCGCGGTTTCGGACGATGCCCGTATCCGCCATCAGCCGGTCGGCGTCGCGGTCGGTATAGGCGGCCACCGTGTCGATGTCGAAACCGTCGAAGGCGCGCCGGAAGCTCTCCCGCTTGCGCAGGATCACCAGCCACGACAGCCCGCTCTGGAACGCCTCCAGGCTGATCCGCTCGAAAAGTTGGGTTCGCCCGCGCAACGGCCGGCCCCACTCCCGGTCGTGGTAGTCGACCATCAGCTCCGGCCCGCGCGCGGCCCAGTCGCACCGGGACAGTCCGTCACCGGTCACTGGGCGGCTGGACCCGGTTCCTGCTGTGCCGAATCCGCTCGAGCCGAATCCGCTCGGGTGGCCCGCAGGATGTCGACCTCGGCGCGCAGCCCGTCGAGTTCGGCGCCGAGGCGCTCCAGCACCCAGTCCACCTCACTGGTTTTGTAGCCGCGCAGCACCTGGGTGAACTTGACCGCCTCGACGTCGGCACCGGTCACCCCGGAGGCCGGCAGCACGGTCGCGGTGGTGGCACTAGGCAGGGGCGGCAGTTTCTCGCCCCGGCCGAACAGCGCGCTGGCCACCCCGAACAGCACGACGGCCACCAGGATCAGCACCACCAGGTAGAGCAGGATCAGCGTCACGGATTCGATCCTGCCTCACCGCAGGGTGTTCATCGGGGGCCGGTCGTCCTGCGACACCACCGAGACCCGGGTCAGGTAGGAGTCGCCGCCGTCGGTGTCGGGGCCGGGGTCGGGGTTGGGAAGGAATTGCGTGAGTCCCACGCCGGAGTCCGGGATGCCGCAGCGATTGAGCAGGGTGGCGATGATCTGCCGGCTCATCGGACCCAGGTCGGCCAGCGGGCGGTTGCGGTGCGTGCGGACGCCCAGGTTCACCTGCGCGATGGCGTCCAGGCCGTAGCGGTCGAAGGTGTCGATCAGGATGCCGATCTCGACCCCGTACCCCGGCGCGAACGGCACCGAGGTCAACAGTTCTCGGGTTCCGGCGTACTCCCCGCCCAGCGGCTGCAGCACCCCGCTCAGTTCCGGTCGCAGGGCGGCCAGTAACGGGCGGGCGACGAGTTCGGTGACCCGTCCGCCGCCATGGGCGTCCTCGCCGCCGCCGACCCGCAGCGGCCGACGGTAGAACCCCCGCACCAGATGGATACCGTCCTCGGTCAGCATCGGGCCGGCCAGACGCGGCACGAACAGCGGGTCGGCGTCGATCAGATCGGAGTCGATGAACACGATGACGTCGCCGGTGGTGGCGGCCAGTGAGCGCCACAGCGCCTCACCCTTGCCCGGGTGCGGCGGGATCTCGGGTATCGCATCCTCGCGTCGCACGACGCGCGCGCCAGCCCGGATCGCGCACTTCTCGGTGTCGTCGGTGGACCCGGAGTCCAGAACGATGAGTTCGTCGACGAGACCCCCGAGCATCGGAGTGATGGTCTCGATGACAGCGCCGACGGTGCCGGCCTCGTTGAGCGCGGGCAACACCACCGAGACGGTGCGGCCGCCCTTGGCGCCTTCCAGTTCGGCGGCCGTCCAGGTGGGCCGGTTCCAGGTCCGGCGGGCCAACCAGGTCGCCGCCTCGGCCGTTGCGCTCACGCCAGACCCCGCACGGTGCGCGCCGGTGCCCGCTCACCCCGGATGGAGGCCACCATCTCCAGCACCCGCCGCGTCGGTGCCACCTCGTGCACACGGAACATCCGCGCGCCGTCGGCCGCGGCCAGCGCGGTGGCGGCCAGCGTGCCTTCAAGACGCTCGGTGAGTTCCACACCGAGAGTCTCCCCGATGAAGTCCTTGTTGCTCAGCGCCATCAGAACCGGCCACCCCGTGTCGACCAGATCGGGGACATGCCGCAAAAGCGTCAGGCCGTGGAAGGTGTTCTTGCCGAAGTCATGCGTCGGGTCAATCAGGATGCCGTCCCGACGCACCCCCACCCGCACCGCGTGTTCGGCGGCCGCCGTGACTTCGGCGATGACGTCGTCGACGACTCCGGTCACCGTCGTGCCGTAGTTGACCCGAAACGGCCGGGTGCGAGGCTGCGCTCCGCCGGTGTGCGAGCAGACCAGTCCGGCTCCGAACTCAGCGGCGACCTCGGGAAGGGCGGGGTCGTGCCCCGCCCAGGTGTCGTTGATGATGTCGGCGCCGGCCGCGCAGGCCTGCGCGGCCACCGATGCCCGCCAGGTGTCGACACTGATGCACTGCTGGGGGTAGCAGGCGCGCACCCATTCGATGAAGGGCACCACCCGCGCGACTTCCGCGTCGGCGTCGACCACCGCACCCGGACCGGCCTTCACACCGCCGATATCGATGACGTCCGCGCCTTCGGCCACCACCCGGTGCACCGCCTCCTTGGCGGCCTCATCGCTGAAAGTGGCGCCGCGGTCGTAGAAGGAGTCCGGCGTGCGGTTGACGATCGCCATGATCAGTGCCCGGTCACCGGAAACCGGCCGCCCGCAGAACGTCGCACTCACCCCACCATCGTGCCTGGTCGTCGCTGGCGGTGGTGGAAGGCCCCGGCAGCTGCACATAGGGTCACCGCCCGCTGGGTCCTCATCCACCGGGGTCATTGTGACCGCGGATACCTGCCCGCCGCGACTTCCGCCGGATATTCCGGGTAAAAGGGCACGTACCCCTCGTCGGGCCCGCGCAACGCGTAGAGCGGATCGGCCACCGCGTCGCCGTAGGCCTGATTGCGCAATTCAACCTTGCGGCTCTTGAACGTCGATGTCGTCTCCAGTGCATCGACGATCCTGATGAACAGCGGGACGGCATAGCCGGGCAGCCGGCGGTGCAGCGCGGCGGCCACCGACCTGCCGTCGAACCGTTGCCCGTCGCGCAGTTTGACCGCCGCCATCCCGGCGCGACCGCCGGTGCCCGGCACCTCGACGCCGAAGACCGAGCACTCCTGCACGCTTGGGTGGGCGGCCAACGCAGCCTCCACATCGGTGGTGGCGACGTTCTCGCCCTTCCACCGGAAGGTGTCGCCGAGCCGATCGGTGAACGCGGCGTGGCCCATCCCCTGCGGGCTCATCACGTCACCGGTGTTGAACCACACATCGCCATCCCGAAAGGCGTTGCGCACCAGCTTCTTCTCACTCGCGGCGCTGTCGGTGTAGCCGTCGAACGGGGAAAGCCGGCTGACCGGACTGAGCAACAACCCGGGCGCGCCGGACGGCACGCGCCGTACCCGGCCGTTCTCGTCGCGTTCGGGCTCGCCGGTCTCGGGGTCATATATGACGTAGGCCAGCGGCATCGGGTTGACGCCGGTCGATTTGGGAATGTTGAAGATGTTGATGAAGGCGGTGTTGCCCTCGCTGGCGGCGTAGAACTCCACCACCCGCTTGATCCCGAATCTGCGGGTGAACTCCTCCCAGATGTCCGGACGCAGTCCGTTGCCGACGATCACCCGCACCCGGTGCGCCCGATCAGTCGGCTTGGGCGGCTGGTTGAGCAGATACCGGCAGAGTTCGCCGATGTAGATGAACGCAGTGGCATCGTTTGCGATGACCTCGTCCCAGAACTTCGATGCCGAGAAGGTTCGACCCAGTGCCAGAGTGGCACCCGCGTCGATCACCGCTGACAGCGCAACGGTCAGCGCGTTGTTGTGGTAGAGCGGAAGCGCGCAGTACAGCGTGTCGTTACCGCGCAGTCGAACGCCCAGACCGCTGAATCCGGCCAGCGCGCGCAGCCACCGCTGGTGGGTCATCACGCTCGCCTTGGGATGCCCGGTCGTGCCGGAAGTGAAGATGTAGAAGGCGGTGTCGCGTGCCTGTACCTGCGCCGCCGACGGCGGGTTACCCCTCGACTCACCCTCGGCCAAGGCGGCGAAGTCACCGATCGAGATCAGGTCGGCCACCTCGGCGCCGCTGTCGCTGATCGGTTTGACCAGATCATCCTCGGCCACAATGACTTTCGCTTCGAGCAGGCCGACGCTATGCGCCAGAACATCGCCACGCTGGTTGTAGTTGACCATCCCGGCGACAGCCCCGCACTTGACCGCCGCCAGCATCATCAGGACCGCGTCCGGCGAGTTTCGCAACATGATCCCGACGACATCACCGCGGCGGACCCCCTTGCCCACCAGTACAGCCGCATAGGTGTTCGCGGTCTCGTTCGCCTCCCGGTAGCTGATCGAGCGCCCTTCGAAGCGCATGAAGACGCGATCGCCGTGCCGCGCGGCACGATCACCGAAGACCTTCCCGATCGACGTCCGCGATGTCGGCGTGACAAGAAGTCCGGTCAGTGCGCCGCGAAGGACGATCGGAGCGTCCATCACCACGGCCGGCAAGCGGGTGAGCAGGTCGACCAGCCCGACCGGCTTCTCCTGCGGTGTCCGCGTCATGTCGGTGTCGGTGTCATGTCAGGGCCTCACGCGGTTCGCACAGCGACAGCGCTGCGTCGACGTCGGTCACCACCACGAGACGATCCAGGGCGCCCTGCGCGACGTAGCCGGACGAGACCAGCGACGACAGCCACGCCAGGAGTCCGTCGTAATGTCCGGCCGGGTCGAGCAGGACCACCGGTTTGGCGTGCATTCCGAGGTACCCGGCTGTCCAGGTCTCGAAAAGTTCCTCGCAGGTTCCGATGCCGCCGGGAAGGGTCAGGAATGCGTCGCTGCGGTCTTCCATGACCTGTTTGCGCTGCCGCATGGTGTCGGTGACGATCAGTTCATCGGCCTCGACGTCGGCGAGTTCGCGGTGTACCAGTGCCCTGGGGATCACCCCGACGGTACGACCGCCACCCGCACGCGCCCCGGCTGCCACCGCGCCCATCGCCGAGACGTTGCCACCACCGGACACCAGGGTCCAGCCCCGCGCGGCGATGCCCTCCCCGACCCGATGGGCCAGGCTCAGCAGTTCGGGATGGCGCGGACTGGCCGCACAGTAGACGCAGACCGCCCATTCGGCGGGCGGTGGCGTCGGCACAGCGTCAAACCTAGACCGTCAAACCTAGACCGGGAAACCTGAGCCAGAGCCTGCCGGGCCCAAATAGAGTCCCCGCTATGGCGATTCAACGGTGGTCGCAGTGGCCAATCGTCGAGCGCGACGCGACCGACCGCGTAAGGGAGGTTCTCGAGAAGAACCCCGCCGGTGTCGTGCTGATCGGCAGTGAGGGCGCCGGGAAGTCCACATTGGCGGCGCAGGTGGCCGCCCGGCTGGGCCGCGGCGAGCCGCTATGGGTGATCGCGACGGCCGCTCAGTCATCGGTGCCGTTCGGCGCCTTCGGGCCGGTGGTCGAACTCGGGGACGTCGGCAAGCCCTCGGCGATGATTATTCGTGCGGCGGATTCCATTGCAGCCCAGGCGAAATCGGCGCCGATCATCGTTGACAACGCCCGCCTGCTCGATCCGCTGTCCGCGAGCCTGCTCTACCACCTGGCCCAGCAGGGTTCCAACCCCCTGCTCGTCACCGTCCGATCGGTCCTGCGCGCGCCTCAGGTGGTGACGGCGCTGTGGGATGACGGCCTGCTGGAACGGTTCGACGTGATCGGGTTCGACGCCGATGACACCGCGGCGGTGGTGGCGGCCGCGGGCGGCGGTGACGCTCTGACGCTCTATCGCCGCAGCGCCGGCAATCCGCTGCACCTTCGGCTGCTGATGGCGACCGGCGGCAGCGACGAGACACTGGCCGCGGCGGTGGACCGTTACCTGGCGGGGCTGTCCGCTCCGGTCCGCGCGGCGCTCGGCTACCTGTGCGTGTTCGAACCGCTGTCGCGTGCCGATCTGACCGCTTTGACCAGCGAGGCCACTATGGCGTCCGCGGAGGAGTCCGGCGCGATCCACTGCCGCGCGCAGCGCGTCTACAGTGGCCACCCGCTCTTCCTCGAGCGGCTCGCCACCCGGCTGGACAAGACGGAGGTGCAGCGGTTGCGTGCCGAGGTCGCGGCACGGCTGGCCACCGGCGTCGACCGCACTCCCGCCGACCGGCTGGGCCGGACCCTGCTGGCGCTGCAGGGCGACGGCCCGATAGACGGCGACGCGGTGGTGGCCGCCGCTCAGGAGGCGTTGCGGCTCGGCGACCTCGGCCTCGCCGAACGGCTGGCTCAGGGAGTGGTCGACCGCGGCGGGAGTTGCGGAGGTGACGATTTCGCCGCGCGTCTGGCTCTGAGCTACGCGCTGGCGTGGCAGGGCCGCGGCCGCGAGGCCGACTCGGTGCTCGGCGCCGTGGACGCCGCCGGACTGTCCGAGGAGCAGTTGATGGCGTGGGCGCTGCCGCGGGCGGCCAACCAGTTCTGGATGCTGTCGGAACCCGAACGGGCCGCCGTGTTCCTGCAGACTGTGCGCGAACGGGTCGGCACAACCTCATCGCGGACCACCCTGGATGCGCTGTCGGCGACGTTCGCGATGAACGCCGGCAACGTGCGTCGGGCAGTCGAGACGGCCGGCGAGGTACTGGCCCGTCCGGACGCCCCGGAGATGGCGGTGGCGTGGGCGGCCAGTGCCGCGGCGTTGTCGTCGGCGCGGATGGGACGACTCGGGGACGTCACGCCGCTGGTGGACCGGGCTCTGGGTTCTGAGTATCCCGGCCTGCTGCGGTTCACCGTCGGCCTCGCCGAGATCACCGCGCTGCTGATGAACGGCCGCAGCGAGGCCGCCTACGACACCGCCCGGCGGCTCACCGATTTCGCCGAACTCGCCCAGCCCGGACGCGCGATCGGTGAGGTGCTGCTGGCCCATGTTCACCTGGCGCGTGGCGAGGCGGCCGAGGCCGCCGAACTGCTCGGGCCGGCAGCGGCGACGCTGGATCGCACCGGATACTCCTGGGGGCCGCTGGCACTGATGCTACTGACCACCGCGCTTGCCCACCGGGGCGAGATCGCGGCGTCCGCCATCGCGCTGAGCCGCGCCCAGTCCCGGCACGGCACCAAGTCGGCGTTGTTC
>VEQU01000069.1 GCA_018883075.1 Mycobacterium sp.
CCACCAAGGATGTCGTCGGCGCGCACCGGTTCCTGCAGCGGGTGTGGCGGCTGGTGGTCGACGAGAATTTCGGCGAGACCAGGGGTTCCGAGGACGCACTCGACGAGGAGATACTGCGGGTGGTGCACCGCACCATCGCCGGGGTGCGTGACGACTACACCCATCTGCGTAACAACACCGCGGCGGCGAAACTCATCGAGTACACCAACCACCTCACCAAATCCGGCGTGACCGCACGGGCGGCACTCGAGCCGCTGGTGCTGATGACCGCACCCCTGGCCCCGCACCTGGCCGAGGAACTATGGCAGCGGCTCGGCCACGAGAGCTCACTGGCGCACGGACCGTTCCCGGAAGCCGACGAGCGCTACCTGGTGGCCGACACCGTCGAGTACCCGGTTCAGGTCAACGGCAAGGTCCGCGGCCACGTCACCGTCGCCGCCGACGCCGAGCAGGCCGCCGTGCAGGCCGCCGCCCTGGCCGATGAGAAAGTGGTGGCCTTCCTGGCCGGCGCGACGCCCAAGAAGGTGATCGTGGTGCCCGGCCGGTTGGTCAACGTGGTCATCTAGCCGCTTCGGTGCGCTGGCGTGCGCTGAGCGCTCGTTGGTGCACCCAAGCGGGTGGAGAGTCAGCCGCGTGGGCGGATCACCACCTGGTGGGTATGCCCGTCCGGCGGTGTCGCGACCGCCTGCGCGACCACCCCGGCCACCGTTTCCGGCGAGAGGAACCGCGCCGGGTCGTACTCGCCGCCCTCGTAGGCCACCAGATCGCGTTGCATCTCGGTGTCCACCCGGCCCGGGTGCACGCTGGTGACCCGCAACAGCGGCTCGTCGGCGCGCAATGAGTCGGCGAACGCCCGCAGCGCGAACTTGCTCGCCGAGTACGACGCCAGCCCGGGCGACGGGTTCAGCCCCGACCCGGAGTTGATGAACACCACCTGCCCGCGCGCCGCCCGCAGTGCCGGCAGCAGCGCCAGCGTCAGGGCGACGGCCCCGGTGACGTTCACCTCGAAACTGGCCCGCCACTGTTCGGGCGTGGACTCGGCGACCCGGCCGGGATAGGCCACCCCGGCGTTATGCACCAGAACGTCGAGTTCGGTGATCACATCAGCGGCGGCCTCGAACCCATCGACGTCGGTGAGGTCCAGCGGCCAGGCGGCGGCCCCGAGGCGCTGCGCGATGGCATCCAGCCGAGAAGACGGCCGGCCCGCCAGCAGCAGCGTGTAGTCCGGTGCCAGCGCCTCGGCGACCGCTGCGCCGATACCGCCGCCGGCTCCGGTGATCAGCGCGGTAGGCACGCCGGTCACCCTACCGAGCGGCATGAATGCCCCGCGCACCGCAGAATGAGCGGATGGCCTTCGACGCCGGCTTCCCGCCGACCCAGCTCGCCGCCCGCGCGGCGTACCTGCTGCGCGGTAACGACCTCGGCGTGATGACCTCGGCGGCGCCGAAGCTCTATCCGCACATGTGGAGTTGGGACGCGGCGTTCGTCTCCGTCGGCCTGGCGTCGCTGAGTGTGGAGCGCGCCGTCGTCGAACTCGACACCCTGCTCTCAGCGCAGTGGGCCAACGGGATGATCCCGCACATCGTGTTCGCCCCGGGGGTCGAAGGCTACTTCCCCGGCCCGGACCGGTGGGCGTGCGAGGTGTTCGCCCCCAGCGCCCCGCCGGGCCGGCAAACCTCCGGCATCACCCAGCCGCCGGTGCATGCCATTGCGGTGCAACGGATTCTGGAGCGCTCGCGGGTGCAGGGCCGTTCCACTCGCGCGGTGGCCGAGACGTTTCTGGACCGCCGTTGGGATGACCTGATGCGCTGGCACCGCTGGCTGGCCGACGCGCGCGATCCCCACCAGCACGGCCGGGTCACGCTGTATCACGGCTGGGAGTCCGGCATGGACAACTCACCGCGCTGGGACTCCGCGTACGCCGGAGTGATTCCCGGCCGGGTTCCCGACTACGAGCGTGCCGACCGCCAGATCATCACCGACCCCAGCCAGCGCCCCACCGACGGCGAATACGACCGGTACCTGTGGCTGATCGAGGAGATGAAGGCGGTCCGCTACGACGATGCCCGACTGCCAGAGGTGATGAGCTTCGCCGTGGAGGATGTGTTCTTCTCGGCGATCTTCTCCGTCGCGTGCGATGTGCTGGCCAACATCGGCGAGGACTACAAACGCCCCAACGCCGACGTGCGCGATCTGTATGAGTGGGCCGGGCGTTTCCGCGCCGGAGTCATCGAGACCGCCGACCAACGAACTGGTGCGGCAAGGGATTACGACGTCCGCGGCCGCGCCTGGATCGCCACCGAGACCGCCGCACAGTTCGCGCCCCTGCTGTGTGGGGGGCTGCCGCACGACCGCGAGCGCGCACTGCTCCGCCTGCTGGACGGCCCCCGGTTCTGCGCCCACCCGGATCTGCGGTTCGCGTTGATCCCGTCCACGTCTCCGGTGTCGAAGGATTTCCGGCCGCGCGAGTATTGGCGCGGCCCGGTGTGGCCGGTGCTGACATGGCTGTTCTCCTGGGCGTTTGCCCGGCGCGGTTGGGCCGAGCGTTCAGCCCTGCTGCGCCGGGAGGGCTTGCGCCAAGCGTCTGACGGCACCTTCGCCGAGTACTACGAACCGTTCACCGGTGAGCCGCTGGGCAGCATGCAGCAGTCGTGGACTGCGGCGGCGGTGCTGGACTGGCTGGGCTGACAGCTTTATTCGCCGACGGTCGTCAGGCGCTCGAGTGGCTTGAGCGCGCGGACCAGGTCGGCCCGCTCGTCATCGGACAGCCGTCCCAACAACTCCGCCAGGTGGGTCCGCCGCGCATCGAGAGCCTCGCGGTATTGCACCTGACCCTCGGGCGTCACCTCCACGAGCACGGCACGCATATCGGTTTGGTCGCGGCTGCGCTTCACCAGTCCGAGTTTCTCCAGTCGCCGGATGGCCACGGTGGTGGTCGGCGTGCGGACCCGTTCCCGGGCGGCCAACTCCGTCATCCGGATCGGCCCACTGTCCAACAGCGTCAGCAGGATCGAGATCTGGGCCATGGTCAGATCGGGCTGCGATCCGGGGGTCACCACGCCGCGGCGCACCACCGTCACCAGCTTGGCCAGGACCCGCTGCAGGTCGCCGGCCAGCGCGGTGACCTGCGCAGGGCTCTCGGACATGGTTTGGCAGTCTAACTGCCTGGCGGCATCGCCGCCCCGCGTCGGAAGCGCCTTAATCTGCGATCGGGCCGATTGGCTCTCGTAACGCTACGCGTTACACTCGGCGGGCGATCCAGACGTTCGCCGACAAGGACACCGAGCGGTTGTTCGGCGGACGTCAGGTTAACAAGTTCGGGCCCGATCTCAGTGAACGCGCGCTGCAGAAACTCTTGATGCTCAACGCGGCCAATGGGATCAACGACCTGAGAATGCCGCCAGGCAACTGACTGGAAGCCTTGGCCGGCGACTGAAGAGGCCAACACAGCATCCGCATCAACGACCAGTACCGCATCTGCTTCACCTGGACAGCCAACGGACCATGCGACGTCGAGACCATCGACTACCACTAGAAAGGAATACGATATGCCCCGCAGTGACATCGCCCCGGTTCATCCCGGGCGGATCCTTGCCGATCAGTACCTTGCCGACCTTGGATTGTCGCAGCGCAAACTCGCCGGTCTGCTCGATGTGCCACCGCGGCGAATCAACCAGATCGTGCAGTGCCAGCGTGCGATCACGCCGGACACATCATTGCGTTTGGGGAAATTGTTCGGTCAATCCGACACGTACTGGCTGAATCTTCAGCAGCACTACGACATCGAGATCGCACGCGAAACCGCGGACCTGAGCCGCGTGAAAGTCCTGACATCCTGATCGCACGCGATATCAAGTGACTCGCGGATGGGTGAATGAGTAGTCCGAGAGCCGCTACCGGCGGAGGAATTAGTCGATGCATCCCGTATCTAGTGTGTCGGGGCGGTGCTATCAGCGGCTGTCGCGCCAGCGGATCAGCGCCTGCGCCGGCGCGAGGTCGTAGTCGGGTCCGTCGCAGCCGACGGTCATCAGCGTGACGCCTAACTGCGCGAGGGCTTCGGCGTTGGCGGTCAGCGTCTCGGGCTTGCGGCCTTCCACACCCGAGGAGCGCTCGATGGTGGCCGGGTCGCGTCCGACAGTCTTGCAGTGCGCTTCCAGTGCGGCCGCCTTGCCGGGGTAGGTGTCGGCGTTGGTGAACGAGTGCCAGGAGTCGGCGTGCTCGGCGACGAGCTTGAGGGTCTTCTTCTCGCCCTGGCCGCCGATCAGGATTGGGATCTGCCGGGTGGGCGCGGGGTTGAGTACGGCCAGCCGTGACTTGATCCGCGGCAGTGCGGCGGCCAGGTCGTCCAGCCGGCTGCCGGCGGTGCCGAACTCGTAGCCGTACTGGTCGTAGTCTTTCTGCATCCAGCCCGATCCGATGCCCAGGATGAGCCGTCCCTCCGATACGTGGTCGACGGTGCGGGCCATGTCGGCGAGCAGTTCGGGGTTGCGGTAGGAGTTGCAACTCACCAGCGCGCCGATCTCCACCCGCGAGGTCTGCTCGGCCCAGGCGCCGAGCATGGTCCAGCACTCGAAGTGCGCGCCGTCGGGATCGCCGTAGAGCGGATAGAAGTGATCCCAGTTGAAGACCACATCCACGCCGATGTCCTCACAGCGGCGCACCGCGTCGCGGATGAAGCCGTAGTGGCTGGAGTGCTGGGGTTGCAGTTGGACGCCGATGCGGATGGGGAAGTTCATCCCCCTACCGTAGGGCGAGTCGATTTATCGGACAGCCTCCGCCAGCGCTGAGGCCCAGAGCCTGCCGCGAGCGCGCATGGTCGCGACCTCCCCCAGATCCGCGACGGCCCGGTCGGGGCCACCCCGCGCTCCCACCTGTCGACCGAAGGAGATCCGCAGGACGATGCCCTCTCGCCGCACCTTGATGCCACCGCCGAAGTAGTACCAGGGCTGCGACACCGCGATGTCCGCGACCGGCCAGGAATACAGTTCGACGAACCTTCCCGCATCGAGGGCAGCACCCAACGGCTCCGTTCCCAGCAGCGACGCCAGCGTGCGAAGTTGACCGGGCCAGGCGCTCCCCGACCCGTGGGCGACGAAGGACAGAGTTGCCGAACTGAGCCGGAGTTCTCCGGGCAGACTGCTGATCCCGCGTAACAGCCAGGCGGGGGTGCGCAGTTCGGAGGTGGTCAAGCGCGCCTGACATCCTCAAGCACGGTGCGCAGGATCTCCACCAGTGCCCGGGGCTGATCGCCCTGCACCGAATGCCCGGAGTCGGGCACCACGATCACCTCCTGGAAGCCCGGCGCTATCTCGGCGAACCGGGCGGCGTCACCGTCGTCGACGAAGAAGGACTTCCCGCCGCGCACCAACGTCGTGGGCGTGCGCAGCAGCGGTGCGTCGTCCCACAGGCCCTCGAACCCGTCGCCCTTGCGGAAGGTGTCGTACCGCCACGTCCAGGTGCCGTCGTCGAGTTGCTTGGAGTTGTGAAACACCCCGCGCTGCAACGACTCCCGGGAGCGGTGCGGAGACGCGGCGACGGTGACCTCCACCATCGCCTCGAAGCTGGGAAAGCTGCGATCACCCTGAACCAGCGCCACCGCACCCATCTGCGCCTTTGTCATCTGCTCGTGTCGCTCCGGCGCCGACGGGGTGACGTCCACCATCACCAGTTCGCGGACAAGCTCCGGTGCGGTGACGGCCAGGCGCATCGCGGTGAGCCCGCCGAGTGACATGCCCACCACCAGATCGGCATCGGGGGCGAGTTCGGCGATCACCGGGCGCACCGCCTCGGCGTTGAGCTTGGGCCCGTAGTCGCCGTCCTCGCGCCAGGCCGAGCGGCCGTGGCCGGGCAGGTCGATCGCCAGCGCCGGCACACCGAGGCCCAGGATCACGGTGTCCCAGGTGTGCGCGTTCTGCCCGCCGCCGTGCAGGAACACCACCCTGGCGGGGTCGGCGCCCCAGCGCAGCGCGCTGATATCGCCGCGCTCGACGCGGGACACGGCCGGCAGCGGCCCGCTGACGCCGGCCTGCTCGGCGTTCTCCGGGAGGTAGGTGAACTCGTCCACGACGCCTAGTTAACGCGAAAGTGCGGCCCGGCCGGAGCCGGACCGCACTTTAGACCCGAAGGAACCTACCCCTCGATAAATTCCTCAAGCTGTTCACGCGCCAGATCGTCGGGCAACTGCTGCGGCGGGCTCTTCATCAGGTACGCCGATGCCGCGATCACCGGGCCGCCGATACCGCGGTCCTTGGCGATCTTGGCCGCGCGCACCGCGTCGATGATGACGCCGGCGGAGTTCGGCGAGTCCCACACCTCGAGCTTGTACTCCAGGTTCAGCGGCACGTCACCGAACGCGCGGCCCTCTAGGCGCACGTACGCCCACTTGCGGTCATCCAGCCAGCCGACGTGATCCGACGGGCCGATGTGCACGTCCTTGGTGTTGAACTCCTTCTGCAGGTTCGAGGTGACGGCCTGGGTCTTGGAGATCTTCTTGGACTCCAGCCGCTCGCGCTCGAGCATGTTGAGAAAGTCCATGTTGCCGCCGACGTTGAGCTGCATGGTGCGATCCAGCTGCACGCCGCGGTCCTCGAACAGCTTGGCCATCACGCGGTGGGTGATGGTCGCGCCCACCTGGCTCTTGATGTCGTCGCCGACGATCGGCACACCGGCGTCGGCGAACTTCTTGGCCCACACCGGATCCGAGGCGATGAACACCGGCAGCGCGTTGACGAATGCCACACCGGCGTCGATGGCGCATTGCGCGTAGAACTTGTCGGCCTCCTCCGAACCCACCGGCAGGTAGGACACCATCACGTCGACGCGGGCGTCCTTGAGCGCCTTGACGACATCCACCGGATCCTCATCGGAGATCTCGATGGTGTCGGCGTAGTACTTGCCGATGCCGTCGAGCGTCGGGCCGCGCTTGACGACGACGTCGGCCGGCGGCACGTCGGCGATCTTGATGGTGTTGTTCTCCGAGGCGAAGATCGCCTCGGACAGGTCAAAGCCCACTTTCTTGGCGTCCACGTCGAACGCGGCGACGAACTTCACGTCGCGCACGTGGTACGGCCCGAGGGTGACGTGCATCAGGCCGGGCACGGTGGAGTTCGGGTCGGCGTCCTTGTAGTACTGCACGCCCTGAACAAGCGAGGACGCGCAGTTGCCGACGCCGACGATCGCGACGCGCACTTCGTTGGTCATGGACGTTCTCCTTCGTGTACTTCTGTGTTTCTTCAGCTCTGGACGCGGCCTTGCTCCGGGTGGCTCTGCGCCCCCCGTTCCGCGGCGATGAGTTCGTTGAGCCACGTCACCTCGCGCTCGCTGGATTCCAGACCCAGCTGATGCAATTGCTTGGTGTAGCGGTCCAGTGAGTTGCTGGCGCGGGCGATCGCCTCGCGCAGACCCTCGCGGCGCTCCTCCACCTGACGGCGGCGGCCTTCGAGGATGCGCATCCGGGCCTCGGCCGGAGTCCGGTTGAAGAACGCCAGGTGCACGCCGAAGCCGTCGTCGGTGTAGTTCTGCGGGCCGGTGTCGGCCACAAGTTCGGTGAAGCGCTGCCGGCCGGCGTCGGTGAGCTGGTAGACCCGCCGGGCGCGGCGCAGCACGGTGGTGCCCTCCGGGGCGGCGTCCTCGACGATCAGCCCGTCGGCCTGCATCCGGCGTAGCGCCGGGTACAGCGACCCGTAGGAGAAGGCGCGGAAGGCCCCGAGCAGGCCGGTCAGCCGCTTGCGCAGCTCGTAGCCGTGCATCGGGGACTCGAGGAGCAGACCCAGAACCGCCAGTTCCAGCACGTCTGCACCTCCTCGTCCGTTAGGGATCTACAACACCTCTGCGAATAGTATCGGCGCGATATATTCGCGGCCAAATTGCCTGTTCAGCAGGTTACGGGTAGTTGATGCGCTTGACCGAGCCGTCCGGAGCGAGCTGGATGTACCCGCTGCCGAACTCGCTGGAGACATAGATCGAGATCGACACCGCGCCCGCAGTGGTGGGGTCGCGGCTCGCGTCGATGATCAGGTAGGTGTTCTTGACCTCACCGGGCTTGATCCCGAGGGTCTCCGGCGCCCCGCGCACCACCCCGACGATCGCCGTCTGGTCGAAGGCGGCCAGGTCCACGACAGCGGAGTCGGAGCCCCTCGAGCCGGCCGACGGGTCGGCCCAGCCGCCCCGATAGGAGTAGCTCAGGGTGCGCCGCGGATCGCGGGGGTCCGGGCGATCCAACGCGCCGTAGTCGGGGTAGATCACCAGCCGGTAGCCCTTGGTGTCGCCGAACTTCTGGCGCATCTGCTCGAACAAACCGCTGAGCCCGCCCAGCGACTGCAGTTGCCGCGGTGGGGTGAGCACCACCGGCGCGACCCCGTCGGATGCCGCCCCGGGATCCGGGGTGACGCTCAGCGGCGAAGAGGTGTTCCCGTAGAGGCCCCAGCCGATCCCGATGCCCAGCAGAACCAGCACCGCCGCGGTGGCCGCCCGCAGCGCCCAAGCCGTTCTGGCGCTGACCGTCGCGGGGCCCTTGAGCGACGGCAACTGCACCGGTGCGTTGGCGGTCTGCAGATCGGCCACCAGGTCGCGTAACTCGCCGAGGGTGGCGGCGTTGGTCGCGGATTTCACCCGCTGCGCGTGCTCGGTCATCGACAACTGGCCCTCGGCCATCGCTGTGTCGAGGATCTGGCAGGTGTCCGTGCGATCGCTGTCCCTGGCCCGCGTGCTCAGCTTTTGACGGGTCGCCACCGCCCGATCGTAGGAGACCGATCGCAGGAGTTCACGGTCGGTCGCACACGCACCGAACAGGGCCCGACGTACTCTGGTCACCGTGCGTCTTCAGCGGCAGGTGGTGGACTACGCCCTCCGGCGCCGGTCGCTGCTGGCCGAGGTGTACTCCGGGCGCACCGGCGTCACCGAGGTGTGCGACGCCAACCCCTACCTGTTGCGCGCCGCGAAGTTCCACGGCAAGCCCAGTTCGGTCATGTGCCCGATCTGCCGCAAGGAGCAATTGACGCTGGTGTCATGGGTGTTCGGCGATCACCTGGGCGCGGTCTCCGGGTCGGCGCGCACCGCCGAGGAGCTGATCATGCTCACGACGCGCTTCGAGGAGTTCTCGGTTCACGTCGTCGAGGTGTGCCGCACCTGCAGCTGGAACCATCTGGTGAAGTCCTACGTCCTCGGCGCCCCCCGAACCACCAAGGGCTCGCCACGCACTCGACGGGCGCGCTCGGCCAGTGAATAGCGGAGAGGGTCCGGACCGGTCCGCTCCCGACGCACGACTGTCGGGCGACGGCGCGTCCAGTCGACCGCGGCACCGAGCGCAATCCGACGATCCGACGGAGCAGACCGAGGCCATCCCCCGTCCCGCGCGCGAGCAGGTTCCCGCCGACGATCGGCTGACCACCGTGATGGCGCCGGTGCGCGATGACCGCTCGGCCTCGGCGCGCGAGCAGGTGCAGGCGGTCAAGGCCGCACTCGACGGCGGTTCTCCTCCCGCGCCGCCGCCGGCCACACGCACACGCCGATCATCGGCGCCCGACCCGCATGACGGCGAACCCGATCTGTGGCAACGGTTGCGTGGCTGGGGGGCCCGCCGCTGGCTGGCGGCCGCGGCCGTTGTCTTCGTGGTGCTGCCGGTGCTCACCTTCGGCATGGCGTACCTCATCGTCACCGTTCCCAAGCCCGGCGACATCCGCACCAATCAGGTGTCGACCATCCTCGCCAGCGACGGCTCGGAGATCGCGAAAGTCATTCCTCCCGAAGGCAACCGGGTGGACGTGAACATCGACCAGGTGCCGGTGCACGTCCTCGACGCGGTGATGGCCGCTGAGGACCGTGACTTCTACTCGAATCCCGGCTTCTCCATCACCGGCTTCGGGCGTGCGGTGCGCAACAACCTGTTCGGCGGCGATATCCAGGGTGGTTCGACCATCACCCAGCAGTACGTGAAGAACGCGCTCGTGGGTGATCAGCGCTACGGCATCGGCGGTCTGGTGCGCAAGGCCAAGGAACTGGTGATCTCCACCAAGATGAGCCAGCAGTGGTCGAAAGACGAAGTGCTGCAGGCCTATTTGAACATCATCTACTTCGGCCGCAGCGCCTACGGGATCTCCGCGGCATCGCAGGCCTACTTCGACAAACCCGTCGAACAACTCTCCGTCGCCGAGGGTGCTCTGCTGGCCGCGCTGATTCAGCGGCCCTCGACGCTGGACCCCGCCGTCGATCTCGAGGGTGCCACCGACCGGTGGAACTGGGTACTCGACGGCATGGTCACCATCGGCGCGCTCTCGCCGGAGGAACGCGCCCAACAGGTCTTCCCGCAGACCGTCCCGCGCGATCAGGCCGCCATCGGTGCGATGACCACCGGCCCCAACGGGCTGATCGAGCGCCAGGTCATCCAGGAACTGCTCGAGTTGTTCAACATCGACCAGCAGACGCTCAACACCCAGGGCCTGCAGATCACCACCACCATCGACTCGCAGGCGCAAGAGGCCGCGGTGGACGCCGTCGAGACCTACCTCGACGGGCAGATGCCGGAGATGCGCGCGGCGGTGGTGTCGATCGACCCGAAGACCGGCGGGGTGAAGGCCTACTACGGCGGCACCGATGCGGCGGGCTTCGACTTCGCCCAGGCCGGGCTACCCACCGGATCGTCATTCAAGGTGTTCGCGTTGGTGGCCGCACTTGAGCAAGGCATGGGCCTGGGCTATCAGGTGGACAGCTCGCCGCTGAAGATCAATGACAAGCTCACCATCACCAACGTCGACGGCGCCGGCTGCGGCACGTGCAACATCGCCGAGGCCCTCAAGCAGTCACTGAACACCGTCTATTACCGGCTGATGCAGAAGCTGCGCAACGGCCCCGAGGACGTGGCCGACGCGGCGCACCGCGCCGGTGTCGCGGAGAGCTTCCCCGGCGTCGAGCACACGCTGTCCGAGGACGGGCTCGGCGGACCGCCCGGGCCGGGTGTGGTGCTCGGAAAGTACGAGACTCGCGTCATCGACATGGCCTCGGCCTACGCCACCCTCGCCGACTCCGGGATCTACCACGCCCCGCACTTCGTGCAGAAGGTCGTCAACGCCCAGGGTGAGGTGCTCTTCGACGCCGCCGGCGAGGACAACGCCGGCGAACGTCGCATCGAGAAGGCGGTGGCAGACAACGTCACCGCGGCCATGCAGCCCATCGCCGGGTGGTCCAACGGCCACAACCTCGCGGGCGGACGCCCGTCGGCGGCCAAGACGGGCACCCACCAGCTCGGTGACACCGGCGCCAACCGCGATGCGTGGATGGTCGGATACACCCCGTCGCTGTCGACGGCGGTCTGGGTGGGCACCGTCCAGGGCGACAAGCCGCTGGTGAACAAATGGGGCGGGTCGGTCTACGGCTCCGGGCTGCCGGCCGACATCTGGAAGGCCACCATGGATGGCGCCCTGCAGGGCACCGACTTCGAATCGTTCCCGACGCCCACCGAGGTCGGCGGTTACGCGGGCGTTCCGGCGCCGCCGCCACCGCCGCCCGCGCCGGTGCGCTCCGAACCGCCTCCACCGCCGCCGCCGGACAACGGTGTGCCGCTGCCGCCCCCGCCGCCGACGGGTATCGAGGTGCTGCCGGGCGTGACCATCCCGC
>VEQU01000070.1 GCA_018883075.1 Mycobacterium sp.
GAGCATCCCGGTGTCGTCCGGACGCCAGTGGCGCAGCCGCTGCACGCAGTCATCGACCATCGCGGCGAACAGCTGCGCGCCGGCCTGCGCCGTGGCGGTGGTCGGGTCGCCCAGCACTCCGGAGGTGCTGACGGCCGCCACACCGCCGCGCCGCATGGCGGGCATCAGGCCGGCCAGCGGCTCGGTGTTCCCGGCCGCCACCGCGTCGGTGCGGACCAGGTGCGGCGACAGGTGCAGCAGCAGCGAGGTCTCGGTGTGCCCGGCGTGCGCGTCGGCGCCGGGTGCGGCGCAGCTGCACCATGCGACGTCGCGGCTCTCGTCGCGCAGCAGGCCCACCGCGGCGCGCAGGGCCTCGACGTTGCCGCCGTGCCCGTTGACGAACAGCACCCGCGCCGCCCAGTCGCACGCCGAGCGCCCGTACTCCACCAGCACGGTCGTCAATGCCGCGGTGCCGATGGACACCGTCCCGGGGAAGCCCTGATGTTCCCCGGAGGCGCCGTAGGCCAGGGCGGTGGCCACCAGCGCGTCACCGCCGTGGTGCGCGGCCGCCGCGGCGGCGACGGCGCCGGCGATGCGGGTGTCGGTGTCCAGCGGCAGGTGCGGGCCGTGCTGCTCGGTCGAGCCGACCGGCACAATGAGCATGGGCCGGGTGGCGCGCAGTTGGCTCGATGCCATGCTCCCGAGCTCTGGCGCCGGATCCATGCGGCGATGCTATGCCCGGACGGGCCCGGACAGCGACGGAGGCGACGGCGTGAGCGGACGCATCGGGCTGCCCGCCGGCCGCAGGGTCGTCTGGGACGGACGGGTGCGGCTGCTCGGCGGGTTGTTCGGTGCGGCGTCGGTGGTCCTCGGCGGTGCGCCGTGGGGTGTGCTGCGGATAGCCCCGGCCGGCCGGCGCTTCGTGCGCCGTCTCTACGCGGCCGGGGGTGACGGGCTGGTGCCCGAGGCGGGTGTGGAATCGGCGGTGGCCGACCTGCTGGTCCGGCGCGGTGTGGCGCACCCGGTGGCGGCGCCCGGTCCGGTGGACACCCTCGAGGTCGTAGTGCCCGCCTACGACAACGCGCAGCACCTGGATGCCTGCCTTGACTCGCTGCGCGCGGCCAATCCGGGCGTGCGGATCATCGTGGTCGATGACGCCTCGCACTCCCCCGCCGTCGGCGAGGTGGCGGCCGCACACGGCGCGACGTACGTGCGCCACGACCGCAACCGCGGACCGGCGGCCGCCCGCAACACCGGGCTGCGCAAGGTCGGCACGCCACTGGTGGCGTTCGTCGACGCGGACTGCGTCGTGACGCCGGGCTGGCTGGAGACGCTCACCGGGCACTTCGACGATCCGCGGGTGGCCGCGGTGGCGCCTCGCATCACCGCGCGCATCAGCACCACCGGCGTGCTCGCCCGCTACGAGGCGGCGCGGTCCGCGCTCGACATGGGTCCGCGGCCGCAACTGGTGACCCACGGTGCGCCGCTGGGATACCTGCCGTCGGCGGCACTGGTGGCCCGCCGCGAGTGTCTGCCCGAATTCGACGAACGGTTGCGGCTCGGTGAGGATGTCGATCTGGTGTGGCGGCTGGTCGATGACGGACATCTGGTGCGCTATGAGCCGGCCGCGATGGTGACCCATGAGATGCGCCATGAGCCGGCCCGCTGGGCGGGGCGGATCTTCGATTACGGCACCTCGGCGGCGGAGCTGGACCGCCGCCATCCCGGCCGGCTCGCTCCGGCCCGGCTGTCGGTGTTCAACGTCGCGGCAGCGGCACTGCTGCTGAACCGGCACCGCGGCGCCGCGCTCGCGGTGATCGCGCTGTCCGCCGCCCGGCTCGCCGCGACACTGCGGGCGTCCTCGGTGGATCTAAGCGCGGTCCCGACGGTCCTCGGCAAGACACTGGCCTCGGACGCCGACTCGGCCGGGCATCTGCTGCGCCGGGAGTGGTGGCCGATCGGGTGGCTGGCGCTGGCCGGTATGCGCCGGTGGCGGGTGGCCCGTGCGGCGGCGGCCGTCATGCTGCTGGCGCGGGTGCGCGAGTGGCTGACCCGCCGCCCCGACGTGGACCTGCCGCGCTACCTCGCGCTGCGGCTGGCCGAGGACGCCGCGTACGGCAGCGGTGTCATCGTCGGCGCGGTCCGGGCACGGCGGCCGCAGGTGCTGCTACCGCATCTGCGCCTGCCGCGAGCCGCGCAGAAGCCGAATCACTAACGAGCAGAGGCGAACTCAGAAGAAGCCCTGTGCGGTGTTGCTGTAGGACACCAGCAGGTTCTTGGTCTGCTGATAGTGGCTGAGCATCATCTTGTGGTTCTCCCGGCCGATGCCGGACTGCTTGTAACCGCCGAAGGCCGCGTGCGCGGGATACATGTGATAGCAGTTCGTCCACACCCTCCCCGCCTTGATGTCTCGTCCGGCGCGGTAGGCAACGTTGCCGTTGCGGCTCCACACTCCGGCACCCAGACCGTAGAGGGTGTCGTTGGCGATCCGGATGGCGTCGTCGTAATCGGTGAACGACGTCACCGAGACAACCGGCCCGAAGATCTCCTCCTGGAAGATCCGCATCGCATTGTCCCCGGCGAAGATGGTCGGCTGCACGTAGTAGCCGCCGGACAGCGCGCCGCCGAGGTCGGCGCGCTCGCCGCCGGTGATCACCGTGGCGCCTTCGCTGCGGCCGATCTCGATGTAGGACAGGATCTTCTCGAGCTGGTCGTTGGAGGCCTGTGCTCCGACCATGGTCTCGGTGTCCAGCGGGTCGCCCTGGCGCACCGCCTTGGTGCGGATGGCGGCGAGTGCGAGGAACTCGTCGTAGATGTCGGACTGGATCAGCGACCGCGACGGGCAGGTGCACACCTCGCCCTGGTTGAGGGCGAACATGGTGAAGCCCTCCAGAGCCTTGTCCTGGTAGTCGTCGGCGGCAGCCATCACGTCGGAGAAGAAGATGTTGGGGCTCTTGCCGCCCAACTCCAGCGTCACCGGGATGAGGTTCTCCGAGGCGTACTGCATGATCAGCCGGCCGGTGGTGGTCTCGCCGGTGAACGCGATCTTGGCGATCCGGTTGCTCGACGCCAGCGGCTTGCCGGCCTCCACCCCGAAACCGTTGACCACGTTGAGCACACCGGCCGGCAGCAGATCGGCGATCAGCGACACCAGGTACATCACCGAGGCCGGGGTCTGCTCGGCGGGTTTGATCACCACCGCGTTACCCGCCGCCAGCGCCGGCGCCAGCTTCCACGTCGCCATCAGGATCGGGAAGTTCCACGGGATGATCTGGCCCACTACACCGAGCGGCTCGAGGAAGTGGTAGGCGACGGTGTCGTCGTCGATCTGCGACAGCGATCCTTCCTGCGCGCGGATCACGCCGGCGAAGTAGCGGAAGTGGTCGACTGCCAGCGGGATGTCCGCATTGAGGGTCTCGCGGATCGGCTTGCCGTTGTCCCAGGTTTCGGCGAGCGCGATCTTCTCCAGGTTGGCTTCGATGACGTCGGCGATCTTGTTGAGGATCACGGCCCGCTCGGCGGGCGCGGTGCGGCCCCAGGCCGGTGCGGCGGCGTGCGCGGCATCGAGGGCCTTTTCGATGTCGGCGCCCGTAGAGCGGGCCACCTCGCAGAACGGCTGGCCGTTGACCGGTGACAGCGCGTCGAAGTACTTGCCCTCAGTGGGGGCGACCCATTCTCCGCCGATGAAGTTCTCGTAGCGGCTCTGGTAGGACATCAGGGAGCCCGCGGCCCCCGGCTTGGCGTAGACGGCCATGGGTTACTCCTGGGATCGGGTGACGATCTCAGCCTAGGCCGCGGGAGAACCCCGGCGGGATCAAAACGTCGTCCCGGTTGATGTCGTGCACGCTGGCCTTGCCCAGGCCGCGCAGCGCCGAGTCGAGACCGCCGGAGAGGATGTCGAGGACGTTCTCCACGCCGGCCTGGCCGGCCGCGGCCAGCCCCCACAGGTAGGCGCGGCCGATCATCACCGCCCGTGCACCCAGTGCCAGCGCCTTGACGACGTCGCTGCCGCGGCGGATGCCGCCGTCGAGCAGCACCTCCACCTGGCTGCCCACCGCGTCGGCGATCGCGGGCAACGCACGGATGGTGCCGGGGGTGCCGTCGAGGTTGTTGCCGCCGTGGTTGGACACCGAGATGGCGGTGACGCCGGCGTCGACCGCTCGTTTGGCGTCGTCGACCCGCATGACGCCCTTGAGCATGAACGGCCCGCCCCAGAACTCCCGAAGCCAGGCGATGTCCTCCCAGGTGGGAGGCGGGGTGCCCATCCATTCGCCGTAGGCGGCGAAGAACGGAGGCCCGGCCTCGCCGAGGCGGCCCTGGTTGGGCGCGGTCAGGGTGGGGGGTTTGAGCGTCTTGGCCCACTCCAGGAACCAGCTGGGCCGCACGAGGCCCTGCGGGGACATCTTGATCGCGGTGCCGATGGTCATCTTCTCGGGGATCTTGGGGCTGCCCCAGTCCCGGCCGTGCGAGAAGCTCCAGTCGGTGGTGGCGATCAGCCCCACCGCGCCGGCGGCACGTGCCCGTTCGGCACGCTCGGCGATCGCGTCCCGCCCACCGAGCCAGTAGATCTGGAAGAAGGTCTTCGGGTTGGCGGCCACGACCTCTTCGATCGGCTTGCTGGCGAACGACGACAGCCCCATGGCGGTGCCGCGGGCGGCGGCGGCGCGGGCGACGGCCACCTCACCGTCGGGGTGCACCGCCTGCACGCCGGTGGGCGAGATCAGCACCGGCATCGAGATGTCCTGGCCCATCACGGTCGTGGACAGGTCGCGCGTCTCGGTGGCTCCGATGACGTGCGGGGCGAAGCCGAGTTCGGCGTAGGCCTCGACGTTGTCGGAGTAGGTCACGCCCTTCTCGCTGCCGGCCAGCAGAGCCGAATACACCGCCTTGGGCAGACGCTTCTTGGCGCGCTGCTGCGCGATGGCGACGGTCTCGAACCACTTGTCTGCCATGACTAGACCGGACTTTCGTTGCAGGGCTTACTGGGCGGTTTCGTGAGGGTGAGCATGACGGTGCGGGAGTGATCCGCGCGCGGACGCGGCACCTCGCGCGGCCCGGCCAGCGCGGGCGCGCCGTATCCCTCGACGCATTCCGGGTCGGGGCCGTCCAATGGCAGTCCGGTGAAGAACTTCGCGGCCATGCAGCCGCCGCGGCAGGCGTCGTAGTGCCCGCAGCTTCCGCACGCACCCACCGACTGCGGCTCGCGCAATTCGGTGAACAGCGCCGAGTGCTTCCACACGGTGTCGAATCCGCCGTCGGAGAGCACATTTCCGGCCAGGAAGCGGTCATGGATGGCGAACGGGCAGGCGTAGACGTCGCCGACCGGGTCGATCAGGCACACCACCCGTCCGGCGCCGCACATGTTCAGCCCGCTGAGGGCGCCGGGCTCGCCGAGCCCGGACAGGTGGAAAAACGAGTCGCCGGTGAGCACCCGCTCCCCGTGCGCGACGAGCCAGTCGTAGAGCTGTTTCTGCTGTGCGGCGGTGGGGTGTAGTTCATCCCACACGTCGGCGCCGCGGCCCGACGGCCGAAGCCGGGTGATACGCAGCGTGGCGCCATAGCGGTCGGCGAGTGCTTTGAAGTCGTCGAGTTGGTCGACGTTGTGGCGCGTGACGACGACCGAGATCTTGGCATCGCGGAATCCCGCGGCCGCGAGGTTCTCCAGCGCGCGGATGGCCATGTCGAACGAGCCGGCGCCGCGCACGGCGTCGTTGATCTCGGCCGTCGCGCCGTCGAGGGAGATCTGGACGTCGACGTAGTCGCTGGCGGCTAGCCGCGCGGCGACCTCCGGAGTGATGCGGACCCCGTTGGTGGAGAACTTCACCCCGACGTGATGCTCGGTGGCGTAGTCCACCAGTTCCCAGAAGTCGGGCCGCACCGTCGGCTCGCCGCCGCCGATGTTGACGTAGAACACCTGCATGCGTTCAAGTTCGTCGATGATCGCCTTGCACTGCGCGGTCGACAGTTCGCGCGGATCACGCTTGCCGGACGACGACAGGCAGTGCACGCAGGCCAGGTTGCAGGCGTAGGTGAGCTCCCAGGTGAGGCAGATCGGCGCGTCGAGACCACGCTCGAACTGTTCGATGAGCCGCGGGACCGGCTGGATCGTCGTCATCGCGCCACCAGCATCTGCGAGTCGGCGAGCACGCTGAGGGCGTGCAGATACGGAGCACGCTGCTCATGATCGACGCCCGCGGCGTCGAGTGCGGACCCGATGTCGGGATGATCGTCGAGCGATTCCACCACCGCCAGGATGGTGCGGTTCTTCAGGAACGACAGCTTGCGCGTTCCGAAGTGGTAGAGCAGCGCCCCGAATGGTTCCGGGCGAACCGCCACCTGCGGGTGCAGTGCCCAGCGCCCGCCGGCATCCACGGTCAGTAGACCCCGCACATCCCGTCGATGGACACCTCTTCGACGAGGCTCTCGGTCACCAGTTCGGTGCCGGTCCCGACCTCGGTATCGGTCTGATTCTGCTCCATGGGCGCTGCCCTTTCTTTACGGCACTTCCGTTGCGCGCGGTCCCCTCGGTCCGCCAGAATATGGCATCTGGTGCCGAAAAGGGAAGGGGCCGGTATGGAGGCCACGCGGACCCGGGTCGGCCGGCGCCGCTCGACCACCTGCGACCACATCGCCGACGTGGCCCTGGACCTGTTCTCCGCCTACGGTTTCAGCGAGGTCAGCGTCGACGATGTGGCGCTGGCCTCCGGGATCGCCCGGCGCACCCTGTTCCGCTACTACTCGTCGAAGAACGCCATCCCGTGGGGCGATTTCGACGCGCACCTGCGCCACTTCGCGACCGTGCTGGACCGGGCCGCCCCGGACGCCCCACTGCGCACCGCACTGCGCGACGCGCTGCTGGACTTCAACTCCGTCGACGACTTCCAGACCGAGCGGCACCGCGAGCGCATGCGGCTGATCCTGCAGACCGCCGAACTGCAGGCCTACTCGATGACCATGTACGCGGGCTGGCGCGCGGTGGTGGCCGATTTCGTCGCCGGGCGGCTCGGCGCGCGGCCCGGCGATCTGGTGCCACAGACCATCGCGTGGAGCATGCTCGGGGTGGCGCTGGCCGCCTACGAGTATTGGCTGGCGCACGAGGGCGTGCCGTTGAGCGAGGCGATGGGCGAGGCGTTCGACACCGTCGCAGCCGGGCTGCCCTGACGGGCGACGTCGCAGCCGGGCTGCCCTAGCCGACGCCCTGCCCCTCCCCCCTCGACTGTGCGGTGTTCCGCGGGACACGCCGGAGCGGTGCGGAAATCCGCACACTCGCCGGCGGCTCAGCCCAACACGTCGCTGATCGGCGCTCCGCCGGCGATCTTGGAGCGGGCCTTCATGACCTTGCCGGGCATGCCGCCGCCCACCACGCCGACCAGCACGCCGTCGCGGGAGTAGTAGGCCAGGAACTTGCGGCCGTCGTCCTCGACGAGGTGCACGGTGTCGTCGGCCTCCGGCTCCCCCAGGCACTGGATCTTGACGTCGTACTGATCGCTCCAGAAGTACGGCACCACCGTCAGCGCCGGCGGCTCTTCGCCGAGCAGGGCCGGGACCAGCATGCGGGCCTGTTCGGCGACGTTGCTCCAGTGCTCGACGCGCACCTGATGGCCGCGCGCGTCGCGCCATGACGCCACGTCACCCAGCGCCCACACGTGCGGCGCGCTGGTGCGGCCTACCTCGTCGCAGACCACGCCGTTGTCGACCTCGACTCCGCTGCCGGCGAGCCACTCGGTGGCCGGGCGCGATCCGATGCCGATCACCACCAGGTCAGCGTCGAGCACGGTGCCGTCATTGAGCACGACGGAGCGGACGTGCCCGTCGGAACCCTTCACCTCCGACACCCCGACGCCGGTCCGCACATCGACACCTTCGGCGCGGTGCAGTCGGGCCACCAGTTCACCGATCTGCTCGCCCAGCACCGCCGCCAGCGGGGTGGGCTGCGGTTCGATGAGCGACACCTCGACACCCAACTTGCGCAGGCTCGCGGCGACCTCGCAGCCGATGAACCCCGCCCCCACCACGACGGCGCGCCTGGCCCGGCCCGCGTGTTCGCGCAGCGCCAGCGCCTCGTCGTAGGAGCGCAGCACCCGGATGCCCTCGAGGTCGGGCAGCGAGGGGATGCGCCGCGGCACCAGTCCGGTGGCGATCACCAACTCGTCGTAGCGCAGCACGCTGCCGTCTGCCTGGGTGAGCGTCCGCGCGGCGGTGTCCAGTGCCGTCGCGGCGCTGCCGAGTCGCAGCGTGATGGCGTTGTCGGCATAGAACTCCGCGGGGCGCAGCGCGACGTCCTCATGACCCTTGCTGTCGTCGTGCAGGACGTCCTTGGACAGCGGCGGGCGGTCGTAGGGCAGGTGGTCCTCGTCGCTGACGATGGTCACCGGCCCGGCGTACTCGGCTTTGCGCAACTGTTCGGCGACCCGGGCGGCGGCCAGCCCGCCGCCGACGATCACCACGCCATTAGTGCTCACGAGGTGTTCTTACACGACCCGCACGGCGGGGCCGCCGGGGTGGGCATAATCAGCGGATGACGACGGGGGTCACCCTGACCGAGCAGATGCTGCGGCGGCGCCCGGTGATCGGCGCCCCGGTAGCGCACGGAACATCGGAAAACCTCAAACGCTCGATCGGGACCTTCCAGCTGACCATGTTCGGCGTCGGTGCGACGGTGGGCACCGGCATCTTCTTCGTACTGTCCCAGGCGGTTCCCGAGGCCGGGCCCAGCGTGATCATCTCGTTTCTGATCGCGGGCGTGGCGGCCGGGCTGGCCGCGATCTGCTACGCCGAACTCGCCTCCGCAGTGCCGGTGTCCGGATCCACCTACTCCTACGCCTATACGACCCTCGGCGAGGTGGTGGCCATGGGTGTAGCGGCCTGCCTGCTGCTGGAGTACGGCGTATCCACCGCGGCCGTGGCCGTCGGCTGGAGCCAGTACGTCAACAAACTCCTGGTCAATTTCACCGGTCACTCACTGCCGCAAGCACTCTCAGCCACCCCGTGGGATACCAACCCCGGCGTGGTGAATCTTCCGGCCGTCATCCTGGTGATGCTGTGCGCGGTGCTACTGATTCGCGGTGCCAGCGAGTCGGCGAAGGTGAACAGCATCATGGTGCTGATCAAACTCGGCGTGCTGGGCCTGTTCTCGGTGATCGCGCTGACGGCCTTCAACGCCGACAGGTTCGCCGACTTCGAACCGTTCGGCATCGCCGGGATCAGCGCGGCGGCCGGCACCATCTTCTTCTCCTACATCGGCCTCGACGCCGTGTCCACCGCCGGGGACGAGGTGAAGGACCCGCAAAAGACGATGCCGCGGGCCATCATCGCCGCACTGCTGACCGTTACGGCCGTCTACCTTCTGGTCGCGGTCGCCGCACTGGGTGCCCAGCCGTGGCCGGACTTCAAGGACGAGGAAGCGGGTCTGGCCGTCATCCTGGATGACGTCACCGGCGCCAACTACTGGGGCACCGTGCTCGCGGCCGGTGCGGTGATCTCGATCTTCTCGGTGACCCTGGTGACGATGTACGGCCAGACCCGCATCCTGTTCGCGATGGGCCGCGACGGGCTGCTGCCCAAGGCGTTCGCGACCGTCAACCCGCGGTCCATGACGCCGGTGCGCAACACCGTCATCGTGGCGGTGGTGGTGGCGGCGCTGGCCGGGTTCATCCCGCTGGACTATCTGGCCGACATGGTTTCGATCGGCACGCTGGTGGCGTTCATCGTGGTGTCGGTGGGTGTCATCCTGCTGCGGGTGCGCGAGCCGGACCTGCCGCGCGGGTTCCGGGTTCCCGGCTACCCGGTGACGCCGGTGCTGGCCATCCTCGCCTGCGCCTACATCCTGCTCAACCTGCGCTGGTACACGTGGATCGCCTTCGCCGCCTGGGTGTCGGTGGCGCTGATCTTCTACTTCACCTGGGGCCGGCACCACAGCGCGTTGAACCCCGGTCTCAAGGACGGGGTTCCGTCATGACGGTGGTGGTCGGCTACCTGGCCGGCAAGAGCGGCGCCGCCCCGCTGCATCTCGCCGTCGGTGCGGCCCGCGCGCTGCGCACCACCTTGACGGTGGCGACCATCGTCCCGCGGCCGTGGACCTACCCGTCGCCCGCCCGGGTGGACGCCGAGTACGCGGCCTGGGCCGACGAGTTGGCGGCCGACTCGGCCAGGGAGGCCCAGCGTCTGCTCGGCGCCCTGCCGGCGGTGGAGGTCAGGTTCCACAGCCACGCGCACCGCTCGGTGTCCGGCGGGCTGGTGGAGGGGGTCACCGAATCGGGGGCAGACGTCCTGGTGCTGGGCTCCGCGGCCACCGGCGCGCTCGGGCAGGTGGTCGTGGGCTCCACCGCGGACCGGCTGCTGCACTCGTGCCCGGTTCCGGTGGCCATCGCACCGCGCGGCTACCGAGGCGCGCGTGGTGGCCTGCTGACCAGGATCACCTGCGGCTACCCCGGCACGGCCGAGTCGGTGGAGGTGGTGCGGCGGACCGCCACGCTGGCCCAGCGCCTGGGCGTGCCGCTGCGGGTGATCACCTTCGCGGTACGCGGGCGCACCATGTACCCGCCGGAGGTCGGGCTTCACGCCGAGGATTCGATCCTCGCCGCGTGGGAGGAGCAGGCCGGCGAGATGCTGGCGCGCCTGCGCAGCGACGGCGTGGTGGACGCGGACGTGGAACTGGAAGTGGTCAGCGGCAACGGCTGGGATCAGGCGCTCGACGACGCCGACTGGCTCGACGGGGAGATCCTGGCGCTGGGCACCTCACCGCGCGGGGACATCGCGCGGGTGTTCCTCGGCTCGCGGGGCGCCAAGATCGTGCGGCACAGCCCGGTGCCCGTGCTGGTGCTGCCGGGCTGATCAGTACTTCATGACCCCGCGGTCGATGACGATCTGCGACCCGGACAGCACACCGGAGTTGTCCCCGGCCAGCCACACCACCACCTCGGCGGCCTCCTCGGCAGACATGAAGTCGTTGCGCTTGGCCTTCTTGTTGTCCTTGTCCAACGGCTGATACGGCATCGGCGCGTAGCTGTGCAGGAATGCCGGATGCTTGGCCAGCACACCGAGCATGGCGTCGTTCTCGATCATCGGCGTGGCGATCGAGTAGGGGTGGATCGAGTTGACCCGGATGCTGTACTCCCCCAGCTCGATCGCCAGGGTGTTGGTCAGCGCGGTCAGGCCGTGCTTGGACGCCGCGTAGTGCCCGTTACCCGGTGTGGCCTTGATTCCGCCGGCGGAGCTGACGATGACGATCGACCCGCCGTTGCCGGCCTCGATCATCGCCGGGATGACGGCGCGCAGCGTGCGCCAGGTGCCGGTGAGGTTGACGTCGATGACGGTGTTCCACTGCTCGTCGGACAGCTCCCACAACCGGCCCCAGCTCAGCACCCCGGCGTTGGCCACCAGGATGTCGAGGCGGCCGAACTGCTCCACCGCGTCGGCCACCAGCGCGCGCACCGCGGCGTCGTCGCGGATGTCGAGCACCCGGGAAAGCGCCTTGCGGCCCTCGGCCTCGATCAGCCGCACGGTCTCGGCGAGATCCTCCGGCGTGGACGCCACGTACGGGAT
>VEQU01000071.1 GCA_018883075.1 Mycobacterium sp.
ACCCGGCGCCACTGCCTGAACCGGCGGCTCCGGTGCCGCCCGACCCCGCTGCTCCGCCGCTCGTCGACCCCGCGGCACCGCCGCTCGTCGACCCCGCGGCACCGCCGGCCTGACGGCTTACGGGTTGATGGTGTTCTCCCCCACCTGACGGCCCCACACGTACTCGTTCAGCAGCGGCTGACCCAACTCGAAGTGGTTGTACGGCGCCAGCGACGCCCCGGTGTCGGCGACCAGCGTCGGGGCGGGCCAGAAGTTGCGGTCGACCGGCTGCCAGCAGCCGGGCGCTCCGCCGGGCCCGCCGCGCGCGTTGGTCCGGGGCAGGTTGTCCGGGTAGATGTAGGGGTTGGGCGCACCCACCGGGAGGATCGAATGCGCCGCCAGGGAGTATCCGTTGCCGCCGAATGCCGACAGCGCCAGCGGCACCAGCTCCGCGGTGTTGCGGATGGTGCAGAACAGCGCAGGACTATAGGTGTCCAGCAGACGCGAGGACGGCACCAGATCGGCGAGCAGGCGGATCAGGTCGACGGCGCCGCGGCCCACCGTGTCGGTGGCGGCGGAGAACCCGACCGACGCCAGCAGTGCGGCGTCAAGGTCGCGCTGCTGGGCGGTCAGCGTCGCGGCGGGGGTCAGCAAGTTGTCCAAGCCGTCCCAGAAGTCGGGTCCGGCCGCGGTGAAGACGTCGGCGACGTCGGCGACACTGCGCGCCCCCCGCTGCACGGCCGGCAGTCGCGGATTGACCTCGGCGAGGATCGCGTTGGCGTCGGCCAGCGACCTGCCCAGTTTGGCGCCCAAGCCGGTCAGCGCCTCCGCCGCCGCCGACAGGGTGAGGTTCAGCTTCACCGGGTCGATCTTCTCGGCGAGTCCCGTCACCGTCTCGAACAGCGTCTGGAACTCCGTCGTCACGCTGCTCCCGGCGATCACCGCACCGCCGGCGACGCGTTGCGGGGACGGATCGCGCGGCGAGGAGAAATCCAGGTACTTGTTGCCGAAGATGGTCGAGGCCTGCACATCGGCGCGCACGTTGGCCGGTATCACCCGCATGAACCGTGACTCGACCTTCGCGGTGAGCCGGGCCGCCGGACCCCCGTCGCGCTGCACGACGTCGATATCGCTGACCCGGCCGACCGGCACCCCGTTGAACGTGACCTTCGCCCCGCGGTCGAGCACCAGCCCGGAGCGCCCCGATTCCACGATGAGCTCGGTCGTCGGCGTCAGGTCGCCACGGAACAGCAGAAACACCAGCGTGGAGATGACGCCGAGGATCGACAGTAGAACCAGCCCCGCCGCACGGTGCGGAGGGTCGTGATTGAAGCTCACCGCCGCCTCTCGCCGCTGGCATAACGCCTGATGGTCAAAGCTACCCTCTCGGCGACCCCGCCTTGGGCGATCGAGGACCGAGGGGCTTAGATGGAGTCATCGCCAATACCGAGTAATCGCCGATAAAACAAGGCACAGGGCATCACGAGGAGCGTGACAACAATGTCCATCATCGAAGCTGACGCAGCACCCATGACTGATGTCGACCACGAGGTGGCGGAGACCCAGCGGTACTTCGACAGCCCGCGCTTCACCGGCATCACCAGGCTCTACACCGCACGCCAGGTCGTTGAGCAGCGCGGCACCATCGGAGTCGACTACACCGTGGCGCGCGAGGCCTCCGTCGCCTTCTACGCCCGGCTGCGCGAACTGTTCGGTCAGCGCAAGTCGATCACCACATTCGGGCCGTACTCGCCTGGCCAGGCGGTGACGATGAAGCGCTGCGGTATCGAGGGCATCTACCTGGGCGGCTGGGCGACGTCGGCCAAAGGCTCCACCGACGAGGATCCGGGCCCGGACCTCGCCAGCTACCCGCTGAGCCAGGTGCCCGACGAGGCGGCGGGCCTGGTGCGCGCGCTGCTGACCGCCGACCGCAACCAGCAGTACCTGCGGCTGCAGATGACCGACGAGCAGCGCGCCGCCACTCCCGCTGTCGACTACCGGCCGTTCATCATCGCCGACGCCGACACCGGCCACGGCGGCGATCCGCATGTGCGCAACCTGATCCGTCGCTTCGTCGAGGCCGGCGTCACCGGATACCACATCGAGGATCAGCGTCCCGGCACGAAGAAGTGCGGACATCAGGGCGGTAAGGTCCTGGTGCCCTCCGACGAGCAGATCAAGCGCCTCAACACCGCGCGGTTCCAGCTGGACATCATGAAGGTGCCGGGCATCATCGTTGCCCGCACCGACGCCGAGGCCGCCAACCTCATCGACGGCCGTGCCGATGAGCGCGACCAGCCGTTCCTGCTGGGCGTCACCAACGTGTCGGTGCCGCCGTACAAGTCATGCTTCCTGGCGATGCTGCGCCGCTTCCACGCCAAGGGCGTGCACGAGCTCAACGGCCACCTGCTCTACGCGCTGGGTGAGGACGAGTACACCACCGCCGACGCGTGGCTGGCCGACCGCGGCATCACCGCGATCATCGACGAGGCGGCCGCCAGTTGGGTCGCCGACCGCGAGCAGTCACTGGACTCGCTGTTCGACAAGGTGGAGTCGCAGTTCGTCGACGCGTGGCAGGACGATGCGGGGCTGGACACCTACGGCAACGCGGTGGCGGAGATTCTGCGGTTCAAGGAGTCCGAGGGCGAGGCGCTGGCGATGAAGCCCGCTGAATGGCTGGAGTTCGCCAAGACCGCGCCGCTGTACGTCGCGCAGCGCAAGGCCGCCGAACTCGGCATCGACGCGCCGTGGGACTGCGAGCTCGCCCGCACGCCGGAGGGCTACTACCAGGTGCGCGGCGGCATCCCCTACGCGATCGCGAAGTCGCTGGCGGCCGCGCCGTTTGCCGACATTCTGTGGATGGAGACCAAGACCGCCGATCTGGCCGAGGCCCGCGAGTTCGCCGAGGCCATTCACGCGGTGTACCCGGACAAGATGCTGGCCTACAACCTGTCCCCGTCGTTCAACTGGGACACCACCGGCATGTCCGATGAACAGATGCGCGCCTTCCCGGAGGAGATCGGGAAGATGGGCTTCGTCTTCAACTTCATGACCTACGGCGGCCACCAGATCGACGGCGTCGCGGCCGAGGAATTCGCCACTGCCCTGCGCCAGGACGGCATGCTGGCGCTGGCCCGGCTGCAGCGCAAGATGCGTCTCATCGAGTCGCCGTACCGCACGCCGCAGACCCTTGTCGGCGGTCCGCGCAGCGACGCGGCGCTGGCCGCGTCATCCGGCCGCACCGCCACCACCAAGTCGATGGGCAAGGGCTCCACGCAGGTTCAGCACCTGGTGCAGACCGAGGTGCCCAAGAAGCTGCTGGAGGACTGGCTGGCGCTGTGGAGCGAGCACTACAAGCTCGGCGAGCGGCTGCGGGTGCAGTTGCGGCCCCGCCGCGCCGGCTCGGATGTGCTAGAGCTGGCCATCTTTGGTGACACCGACGGCGAGAAACTGGCCGACGTGACCTTCGACCCGATCAAGGACCGGCGCGGCCGCAGCATCCTCACGGTGCGCGACCAGAACACCTACTCGGCCAAGATGCGCCAGAAGCGGCTGATGACGCTGATCCATCTGTGGCTGGTGCACCGGTTCAAGGCCGAGGCGGTCTACTACGTGACGCCCACCGAGGACAACATGTACCAGACCGAGAAGATGAAGGCGCACGGCATCTTCACCGGTGTGAACAAGGATGTCGGCGAGATCATCGTCGCCGACGTCAACCCGGCCCGCATCGCCGAACTGCTCGAGCCGGACCGCAAGTCGCTGCAGAAGCTGATCCGCAAGGAAGACTGAAGCGTCCGAGGACCGAAGCGTCAGCGGATGACTACGGCGCTCGGTTCGCGCGGCGCGCCGAGCCAGTCGCGGTGCGACGGTGGCCGCCGTCCGCCCTCGTCGGTGATGCCGTAGCGCTGCGCTAGTTCGGCCGCGATGACGGTGTGGCCGGACAACTCCGCCAACCGCGGGTCGCGGTAGAGCGCGTCGATGAGACGGCCGGTGAACCCGGGCGTCTCGGCGCGCTCGGCAAAGCCGGCCAGCGCCTCGGGCCGGCCGTCGAACGCGCGGCGCATCCGTTCGGTGAGCAGGATCCCCATCCAGATCGACACGGTGGTGACCCCGGTGCCGCCGAAGTCGACGGCCATGTCCGCGGCCATCTTGTCGACACCGGCCTTCTGCGCGCCGTAGGCCGGCCCGTGCATGTAGCACACCGAACCCGGTGACGAGGTGAACGCGATCAGGCCCCGTTCGGCGCGCAGCAGCAACGGGGCCGCGTGCCAGGACGCCACGTACGCCGAGCGCAGACCGACATCGAGCACGTCCGCCAGTTCCAGCGGCTTGTCCCAGAACGGTGCCGGGTCGGTGAGCTTCTCGGAGATCACCGCGGCATTGTTCACCAGCAGGTGCAGCACACCGTCGTCAGCGGTGATGCGGGCGAACAGCTGCGCCACCGCCGCGTCGTCGCGGTGGTCGAGCGGTGCCGCCACGCCCTCACCACCGAGATCGCTCACCGCGCGGGCGTCGTCGTCGCAGATGCTGCGGCCGGTCAGGTACACCCGCCAGCCCTCCGCGCCGAGGGCCTGCGCGATCCCCCGGCCGGCCCCGCGGCTCGCCCCGGTCACCACCGCCACCGGCCGTGTCGTTGTCATAGGCCGACGCTAGCCGGTGCGGGCTGTCGGGGCAGCGTCCTACGATCCTGGGCCATGGGGGATGGCAGCGGGGAAGGCAGCGGGCAGCAGCGCCTGGCGGTGATCGCCGGGTTCAGTTTCGTGGCCGGCCTGGCGGTCGTGCTGCTGGCGGCCTGGGGCGGTCCCCTGGCCGGCGTCGTGGCGGCGGGGGCGCTGTTCGCCGTCGGCCGCGCGCTTTATCCCCGCGTCACACGGTCGCTGGAAGCCGAGCAGGAACGTCAGCGGCAGGTACGGGAGCGCGCAGAACAGCAGCATCGCTGGGCGTCGCGCGGCGATATGCGCGGGGTGTACGGCACCGAGGGCGCCGAACTCATGCGGGAGGTGTCGCCGCCGGTGCCGATCATCGCGCCGGGCGACGACCTCGAGGTGGCCACCGTGGTGCACACACCCGCGGAACTGACCGCGATGCTGGAGGAGAAACTGCCCTGCTGGCGCTACGCCGCATTCGTGTCGGTGTGCGTGCAGCGCCGCGACGCCGTCGCGGGCCGGGTGCGCGACGCCCGGATGGGGTATGCGGCCGCGTCCGGCGAGGTGTTCGCCTCCGACTTCGAGGCGGGGAGGTTCTTCACCGAACGGCTCTCCGAGTTCACCCGTCTGCTCGACCAGATCGACGGCTTCATGCTCAGCCCGGCCTTCCAGGACGTCTTCGGCGACCGCGAGGAGTCCGCCGACGCGGACGGGATCGTGCACGCCGCGCACCGGCTGATGGACTACCACGAACAGGCGCTGGCGCTGGCCGAGCGCAGCCGCGGAGCGAAGGTCCCGCTGTCATGCTCGGATCTGCAGCGCGACACCGGACTGCTGATCAGCAAGGCGGTGGAGGGGTTCTACGAGTTCATCGCGACCTTCACCGAACGTCTCGACGAGATGGCCGACGTGGCGCGGTACGCGACCGGTGATGTGCAACTGGACCCGGTGACGTTGAGCATCGACAACGACGATGCTCTGATGAATCGGATCACCAGGCGGCTGGAACAGATCGTGCGCAGCGCCTAGCAGCGATCCAGCACCTCCCCCAGTGCCCGCTTCTCCTTGGCAGACACCCACAGCCCGTAGGCGGTCTTGACCTCGATCTGCCGTGCGACGAAGTCGCAGCGGAACGCCTCATTGGGCGGCAGCCATCCCGCGGCATCGCGGAACGCCTTGTCGAAGTTGGCCTTGGGGCTCACCGCCAGCAGGTTGCGCGGATCGTTGGCGAAGTCGAGCCGGCGCTGCGGATCCCAGGCGCGGGCGCCTTTGTACCAGGCGTCGGCCAGCGCAACGACGTGGTCGATCTCGACGCTGTTGGACGTCTCGGGTCCGCGGACGAAGTCGATGGTGACACCGGTGTAGGGGTCGACGAGCGTGCCACTCTGCGCGAAGCAGGTGAACGGCCGCACCACCAGGTTCTTGAGGTCGCGGCGAAGGATGTCGTCGCGGGTGTTGCACCCGTTGTGGCCGAACTCGACGTTGACGTCGTCACTCCATGCCTCGCCGAACTGGTAGCGCCGGAAGTCCGAGGTGCGGTCCCAGCCCCGGACCGGCAGCTCATTGAGTTGCCGGCGGGCGAGGTCGTAGTTCGTGACCGGGCCGCCCGCCTGTGGCGCGGTAGGCGGCGGGGCAGGAGGCGGTCCGCTGGTGGTGGGATCCCCCGCGCGCCAGGTCGAGGGCAGGCTGCTCACCTGATCGTCGGCGGCGCGCTGCTGCCACAGCAGTACGCCGGCCACCCCGCCCACCGCCACGACGGCCACCAGCACGCCCAGGGCGCGGCGCCGTCGGCGCCTCCCGGCGGGATTGGCCGAAGTCACCCGCAAGTTCTAGCACTCCTATGTCTGCACGCCTTCCGGCGGTCTTCACGTCTTCTTGCGGCGGAACAGCTGCGCGGGGCGCCCGAGGCCGTCCGGGCTGACCGGCTTGCGGGGCACCCGGATGAGACGGCTTTTCATCGTGCGGCGGAAGGTGTCGAGTTTGTCCGGTGTGGTGATCACGCCGTCGACCGCGTCGTGGACCTGTTGCAGTTGCCGCAGCGTGAAGGCGTCCCCGAGCAGGTGGTCGGGGTCGGGATCATTCTCGTATCGCGACCGCAGGTCATCCAGCGCCCGCTCGATGATCTCGTTGTGGTCGAAGGCGAGCCGTCCCGGCGACCGTGCCGGAACCAGCCTCGTGGTGTCCGGAAAGCGGCCCGCGAGATCCTCCAGGGGCACCACGGCCACATGCCCCACCGACACCACCCAACCCCTGTCGTCGCGACCCGGCCGGTCGAAGACGTGCAGCTGCCGGGGCGCGATCCCGCGCACCCGCGCCTTGGTGCGCAGCGACCGGCGGACCGCCCGCTCGAGCGTCTCCCCCTCGTGCAGGAAGGTTCCGGGCAGCGCCCACCCCTGGCCGTCCTCCCGCAGCACCTCCAGCACCAGCAGCCCCTGGCCGGGATCGGCCGGGTCGTAGGTCAGCAATGCCGTGTCGACGGCGACCGACGGACGCGGCCAGTCGGTGAGCGACTTCCCCTGCCCGTCGCGGAATCGCTCTGCCATGTTATACCTCGCTGATATTGTGAAGTTACTAAGTGATACACATGAACATATCTCATTTATTAGACATATTCTAAGCATGGGCGTATAATCGAGTCAACGAAGGGGGGTTTACATGAGTTCATATGACGACAGAACCGAAGGTGTCATGCTCGGCACCGCGGCCGGGGACGCACTGGGGGCCAGCTACGAGTTCAGGCCGCCGGTGCATGCCAGCGAGAAGGTCCACATGCGGCGGAGTCCGCTCTGGAAGGCCGGCGAATGGACGGATGACACGGCGATGGCGATCGCCATCGCCGAGGTCGCTGCCCGGGGCGCTGACTTGCGCGACGAGGCCGCCCAGGACGCCATCGTCAGGCGCTGGTACGAGTGGTCGCTGGAGTCACCGGACGTCGGTGTCCAGACCCGGGCGGTGCTGTCTAGCGCCGCCCGCGGCGGGGGTATCACGGCGGCCCGTGCCCGCGCGGAGTCCAAGAAGCTCCACGAGGAGACGGGGCGTGCGGGCAACGGCTCGCTGATGCGCACCGCCCCGGTGGCACTGGCCTACCTCGATGACGAGAAGGCGATGGTGCAGGCGGCGCGGGCGCTGTCCGAGCTGACACATTTCGACCCGCTGGCGGCCGACGCCTGCGTGATCTGGTGTTCGGCGATCCGCCATGCGGTGCTGACCGGGCAGATCGACGTGCGGGTCGGGCTGGGCCACCTCACGGCGGCCCGCCGGCGGAAGTGGGAGGGCTATCTGGCCGAGGCGGAGGAGTCGCGGCCGGCCGACTTCGACAACAACGGCTTCGTTGTCCAGGCGCTGCAGGGCGCGTGGTCGGCCATCTCCAACACGCCGGAACCCAGGGACGACCCGAAAGCCGGGGTGTTCCGCGCCGACCGTTTGCGGCTGGCGCTGGAGGCCGCGGTGCGCGGCGGACGCGATGCCGACACGGTGGCCGCGATCGCGGGCGGGCTGCTCGGTGCGGCCTACGGCGCGTCGGCGGTGCCGCTGGAGTGGAGGGCGATGCTCAGCGGCTGGCCGCGGGCGAACGCCCGCACTCTGGTGACGCTGGCGTCCGACATCCGCCGCGGCGGACCGGCCGACACCACGGATCTGGACTATCGCTACGCCTCGGCCAGCCGGATGCCGCGTCACCCGCGTGACGAGAAGGTGGTACTCGGGACGGTGGCGGTGCTGCGCGACCTGCCGGCGGACATCACAGCCGTGGTGTCGATGTGCCGGCTGCGCGACGACGACATCCGCACCGACATACCGCATATCGAGGTGCGTCTGATCGACAGGGTCGACGCGGATGAGAACCCGCACCTCGACTACGTGCTGCTGCAGGCGGCTGAAGCCGTCGAACGGCTGCGGACGAAGGGCCACACCGTGCTGGTGCACTGTGTCAACGCGATGAGCCGCACCCCCACCCTGGGTGCGCTCTACGGCATGCGGCACAGCGGCGTCTGCGCGCAGCAGGCCATCGACGAGGTGTGCGCGGAGCTCGAGGGCGCCGATCCCAACCCGGCGTTCCGCGAGGCGCTGCACCGTCTGCAGGATCTGCGGCCCGAGTCCGGAGGCCGGCCATGAGCGAGCGGACGACAGCCGAGTTCGTCTGGCACGGCGTGCTGGATCCCGGGCAGCTGCGCGACGACGTCGTGGCGGCCCGGCACCGGCTGGCCGATGCCGCCAAAGCCGGCCATTGGGGGGAGGTCTTCCGGTTGCTCGACGAACCCGGCACGCCGGTGGACGTCAATGGCTGGCGGCCCGGCGGGCCGGCCTGGTACACACCGCTGCACCAGGCCGCCTGGCACGGGGCGCCGACGGCAGTGGCCGCAGAGTTGGTGGCGAGGGGTGCTCTGCGGTCACTGCCCAACGCGCGCGGCCGGACCGCGTTCGACGTGCGCACCGCGCGCGACGGGAAGGAACGCTCGCTCAAAGGCAAAGCTGCGCAAAGCCATCTGGCCCTGCGCAGCTTCCTGAGCCCGCCGCCGTCGCCGCTGTCCGGTGATCGGCTGGCGGCGCTGGACTCCAATCTGGCCGCGGTGATCGACGGCCGGATCGCCGGCGTGCTCTACGACGGTGGCGATCCGCACCGCATCCTGCGCTATCCGCCGGTGGGGATCCTGCACGAGGTGCCCGGACACAAACTGTGGTTCCCGGTGCCCGGTATGTACGGGGGGTTCAGCATCGAGTTGCGTCAGGGCTATCTGGAGGTGAGCAGCTGGTGCCGCGTGGTCGGCGGTTCCGGTCAGACCCACGTGATCACCCCGCACGGCGTGACTCTCGTCGAGGAGGGGTTCGTCTAGGCCGGCGAAAGCCGCGCGACCGAACGGCGGCATTGCTAGTTTCCGGGGGTGAAACGAACCCCTCTGCTCGGCGAGTGCTCCGCCGAATTCTTCGGCACGATGGTCCTCATCCTGTTCGGCTGCGGTGTGGTGGCCCAGGTGGTCACCGGGGGAACCGAACTCGGCACCACCCCCGGCGCCACCGGTGACTACAACTCGATCGCCTGGGGCTGGGGGCTCGGGGTGGCGATGGCGGTCTACGTCGCGGGCCGGCTCAGCGGCGCGCACCTCAACCCGGCGGTGACCGTCGCACTGGCGACCTTCAAGGGCTTCCCGGCCCGCAAGATCGCGCCGTACATCGCCGCCCAGGTGGCCGGCGCGTTCGTCGCCGCCCTGCTGGTCCGGTTCACCTACAGCGATCTGATCAACAAGGTCGACCCGCAGCACACCAAGGCCACCCAGGGCATCTTCTCCACCTCCCCGGACGCCGGCGTGACGTTGTTCACCGCATTCTTCGACCAGGTCATCGGGACGGCGATTCTGGTGGCGGTGATCTTCGCCCTCACCAGTGCGGTCAACAACCCGCCGCTGGCCAACACCGGGCCGCTGATCATCGGGCTACTGGTCGTCGGCATCGGCCTGGGCTGGGGCGCCAACGCCGGCTACGCGATCAACCCAGCCCGCGATTTCGGCCCCCGGCTGGCGTCGTTCATCACCGGCTACTCCGACGCCTGGTTCTCCGCCAACGGGCCCGAACTGTACTTCTGGGTGCCCATCGTCGCCCCGCTGGTCGGCGGGCTGATCGGCGGAGCGCTGTTCGTGTTCTGCATCGAGAAGTTCCTGCCCCAGGCCATCACCAATCCGGCCGAGATCGGCGTCGTGGAGCCCACTCCCCTGCGCTGACACCCGAAGTTGTCGGGGGTCGCCCGTAGCGTCAGAGGTATGGCGCTGAACGTCGGCGCGACCTTCGCGGGCTACCGGATCCTCCGCCTGCTGGGGTCGGGGGGAATGGGTGAGGTCTATCTGGCCGAGCACCCCAGACTGCCGCGCCGCGACGCGGTCAAGATCCTCTCGCCCGCGGTCTCGGCGGATCCGTCCTTCACCGACAGGTTCCACCGCGAGGCCGATCTCGCCGCGACGCTGTTCCATCCGCACATCGTCGGGGTCCACGACCGCGGTGAGAGCGAGGGTCAGCTCTGGATCGCCTTCGACTTCGTCGACGGGCCCGACGCGGCCGGACTGATGCGCAGCCGCTACCCCGCCGGCATGCCGCCGGCGGAGGCGCTGGAGATCCTGCGGGCGGTGGCGTCGGCACTCGACTACGCGCACGGTCGCGGCCTACTGCACCGCGATGTCAAGCCGGCCAACATCCTGCTCACCGATGCAGCCGCCGGTGAGCGCCGCATCCTGCTCGCCGACTTCGGTATCGCTCGGCTCCTCGATGAGATCAGCGGTCTGACGGCGACCAACACCGCACTGGGCACCGTCAACTACGCCGCACCCGAACAACTGGCCGACACCGGGATAGACAGCCGCGCGGATCAGTACTCGCTGGCCGCGACGGCCTTCCATCTGCTCACCGGAACGCCCCCGTATCAGCATTCCAGTCCGGCGGTCACCATCAGCCGGCATCTCAACGCGCCGCCGCCGATCCCCGGGGCGTTGCAGGCCGATCTGTCGGTGTTCGACCCGGCGATCGCGGTCGCGATGGCCCAAGACCCCGAGCAGGCCGCTGCCCGTTTGATTGAGAGCATCCGGCAAGCGCTGCCGTTTCAGCTGGCAGCCAAGGTCCAAGAGGCGATGCCTGCCCAGACCGCACCCACGCAAGCGGCAGGAGCCGGGACACAGGCAGCCGGGACACTGGCAGCCGGTGCGCCACAGGCCGCCAACGGGGCCTCGGTGACCCCGCAGCAGGCCCCCGTACTGACCCCACAGCAGGCCGATGAGGCGCTTCGCGACGCGCTGAGGCTTTTGAT
>VEQU01000072.1 GCA_018883075.1 Mycobacterium sp.
AGGGCCGGAGGGCCGGCGGGGCGGGCCGCGGAGCGCCGGCGCGGGCGACGGCCGGGCGGGGCGGCCTCGGCTACCTCGTCGTCCTCGTCCTCGTCCTCGTCATCGTCGTCCTCGTCCTCATCGTCGTCCTCATCGTCCTCGTCGTCCTCATCGTCCTCGTCGTCCTCGTCCTCATCGTCGTCCTCATCGAAGTCCTCATCGTCGTCGTCCTCATCGTCGAGATCCTCGTCGTCGGCATCGATGACCTCGAAGGACTCGTCCTCCTCGATCGAGTCGTCGTCGATCGCGTCCTCGTCGACCTCGTCAAGGTCGACGTCCTCGGCGACCTCGGGTTCGAGTTCGGCCTCGGTGAGATCCTCGCCGTCCTCGGCAGCCAGCTCATCGCCGGACTTGCCGGCGGCCATCGCCTTGAACAGTGGATGCTCGCCAGGGGCGTGCGCGGGGACCCGGGCCACCACCGGTTCGTCGGCGCGGCCCTTGCGGCCCCGGCGTCCGCGGCGGCCGCCGCCGGACTCCGACTTACGGGCAGACGAGGCCGACGACTCGACCGGGTCGGCGTGCATGACGATGCCGCGGCCGCTGCACTCCGGGCAGTTCGTGGAGAACGCCTCGATCAGCCCGGTGCCCAGCCGCTTGCGGGTCAGCTGAACCAGACCCAGCGAGGTGACCTCGGAGACCTGGTGGCGGGTGCGGTCACGGGCCAGCGCCTCGGTGAGCCGGCGCAGCACCAGATCGCGGTTGGACTCGAGCACCATGTCGATGAAGTCGATCACCACGATGCCGCCGATATCGCGCAGCCGCAGCTGGCGGACGATCTCCTCGGCCGCCTCCAGGTTGTTCTTGGTGACGGTCTGCTCCAGGTTGCCGCCCGCACCGGTGAACTTCCCGGTGTTGACGTCGACCACAGTCATCGCCTCGGTACGGTCGATCACCAGCGTGCCGCCCGAGGGCAGCCAGACCTTGCGATCCATTGCCTTGGCGAGCTGTTCGTCGATGCGGTACACCGCGAACACGTCCGGGCCGTCCGGGCCACCGGCGGGCTCGAACTTCGTCACCTTCGAAATCAGTTCCGGTGCAACGGATTCGACGTAGCCGGTGATGGTCTCCCAGGAGTGATCGCCGGAGACCACGAGACCGGAGAAATCCTCGTTGAACAGGTCGCGGATCACCTTGACCAACACGTCGGGCTCCTCGTAGAGCGCGACGGCGGCGCCGGCCTTCTTGGCCTTGACCTCCTCGGCCTGCCCGGAGATCTTGGTCCAACGCTCCTGGAGACGATCCACATCGGAGCGGATGTCGGATTCCTTCACACCCTCCGATGCGGTGCGGATGATAACTCCGGCATCAGCCGGCACCACCTCGCGCAGAATCTCCTTGAGGCGCTGGCGTTCGGTGTCGGGAAGCTTGCGGCTGATACCGGTGGACGACGCGCCGGGCACATAGACCAGGTAGCGGCCGGCGAGGGAGATCTGCGTCGTGAGCCGGGCACCCTTGTGACCGACCGGGTCCTTGCTGACCTGGACCACCACATAGTCGCCGGGTTTGAGGGCCTGCTCGATCTTGCGGTTGGATCCGCCCAGGCCGGCGGCTTCCCAGTTGACCTCGCCGGCGTAGAGCACACCATTGCGGCCGCGGCCGATGTCGACGAAGGCGGCCTCCATCGATGGCAGCACGTTCTGAACGATGCCCAGATAGATATTGCCCACCAGGGAGGCCGACCCTGCGGAGGTGACGAAGTGCTCGACGACGATGCCGTCCTCGAGTACGGCGATCTGGGTGTAGCGGCTGCCCTGGTTGGGCGGTTCGGTACGGATCTTGTCCCGGACCACCATGACGCGGTCGACGGCCTCCCGGCGAGCCAGGAACTCGGCTTCGGACAGGATCGGCGGACGGCGCCGGCCGGCGTCACGGCCGTCGCGGCGGCGCTGGCGCTTGGCCTCCAGACGGGTCGACCCGCTGATGCCCTGGATCTCCTCGGAGCGCTCGGCCTTCTTGCGGGGTTGGCGTTCGTGCACGACGGTGTTCGGCGGATCGTCGGGCGACCCGGCCTCACCGTCGTCGCCGGTTCCGCTCTTGCGCCGGCGGCGCCGGCGGCGGCGACGGGTCGCGCCCTCGCCGGTGGCGGACTCCTCGTCGCCGTTCTCGTCGTCGGTGTCGGACTCGTCGCCGTCCTCGCCGTCGCCCACCGCGCCGGCGGGTGCTTCGCCGTCCTCGTCACCGTCCTCGGCCGAGTCCCCGCGTCCGCGGCCGCGGCCTCGGCGTCCCCGGCGGCGACGGCGGTTCGGCGAACGGTCCCCCGTCTCGCCGTCCTCGGTGTCCTCCTCGGAGTCGGTGCCGGAGTCGCTGTCGGAGTCGGCGTCGCCAGCCGCGTCGTTCCCCGGGGAATCCGCGGGCGCGGGCGAGGTCACGGGTTGCGGCGCGACGAACAGCGGCATGTAGGCCGGCTGGTCGGGCCCGGCTTCCGGTTCCGGGTCGGCCAGCGCCTCAGTCTCGAGGGCGGCCTCGGGGGCGGCCTCGGCGGCCGTCTGCGCGGCGAGGGCCTCGCGCACCCGGATCGCCTCGGCCTGATCGACGCTGGAATGCGCGCTGCGCACCCGGTCGTCGATCTCCGCCAGAGCGTCGAGCACCCGCTTGCTGGTGGTGCCGAGCATCCGCGCGAGGGAATGAACCCTCAGCTTCTCCGGCAGTTCCTGGGTGACATCATCGTCGGCCACGTACTCTCCTCGAGCCCCCGGGCGCGTGATTTCGACGCGGCCACGCGAGGGCTTGCGCTACGGGCCCGGAAACGCCGGGCCGGTCTGGTCTACAGGTCTGTGAATGGGCCGTTGACGCTCCGCGTTGTTCCGGAGGCGCCGCACCGCGGGATGCGGTGGTCGCGCACGTCTGAAGTCTCATTCGCGGATGCCCGTTGCCGGGCGTCCGCGAGAAGTATCCCACACCGGGGGGCGCGTCTACAGCCCCGGGAACCAGAGCCCGATCTCCCGGGCGGCCGACTCGGCCGAGTCCGAGCCGTGTACCAGGTTGTACTGGGTTTCCAGGCCCAGGTCACCGCGGATACTGCCCGGTACGGCCTTCTCCACGGGGTCGGTGCCGCCGGCCAGCTGGCGGAACGCCGCAACGGCCCGCGGGCCTTCGACCACGGCGGCCACCACCGGGCCGGAGGTGATGAACTCCAGCAGGGACCCGAAGAACGGCTTGTCCTTGTGCTCGGCGTAGTGCGCGGCGGCCAGATCCTCGCTGACGTGCTTGAGTTCGAGTGCGGCGATCGTGAGCCCCTTGCGCTCGATGCGTCCGATGACCTCGCCGATCATCCGCCGCTGCACACCGTCGGGTTTGATCAGCACTAGCGTGCGTTCCGTCACGGCGGTCAGACTACCGGTGGATCCGGCGGCGGCTGCTGTCCGGGCAGCAGGCCCAGGCGCTGGCGACGCAACACTTCGTGACGCAGGTAGGCGATGACGCCCCACACCACCGCGAACAGCACGCCCATGAATCCGACGAGTGGGTAGACCGTGAAGCCGGCCACCAGCAGAACCTGCACGCCGAGGTTGACCCAGATGGCCCACGGCCGGCCCTGGACTCCCGCGAGCAGCACCAGCAGACCCGCGAAGCCGACCAGGTAGCCCGTCGACCATCCGGTGAGACCACCTCCCACCGCGCTCACGACCGGCAGCGCCAGCAGCACGGTGATGGCCTCCAGGATGAGCGTGCCGGCCATCACCCCGCGGAAACTCTTCCACGGATCGGTAGTCGGCGGGCCGGGAGCGGTCATTGCGGGTCCTTACCGAACAGGGTGCGGGCGGCGCCCGCGGTGACGACGGATCCGGTGACGACGATCCCCGCTCCGGACAGTCCCTCGCCATCGGAGCCGGCTTCTTCCACGAGTGCGGTCGCGGTCTCGATCGCGTCGGGCAGCGTGTGCGCGCGAACAACCCGTTCGGGTCCGAAGACCTCCTCCGCCCGCATCGCGAGATCCTCGACCTCCAGCGCCCGGGGCGAGCCGTTGTGGGTGACCACGACGACGTCGAAGACGCCCTCGAGTTCCGCGAGGATGCCGGCGACGTCCTTCTCCGCGAGCACGCTGATCACACCCACCAGGAAGTGGAAGTCGAACTCCGAGGTCAATGCGGCCGCCAGAGCCGCGGCGCCGGCCGGGTTGTGGGCGGCGTCGATGAAAACGGTTGGCGCACTTCGCATCCGCTCCAGCCGGCCCGGGCTGGACGCGGCGGCGAAACCCGCCCGGACGGCGTCGGCGTCGAGTTGGCGCTGTGCCCCGGCGCCGAAGAACGCTTCCACCGCCGCGAGTGCCAGCACCGCGTTGTGCGCCTGGTGCTCCCCGTGCAGGGGCAGGAAGACCTCCGGGTAGACCCCGCCGAGGCCCTGCAATTCGAGCAGTTGCCCGCCGACGGCGACCTGCCGTCGCAGGACGGCGAACTCGGAGCCCTCTCGGGCGACGGCCACATCGGCGCGCACCGCCGCCGCCAGCAGTACGTCCATGGCCTCAGGCGTCTGGCGGCCGATGATCACCACCTGGTCGCAGTCGGCGGAGATGATGCCCGCCTTCTCCGCGGCGATCTCGGCGATGGTGTCACCGAGGTAGTCGGCGTGGTCGTGGCCGATCGGGGTGATCACCGACACCGCCCCGTCGACGACGTTGGTGGCGTCCCACCGCCCGCCCATGCCGGTCTCGATCACGGCGATGTCGACAGGCGCGTCGGCGAACGCCGCCAACGCCATCGCTGTGACGACCTCGAACTTGCTCATCCGCGGTCCGCCGCCGGTCTCGGAGGAGGTGTCGACCATCTGCACGAACGGTTCGATCTCCCGGTAGACCTCCACGTAGCGGGCCGGCGTGATCGGCTGGTTGTCGATGGCAATGCGTTCCACCGCGACCTGCAGGTGCGGGCTGGTGGTGCGTCCGGTGCGCTGGTTGAACGCACTCAGCAATGCGTCGACGATGCGCGTCACCGAGGTCTTGCCGTTGGTGCCGGCCACGTGAATGGACGGATAGCTGCGTTGCGGTGAGCCCAGCAGATCCATCAGCGCCCGCATGCGATCCAGGCTCGGCTCGATCCGGGTCTCGCCCCAGCGCTGGTCGAGCAGGTGCTCGACCTGAAGCAGCGCGGCGATCTCGTCTGGGGCCGGCTCGACGTGCGTCATGCCAGTGCGGACAGCCGGGCGCTGATCCGGTCCACCTCTTCGCCCGCGAGTTTGTTGCGTTCTCGGATCTTGTCGACGACGTCGCCGGGCGCCTTGGCCAGAAACGCCTCGTTGCCCAGCTTGGCGGTGGTGCCGGCCAGTTCCTTCTGCGCCGCGGCCAAATCCTTCTCCAGCCGTTTGCGCTCAGCCTCGAGGTCGACGGTGCCGGAGGTGTCCAGTTCGACACCGACGGTGCCGCCGGAGAGCCGCACCTCCACCCGGGCGGTGGGACTGAAGTCGGCCTGCGCGTCGGTCAGCCACGCCAGTGCGCTCACCGGTTTCACCAGTCCCCCGAGGCCGGCTTCTCCGACTCCGACGAGCCGGGCGGGCACCTTCTGCCGATCCGCGAGACCCTGATCGCTGCGGAACCGGCGGACCTCGGTGACCAGCTTCTGCATATCGTCGATGCGCTGCGCCGCTACGGGATCTAATGTCACCCCCGATGCGGCAGGCCACTGCGCGATCACCAGTGACTCGTTACCCGTCAGCGCCTTCCACAGCACATCGGTGACGAACGGCATGACCGGGTGCAGCAGCTTGAGCAGGGTGTCCAGAAGAGCGGCCAGCACCGCGGTCGTGTGGGTGATGCCGTCGGCGATCTGCACCTTCGCCAGCTCCACGTACCAGTCGCAGAATTCGTCCCAGGCGAAGTGGTAGAGCGCTTCGCAGGCGCGGCTGAACTCGTAGGCGTCGAGGGCCGAATCCACCTCGGCGCGAACCGCTTCGAGCCGTCCGAGAATCCACCGGTCGGCGTCGGTCAGCGCGTCGGCGACAGGCAACGGCGCAGGCGCGGCGCCGTTCATCAGTGCGAAGCGGGTGGCGTTGAACAGTTTGGTGGCGAAGTTGCGCGAGGCGCGGGCGTGGTCCTCACCGATCGACAGATCCCCGCCGGGGCTGGCGCCGCGGGCGAGGGTGAAGCGCAATGCGTCGGCGCCGAACAGTTCCACCCAGTCCAACGGGTCGATGCCGTTGCCGCGCGACTTGCTCATCTTGCGGCCGTGCTCGTCGCGGATCAGGCCGTGCAGGAAGACGTTCTCGAACGGAACCTGCGGGCCGCGGGTGCCGCCGGCGGTGATCGCGTCGTCGCCGGAGACGAACGTCCCGAACATCACCATGCGCGCCACCCAGAAGAACAGGATGTCGTAGCCGGTGACCAGAACGCTGGTCGGATAGAACTTGTCCAGATCGTCGGTGCGGTCCGGCCAGCCCATCGTGGAGAACGGCCACAGCGCCGAGGAGAACCAGGTGTCGAGCACGTCGGGGTCCTGCTCCCAGCCCGCTGGCGGGGTCTCGTCGGGGCCCACACACACGGTTTCGCCATTGGGCCCGTGCCAGATCGGGATCCGGTGACCCCACCACAACTGCCGCGAGATGCACCAGTCATGCATGTCGTCGACCCAGGCGAACCATCGCGGTTCCAGGTTCTTCGGATGGATGACGATGTCACCGCTGCGCACCGCGTCGCCGGCGGCCTTGGCCATGGAGGACACCTTGACCCACCACTGCAGGCTCAACCTCGGCTCGATCGGCTCGCCACTGCGTTCGGAATGCCCGACGCTGTGCAGATAGGGCCGTTTCTCCTCGACGATGCGGCCCTGCTGCGCCAGTGCCTCGCGCACCGCCACGCGAGCGTCGAAGCGGTCCATGCCATCGAACGTGGTGCCGGTGCCGGCGATGCGGCCGCGTTCATCCATGATCGTCGGCATCGGCAGCCCGTGCCGCATGCCGATCTCGAAGTCGTTGGGGTCGTGCGCGGGGGTGACTTTGACTGCGCCGGTGCCGAATTCGGGGTCAACGTGGGTGTCGGCGACGATGACGATCTCGCGGTCTTGAAAAGGATGGGGCAGGGTGCGGCCGATTAAGTGCCGGTAGCGGTCATCGTCGGGGTGGACGGCGATCGCGGTGTCGCCGAGCATGGTCTCGATCCGGGTGGTCGCCACCACGATGTGCGGCTCACCGTCGTTCATGGAGCCGTAGCGGAAGGAGACCAGTTCGCCTTCGACCTCCTCGTACTTGACCTCGAGGTCGGAGATCGCGGTCTGCAGCACCGGTGACCAGTTGACCAGCCGCTCGGCCTGATAGATCAGTCCAGCGTCGAAGAGTCGCTTGAAGATGGTGCGCACTGCGCGGGACAGCGTCTCGTCCATGGTGAACCGGTCGCGGCTCCAGTCGACACCGTCGCCGAGGCGGCGCATCTGGGCGCCGATGGTCCCGCCTGATTCGTGCTTCCACTCCCAGATCTTGGCGACGAATTCCTCGCGGCCGAGGCTCTCCTTGGTCGTGCCTTCGGCGGCGAGTTGTCTCTCGACCAGTGTCTGGGTGGCGATGCCGGCGTGATCCATGCCCGGCAGCCACAGCACCTCGAAGCCCTGCATGCGCTTCCGGCGGGTCAGCGCGTCCATCAGGGTGTGGTCGAGGGCGTGGCCCATGTGCAGGCTGCCGGTCACGTTGGGCGGCGGCAGCACGATCGAGTACGCCGGTTTGTCGCTTCCGGCGTCGGCGGTGAAGTACCCCGCGTCGACCCAGCCCTGATAGATCCGGCTCTCTACCTCGCCGGGATCCCAGGCCTTTGGCAGCGCGTCAGCGGGGCTTTCGGGGGGCACCCGCTGATTCTAGGAAGCGGGTTACTTGCCGCCGCGCAGCAGCCCACCCAGGATGTTGCCGAGCGCGCCGCCCTGGCCGCCGCCGAGCACGCTGCCCAGGATGCTGCCGAGCGGGTTGTTGGCCGCACCGCCGCCGCCGGCCGCGCCGCCGAGGATGCTTCCGAGCACGTCGGCCATCCCGCCGCCAGGTGCGGCCTGCGCCTGCGCCCCGCCGCCCTGCTTCTGAGCGAACTGCTTGCCGACGTAGGCCAGCACGATGGGGGCCAGCATGGGCAGCAGCCGCTTGATCAGATCGCCGCTGCCGGCGCCGGCGCCGGCGAGTGCGGAAGCCACCTGGTTGGTGTCGTTGCCGCCGAACAGGCTGGCGACCAGCTGGCTGCCCTGGTTCACGTCGAGTTGGTCGACGTTCACGCCGCCGGTCAGCAGATCGCTCTGACCCTCGGCGACGACGGTGGACTCGAGTTCGCTGGAATCGATGTCGTCGGCCTGGACGTTCTCCTGCAACGTTCCCAGCAGGGTCGGCACCAGGGTCTGGATGGCCTGGCTCACCTGGGTCTGGTCGGCGCCGAGCTTGTTGGCGATGTCCGCCACCGGGATCTGGTTGAAGAGGTCGTCGAGACCGGCCATGGTGTGGTTCCTTTGCTGGAGGTGCGAGATTCTCACCGACTCTAGTCGAGCCGCAAGCACCGAGGGTCGATTACGCCCAGAGCTAATTCAGCTTGGCGGACTCCAGTGAGATCCCGGCGGCCGGGAAGCGCGCCAGCAGGGCGTCGCCCATGGCGGCCGCCGGCGTGAGCACACCGTAGATCTCGGGCAGCTTGTCGCGGTCGAGTGCCAGCGCCAGCGCGCACTCCGCGATCATCGCCGCGGTGGCCTTGTAGCCGGGGTCGCCGCTTTGCGACATGGTGGCGACGTAACGGGAGCCGCTGGAGGTGGTGGTGTAGGTCTCCACCCGGTAGTAGCCGTTCTCCCGGACCTCTTCGCTGGGGCCGGTGCCGGGCTTGGGTGCGATGCGCTCGACGAGGCGGCGCGGCAGGAACTTGAAGAACCGGCCGCCGAGGGCGGCGCTGGCGGCGGTGGCGGCGGTGGTGACCGCCGAGGCGACCGGCGCGGCGAGCGACGGGCCGACGCTCATGTACTCGGCGTAGCGGAAGCCGCGGCCGTAGGCGTAGTCCAGCAGCGCGTTGCTGCGCCGCACGATGCGGGTGTTGTACACCGCCATCACGAAGCCCGCGGCCCACACCCCGGCCAGCTCCGGGGCGATCTCGGCACCGCGGCGGCGGGCGAAGTCGGGTTGGGCGCCGAACTCCGGTTCAGCCGGCCGGTCCTGCGACAACGTGTAGGGGTCATTGAGCAGCTTGCGGGTGTCGGGGTCACCGGAGGAGGCCCGGAACACCTCGATCATCGACGCGATGGTGCCGCCGGACACCCCGCCGGAGAAGTCGCGCAGCACGTAATCGGTCCGCCCGAGGTCCCCGGCGCCGTCGGCCTTGGCGCGCCGGAACAGTTCGTAGACCGTCATATCCGACGGGATCGAGTCGAAGCCGCAGGCGTGCACGATGCGGGCCTTGGTGTCGATGGCCTGCTTGTGGAAGTCATCGATGCTGCGCCGGACGAACATCGCCTCACCGGTCAGGTCGCAGTAGTCGGTGCCGGCCTTGGCGCACGCGGCCACCAGGGGCAGCCCGTACTTGGAGTAGGGGCCGACGGTGGTGAGGACCACCCGGGTGCGCAACGCCATATCGTCGAGGGTGGCGGGTTTGTCGGCGTCGACGGTCAGGATCGGCCAGTCCTTCGCCGCCTGCGGCAGGGTGGCCCGCACCGCTTCCAGCTTGGCCGGCGAGCGTCCGGCCAGCGCGATGCGGGCCTTGCCGCCCGCCCTGGCGAGATACTCGGCGGTGAGCTTGCCGACGAAGCCGGTGGCTCCGTAGACGACGATGTCGAATTCGCGTTCTGCTGCGGTCATTGCGCCAACCTACCGCCCGGCCTGAGCAGTAAAGTGCGGGTGTCGGGAGGTGAGCGGCTTGAGCACGCTGAGTCTGTGCATGATCGTCAGGAACGAGGAAGGCACCCTCGGCCGCTGCCTTGAGTCCGTGGCGGGTGTGTTCGACGAGATTGTCATCGCCGACACCGGGTCGACGGACACCACCAGGGAGATCGCTGAACGGTTCGGGGCCAAGGTGGTCGAGTTTCCGTGGGTCGATGACTTCGCCGCCGCACGTAACTTCTCCTTCGCGCAGGGCAGCAGCGAGTACCTCATGTGGCTCGACGCCGACGATGTGCTGGCACCCGAGCAGCGGGCGAAACTGCTGTCGTTGAAGGACAGTCTGGATCCCGGCGTCGATGCGGTGTCGATGCTCTACCACACCGCCTTCGACGACGCGGGCAACGTCATCGCGAGCAACCGGCGTTTGCGGATCGTGCGACGGACGAAGGGATTCACCTGGGTCGGCACGGTGCACGAGGATCTCGTCATCAACGAGAGTTTCACCTTCTTCGACAGCGACATCGTCATCACCCACCGCAAGCCTGAGAGCGAATCGGGACCGTCGGATCGCAATCTGCGCATCCTGGAGAAGCTCATCACCGATGGACGCGACGTGCGTCCGGTCGACGTGCTGAACTACGCACGTGAGTTGGAGATGCACAAGCAGTTCGCCGCCGCGACTCCCTACTACGAGCAGTTCCTCGCCAGCGGTGAGGGCGATCTCGATGTGCGCACCTTCGCGCTGCACAAGCTGGCGAGTTGCTACTACATGTCAGGGCAGCCCGACAAGGAATTCGAGTGCACACTGCGCTCCTTCGACATCGACGTTCCCCGGCCGGAGTTCAGCTGCCGCATGGCTGAGCGGTTCCTCTCGCGCAACCAGTTCAGCCAGGCCGCGTTCTGGTACGAACTCGCCCTGCAGGTCCAAGGCACTCCAAGCGCCTGGTCGATCGACAGCCTTGCCTTCCGGACCTGGTTGCCGCACAAGCAGTTAGGGCTGTGCTACTACCAACTCGGCGACTACCAGCGCTCGCTGCACCACAACCGCGAGGCGCAGAAGTATCTACCCGACGATCCCGACATCCGGACGAACATCGGCGTGTTGGAGGGTCTGATCAGCGAGTAACCGGGATGCGCCAGGCCGACACCGGCTAGCGAGTGTCACACGCTGATGTTGCGCGGACCTGACCCGACCGGAACGGTGGTGATCACGGTATTGGTGATGGTGTCGATCACCGAGATGGTGTTGGAGCCGAGGTTGGTGACATAGGCCCGGGTGCCGTCACGGCTGACCGCGACGTCGAACGGTCGGGAGCCGACTGGGATGGCGGTGATGACGGTATTGGTGGCCGCATTGATCACCGAGACGCTGGCGTTGCCCTCGCTGACCACGTAGACGCGACCGCCCGACGGGTTCACCGCCACCCCCAACAGGCCGCCGCCGATGCCGATCGTGGCGATCTCGGAGTTGAGGACGGTGTCGATCACGGAAACGTAGTTGTCGGGGCTGCCCTGGTTGGT
>VEQU01000011.1 GCA_018883075.1 Mycobacterium sp.
GACTTCAAGCGCGTGGGCGACAACGACACCGGACCGAACACCGGCGGCATGGGCGCCTACTCGCCGCTTCCCTGGCTGCCGGAGTCGGTGACGGCGGCGATCGTGCGCGACGTCGTCATCCCCGTGGCCGAGGAGATGGTGGCCCGCGGCTGTCCGTTCTCCGGCCTGCTCTACGCCGGTCTCGCCATCACCGGGGCGGGTCCGGCCGTCGTCGAGTTCAACTGCCGCTTCGGTGACCCCGAGACCCAAGCCGTGCTGGCACTGCTGGAATCGCCGCTGGGCCGGCTGCTGTACGCGACCGCCACCGGCACGCTCGCCGGCTTCGGCGCGCTGCGGTGGCGTGACGGCTACGCGGTGACCGTGGTGCTCGCCGCCGAGAACTATCCGGGCCGGCCGCGGGTCGGTGACGTCATCACCGGAGCCGAGCGGCCCGGTGTGCTGCACGCCGGGACCGCACGGCGCGACTCGACGGTGGTCTCCTCGGGAGGCCGGGTGCTGTCGGTGGTCGGCACCGGTGACGATCTCGCCGCCGCGCGTGCCGACGCCTACCGCACGATGGATGCGATCGGACTTGCCGGAGGCCACTTCCGCACCGATATCGCGCTGGCCGCGGCCGAGGGGCGGATCACGTTATGAGTCGCACTCAGGTGTTCACCAGCGGAGCCATCCAGGCCAGCTCGCCGGGGAGCTGATCGCCCCAGAACCGTGGGTCGTGCCCGCCGGGGGAGAACCCCCCGGCCGGCGGGTGGGGAAGCTGCGCGATGAACTCGCGGGTCGCGGCGGCGAACGGGTCGGCGTCGCCGCAGTCGACGCGCACCGGTATCGACGCGAATTGGGGCAGGCCGAAAACAGTGTTGTCGGCAAAATCTTGCGGACCGTCGAAGGCGCCGGGCGCGCTCGCACCCGGCGACAGCCACAGCGCCGGACTCACCGCGCAGATCGCCGCGGTGCGCGCTGCGCCGAGCCGCGCGCCCAGCAGCAGCGCGCCGTAACCGCCCATCGACCAGCCCAGGAATCCCACGCGGGAGGTGTCCAGACCCTGATCGGCCAGCAGGGGAATCAGCTCATCGAGCACCATCGCGCCGGAATCGTCCCCGGAAGCCCTTCGGTGCCAATAACTTCCGCCGCCGTCGACGGCCACCACAGCGAACGGCGGCAGTCCGGCCGCCGCCGCCTGGGCCAGTCCCTGTTCCACTCCGCCGGCCATCACGGTGGCGGCGTCACTGCCCTTGCCGTGCAGGGCGATCACCGGCCGCAGTGGCCTGGACTGCCCCGGTGGACGCGCGATCGCCCAATTCGTTCGGATACCGCCGCGGGCCGCCGATGGGAACGATCCGGTGATCAGGGTCGTCGCGGGTGCGCCGGCAGCACGCGGTGGCGCCGCTGCGGCCAACGCCGCCGCACCCGCGCCCGCGCGCAGGAACGCGCGGCGCGTGACGTTCACCATCACGCCATCCTCCATACCGCCCCGTCCGGAGGTCACTTCTTCGGGCAAACCGTCATGGACTGCGAACTCGGCTGGCAGCATGACCGGGGTGACCGCCGCTGTGACTCCGAAGGGGGAGCGGCGCCGCCATGCGCTCGTCAGCGCGGCCGCCGAACTCCTCAGCGAAGGCGGTTTCGAGGCGGTCCGGCATCGGGCGGTCGCGCAGCGGGCCGGGCTCCCGCTGGCATCGACGACCTACTACTTCTCATCCCTCGACGAACTCGTGGCCAAGGCGGTCGAATACATCGGCGTCGGGGAGGCCGCACAGTTGCGCTCCCGCGTGCAGGCGCTGCCGCGCCGGCGCCGATCCACGGGCGCCACCGCCAACCTGCTGCTTGACCTTCTCGCCGGGGAGCCGACGAGCGAGCAACTCATCTCCCGGTACGAGCGTTACATCGCCTGTGCCCGGCACCCTGCGCTGCGCGGCGTCGAGCGCCGTCTGCTCCAGCAGCGGGTCGACGCCGTCGTCGAGGCCGTCGGCCGTTCGGGCCGACTGGCCCGGGTGGACATGATCACGGCACTGGTCTGCGCGGTCGACGGTGCGGTGGTGTCCGCGCTGGTCGCCGATGGGGTCGCGCCGCGCGAGACAGCACGTGCCACTCTGGTGGATGTGATCGACGTGCTGGCTCCCATCGACACCAGGCCGTGAGGATGGCTCTTCCCGACATCACCCGCCCGGTGACCGGCATCATCGACGGCGCCATGGACCGTGCCCTGGTTCTCGGGTACACCAGGATCGGCTCGGGACTGAGGAGGCTGTGGTGGCCTGCCGATCCGGTCCCGGATTGCCTGGCCGGCAAGCGGGTGCTCGTCACCGGCGCCACCGCCGGAATCGGTCTGGAGATGGCCCGGCAGTTCGCCGGGCTGGGGGCGACGGTGCATCTGCTGGGCCGAGACCCCGCGAAGGTGCGTCGCTGCGCCGACGAGATCCGGGCGCAGGTTCCCGGCGCCGACGTGGTGACCGAGGTGTGCGACGTCTCCGACCTCGATGCGGTGGCCGACTGGACGGCTGACTTCGCCGACCGGGTGCCCGCGCTCAACGGGCTGGTGCACAACGCCGGCCTGATGCCCAAGGACCGCCGCGTCACGCCACAGGGCCACGAGGTGCAACTGGCCACCCACGTGCTTGGTCCCCACCTGATGACCGAGCGGCTACTGCCCCTGCTGCGCGCCGCGCGGGGAGCCTCGGTGGTGTGGGTGTCATCGGGGGGTATGTACAGCTCGCCGCTGGTGATCGACGATCTCGAATACCGGGACAACTACAACGGCGTGCGGGCCTATGCACGCACCAAGCGGATGCAGGTCGTGCTCGCCGACTCGTGGGCGCGCCGACTGGCCGGAACTGACATCCGCGTGGAGAGCATGCACCCCGGGTGGGTTGACACCCCCGGCGTCGCCGAGTACCTGCCGCGGTTCCGGGTGATCACCAGGCCGTTGTTGCGGGATCTCGCCGACGGGGCGGACACCGCGGTGTGGCTGGTGGCCACCCGCCCGGAATCCGAGCCCGGCCACTTCTGGCATGACCGTGCGCAGCGGCCCACCACCTTCGGCTGGCAGCGCCACGAGAATCCGGCGACAGTGCGCCGGTTCCTCTCGGAGTTGAGTGCGATGACGTCCACCCCGGACCTGTGGACCGGGCTGCGCGGTTGACGCCGCTCACCGCAGCGCCGGGGTGACGATGCATCCCGTGGCTGTCTCGCCGTAGATCGTGACGTCGTCAGGCCGCGTCGCCGCGTACCGGGCGATATAGGCGCACACGACGGCGTCGACCGGGTCCTCGACCCGGCGAAGCTGCGACTTTCGGGTCGCAGCCTGGGCTGCACGTCTCAACTCAGCCCATCCGGCACAGTCGCCGACGTCGAGAGCCGGGGTCGCCTGGTTCAGGCTCTCCACCAACCCCATCAGGATGAGCAGTTCCGATTGCAGCGCGCCGACCTCCCGTCCGGCCTTCTGCTTGTACTTCAACGTCTTCGGCAGGCCGAACAGGACAACACTCGCGGCGTGCGGGTACACCTCGATGGCACGGCGCGGCGCGGGCGAGCGGGGATCGAGATCGAGATCCAGCGCCGCACACAACCGGGCCCCCCGGCCCCCGTCGGCGAACCAGGCCAGCCCGGTGTTGGCCGGATGCGCTCCGGCGTCGAAGCGGCGGAAGTCCCGGTTGAGTTCGGCCTCGCACGGCCGGTTGCCGGAGGAGTTGACCACCACCAGCGGTGCGTCGACGGCCACGACGCAGTCGCCGCCCACATAGGGCTCCAACTGGGCCAGCACCTCGTCGTCGGCGCCCGCCACGCCCACGTGGCGAAGCGTCCCGGCATCGTCGACCGCGGCCACCCCGGTCGGGCTGCGCTGACCCCACGCGAGGTCGACTCCGACGAAGTACACACCCCAAACCGTAAGCTTTAGCCTCGTGACCATTCCTGACGTCCTGGCCAATCGGTACGCCAGCGCCGAGATGGTCGCCGTCTGGTCGCCGGAGGCCAAGATCGTCGCCGAACGCCGGCTGTGGCTGGCGGTGCTGCGGGCGCAGCGCGAACTGGGTGTGGACGTGCCCGAGGAAGCGATCACCGACTACCAGCGGGTGCATGAGCAGGTCGATCTGGACTCCATCGCGGCCCGTGAGCGCGTGCTGCGCCACGACGTCAAGGCCCGTATCGAGGAGTTCAATGCGCTGGCGGGCCACGAACACATCCACAAGGGGATGACAAGCCGCGATCTCACCGAGAATGTCGAGCAGATGCAGATCCGCACCTCGCTGGAACTCGTGCATGCCCATGGAGTCGCGGTGGCCGCGCGGCTGGCGGAGCGTGCCGTCGCCTATCGAGATGTGGTGATGGCCGGTCGCAGCCACAACGTCGCCGCGCAGGCCACCACTTTGGGCAAGAGGTTCGCCTCGGCGGCGCAGGAGACCATGATCGCGCTTGCGCGTATCCGCGAACTGCTGGCGCGGTATCCGCTGCGCGGCATCAAGGGACCGATGGGCACCGCGCAGGACATGCTCGACCTGCTCGGCGGCGACGGTGACCAGCTCGGCGAACTCGAGAGCCGCGTCGCTGCGCATCTCGGCTTCACCACCGTGCTCGACAGCGTGGGTCAGGTCTACCCGCGCTCACTGGACCACGACGTGGTGTCCGCTCTGGTGCAACTCGGCGCGGGTCCCTCCTCGCTGGCGCACACCATCCGCCTGATGGCCGGCCACGAACTGGTCACCGAGGGTTTCGCGGCGGGCCAGGTGGGTTCGTCGGCGATGCCGCACAAGATGAACACCCGCAGCTGTGAACGGGTCAACGGCCTGCAGGTGGTGCTCCGTGGCTACGGGTCGATGACCTCCGAACTCGCCGGCGCGCAATGGAATGAAGGCGACGTGTTCTGCTCGGTGGTGCGCCGTGTGGCGCTGCCCGACGCGTTCTTCGCGATCGACGGCATGATCGAGACCTTCCTGACCGTGCTGCACGAGTTCGGCGCCTACCCGGCCGTCATCTCCCGTGAGCTCGACCGCTATCTGCCGTTCCTGGCCACCACGAAGGTGCTCATCGCCGCGGTGCGTGCTGGGATGGGCCGCGAGGCGGCGCACGAGGTGATCAAGGAGCACGCGGTGGCTGTCGCACTGGCGATGCGTGAGCGCGGCGCCGAGCCGGACCTTCTTGACCGGCTGGCAGCCGACCCTCGTCTGCCACTGGATCGTGCGGCGCTCGACGCCGCCCTGGCCGACAGGCAGTCGTTCACCGGGGCGGCGGGCAGCCAGGTGGATGAGGTGGTCGCCGCCGTCGACGATCTGGTGCGCGAGTACCCCGCGGCGGCCGCTTATGTCCCCGGCTCGATCCTCTAGCGATCCCGCGATGGAGTCGCTGCGCGGGATCGACTTCACCGACCTCGACAACTTCGCCGACGGTTTCCCGCATCAGTTGTTCGTGGTGCACCGGCGGGAGGCGCCGGTGTTCTGGCACGAACCGACACCGAATACCCCCGACGGCGAGGGCTTCTGGTCGGTGGCCGGCTACGCCGAAACCCTTGAGGTGCTTCGCGATCCGGCCACCTACTCCTCGGTGACCGGTGGTGGCCGTCCATACGGGGGAACACTGCTGCAGGACCTGTCGATCGCCGGACAGGTGCTCAACATGATGGACGACCCGCGCCATGCCCAGATCCGCCGCCTGGTCAGCTCCGGGCTCACACCGCGGATGATCCGCCGCGTCGAGGACGATCTGCGCAGCCGCGCCCGCGCCCTGCTGGATCGTATCGAGCCGGGCGTGGAGTTCGACTTCCTCATCGACGTCGCCGCGGAACTGCCGATGCAGATGATCTGCATACTGCTGGGCGTACCCGAATCCGAGCGGCACTGGCTCTTCGAGGCCATCGAACCGAGTTTCGACTTCGGCGGTGCGCGCAAGGGCGAGATCACCCGGCTGTCCGTGGAGGAGGCCGGGTCGCGGATCTACCGGTACGGCACCGAGCTGATCGCCGCGAAACGCGCCGCACCGGGCGACGACATGCTCTCGGTCGTGGCGAATGCCGTCGCTGACCCGCTGTCCGATGTGGAGTTGTACCTGTTCTTCAGTCTGCTCTTCAGCGCGGGCGCCGAAACCACCCGCAACGCCGTCGCCGGCGGGCTGCTGGCACTGTCCCGGTACCCCGATCAGTACCGACGGCTGCAGGCCGACCCGGCCCTGTTGCCCACCGCCGTCGAGGAGATGGTGCGCTGGACCTCACCGTCGCCGTCCAAGCGCCGTACCGCCACCCGCGATGTGCCCCTGGGCGGGCACCGGATCACGGCGGGGCAGAAGGTTGTGGTTTGGGAGGGCTCGGCCAACCGCGACGAGTCGGTGTTCGCCCGACCGGATGACTTCGATGCCGGCCGCAGACCCAACCCGCATCTCGGCTTCGGTCAGGGTGTGCACTACTGCCTTGGCGCCAACCTCGCCCGGCTGGAACTACGTATTCTCTACGAGGAACTGCTGGCCCGCTTCGGATCCGTCGAGGTGACTCGGCCGGTGGAGTGGACCCGCAGCAACCGGCACACCGGCATCCGGCACCTGTACGTCACTCTCGTCCCCTAGTTCTGGGTGCGCCAGCGTGCGCACAGCGCCCGTCAGCGCACCGAAACGGCGGTGCGGATCTCGGTCAGCACCCGCTGAGGGTGCTGGGTGATGTCCATCCAGGTGAACCGCAGCACCTGCCAGCCCTGCAGGGCCAGCCTGTTCTGCCGGGTGCGGTCGTTCTGGAACGTCTGCTGGTCGCTGTGGAAAGCCCACCCGTCAACCTCGACGGCAACCCGCTGTGCGGGAAAAGCGATGTCGATGACGTACGCCCCGAAGCGGTAGTTGGCGTACCAGCCTGCGATGCCCGCGGCCCGCAGCAGTTGCACCAGCAGACGCTCGGCCTCCGAGCGAGCGCCGCCGGAGGCGGCGTCAAGCATCCGGCGTGCGGCAGCGGCACCGTGGCGGCGTGCGCCGCGGACGTGTGCGCGCTGCAGCTCCGCAAGCCCCACGCGGCGCTGCAGGGCCGAATCCATGATTCTCGGTCCGCCACCGGCGCGAGCGGAAGCTTCCAGAACTGTCAGCGCCAGACTTGTCACCCGCAGTCCACGGGCTTCGAGCACGTCATGTTCGGCCAGCTCCCGGCGACGGATCCGCACTCCTGCGCTGCCGCGGCCGCTGGCCGTACGCGGCAGCGTGATCTCGACGACCGTGGGCTCGAGCGCCATCAGGCCCAGCCACCAGGCGGCCGCCAGTCCGCTCGCGGTGGCCAGCGGACCGCGGCCCCACACCGCGGCGCGGATCCTCGCAGCCGGTGTGAAGGGGCGGTCGTCGACGAAATACACGCCCACGCCACAACGCCGCCACTGCCCGGACCGCACACGGCGCCGCACCGCATACTCGCTGAGTCCTGCTTCCCGCGCCTGGCCGAGGGTGATGACGCCATCATGGCGGCGCAGATACTTTTCGATCACACCCGCGTTGGACGGCGCGCGCGGTGATTCGGTTCCTCTGGGTGCGCCGGCGTGCGCACATCGCCTGTCAGCGCACCGACGTCACGCGGGCGACACCGGCGGAACGTAACTCGAGGCCGGCCAGGCCTCGCACCGCGGCGGGATCCTCGCGGCGCCACGCCCCGACCGGGTCGTCGCTGACCTCAGTCAGCGTGCGCAGCGGACGGTTGGCCAGCGCACGCAAGGCCAACAGCTGCTCACCGGCCGGGGTCTGCGCCAAGGCGATCACCGTCCATTTGCGGCGGAAGAAGCGAATCCGCAGGAACAACCACGGCATACCCACGGCGAGGACCGGCGGTGCCGCGACGGCGATCGCCAGCAGCACCGCCAACCACGTCGCCGTGCTGTTGAGGCTCTGGCCCGCACCGGCCAGATCCAGCGCTGCCTCGCTGGCCGCGCGCAGCGGTTTGGCCACCGCATCACCCACCAGGGGCAGCCGGTCGGCGCTGTCACCCGCGGAGTTCAGGTTCTCGGAAATGCCGGACGCTCCGGTTTCGACCTGGGTGCCGACCCTCGCGAACGTCGTGATGGCATGGTGCACGGCGAGGCCGACGAGCACCCAGACGGTGATCCACGCGGCCACCGCGACATCGCTCAAAAGCTGAGCCGTCAGACGCGCCGGTGTGGTGGCGTAGGGCAGGAAACGCGATTTCATGTGCATGATCCCAGCACAGTCGCTCCATCGGCGGCCGATAGTCTGACCCGGTGCGTCCAGCCTTGACCGACTATCGCCACCTCGCCAGCGGTAAGGTCCGCGAACTGTACCGCGTCGACGACGACCACCTGCTGTTCGTGGCGACCGACCGCATCTCGGCCTTCGACCACATCCTCGATACTCCGATCCCGGACAAGGGCCGCATTCTGACCGCGATGAGCGTGTTCTTCTTCGGACTCCTCGACACCCCTAACCACCTGGCCGGGCCCGCCAATGACGCGCGCATCCCGGCGGAGGTCCTCGGCCGCGCCTTGGTGGTCCGCACTCTGGACATGGTGCCGGTGGAATGCGTCGCACGCGGTTACCTCACCGGTTCGGGGCTGGCCGACTACCAGGCCACCGGTGCGGTGTGCGGAATCGCGTTACCGGCGGGTCTGGTCGAGGCCAGCAAGTTCGACCAGCCGCTGTTCACCCCGGCCACCAAGGCCGAACTCGGCGCCCACGACGAGAACATCTCCTTCGAGCGGGTCGTCGATCTAGTGGGCTCCGAGCGCGCCGCGCAGTTGCGGGAGCTGACCCTGGCGACCTACACCCAGGCGGCCGACCATGCGCGCCGGCAGGGGATCATCATCGCCGACACCAAGTTCGAATTCGGCGTGGACCGTGACGGGCGGCTCGTCCTTGCCGATGAGGTGTTCACCCCCGACTCCTCGCGGTACTGGCCCGCCGACACCTACCGGGAGGGAGTCGTGCAGCCCAGTTTCGACAAGCAGTTCGTCCGCAACTGGCTCACCGGCCCCGACGCGGGTTGGGACCGTCACGGCGACGCTTCGCCGCCGCCGCTGCCGCCCGAGGTCGTCGATGCGACGCGAGCGCGTTACATCGAGGCCTACGAACGCATCTCGGGGCACCGGTTCGCCGACTGGATCGGATCCGCCTCGTGAGCGCTCCGGTTCCCAAACGGATCGGCGTCTCACGCACCCACCACGACGACGTCTTCGTCGACCACTACGAGTGGCTGCGCGACAAGTCTGATCCCGAGGTCATCGCCCACCTGGAAGCGGAGAACGCACACGTGGAGGCCCAGACGGCTGATCAGGAGCCGCTGCGCCAAATGATCTTCGAGGAGATCCGATCCCGCACCAAGGAAACCGACCTCTCAGTGCCCACACGGCGCGGAGACTGGTGGTATTACGGACGCAGTTTTGAGGGAAAGCAATACGGGGCGCACTGCCGCTGTCCGGTGAAGGCGCCGGATGACTGGAGCCCTCCGGTATTCGACGAACACACCGATATCCCGGGCGAACAGATACTGCTCGACGAGAACGCCGAAGCCGACGGCCACGATTTCTTCTCCATCGGCGCGAGCAGTGTCAGCCCGGACGGCAACGTGCTCGCCTATTCGGTGGACATCGTGGGCGATGAGCGTTACACGTTGCGATTCAAAGACCTGCGAACCGGTGAGCTGTACCCCGATGAAATCACCGGTATCGGCCGCGGTGTCACATGGGCAGTCGATAACGCCACCGTCTACTACACCACAGTGGACGCCGCCTGGCGGCCAGACACCGTGTGGCGCCACCGCCTCGGATCCGGTGACGGTGGCGAGCAGGTGTTCCACGAACCGGATGAGCGATTCTGGATCGGCATCGGCCGCACCCGCAGTAACGCCTACATCGTCATCGCGGCCGGTTCCTCGGTGACATCCGAGGTGTTCATCGCCGACGCCGCCGACCCGCATGCCGAGTTCACCTCCGTGCTTCCGCGCCGTGACGGTGTCGAGTACTCGATCGAGCACGCGCGCATCGGCGGCCGTGACCGATTCCTGATTCTGCACAACGACGGTGCGGTGAACTTCACGCTCGTGGAGGCACCGGTGGAGGACCCCACGGATCAGACAACGCTCATCGAGCACCGCGACGATGTCCGCCTCGAGGGTGTGGATGCATTCGCCCGTCACCTGGTGGTGCACTACCGCCGCGAGGCACTGCCCCGGATCTCGCTGTGGCCGATCGACGGCGGCTACGGCACGCCGGAGGAAGTCAGTTTCGACTCCGAATTGATGGCCTGCGGTCTGGCGGGGAACCCGAACTGGGACTCTCCTCGACTACGGGTGGGCGCGACGTCGTTTCTGACTCCGATGCGGATCTACGACATCGACATCGCGACCGGTGAGCGCATCCTGCTGCGCGAGCAACCGGTCCTCGGCGGGTACCGCCGGCAGGACTATGTCGAACGCCGCGACTGGGTAAGGGCCGAAGACGGAACGCGCATCCCCATCTCGCTGATACACCGCGCCGACACCACCTTTCCCGCCCCGGCCGTCATCTACGGCTACGGCGCGTACGAGTCCAGCGAGGATCCCCGGTTCTCGGTGGCCCGCCTTTCGCTACTGGACCGGGGCCTGGTGTTCGCCATCGCCCACGTCCGCGGCGGTGGTGAACTGGGTCGCCTGTGGTACGAGCGCGGCCGGCTGCTGGAGAAGAAGAACACCTTCACCGACTTCATCTCTGCGGCAACTCATCTCATCGACGCCGGAATCACCCGGCCGCGGAATCTGGTGGCGTTGGGAGGAAGTGCGGGAGGCCTGTTGATGGGCGCGGTGGCCAACATGGCGCCGGATCTCTTCGCCGGAATCCTGGCTCAGGTTCCCTTCGTCGACCCGCTCACGACGATCCTTGATCCGACACTGCCGCTCACCGTCACCGAGTGGGACGAGTGGGGCAATCCTCTGGAGGACTCCGACGTCTACTTCTATATGAAGTCCTACTCCCCGTACGAGAACGTCGAGGCCAGGGAGTACCCCGCCATCCTTGCGATGACATCGCTCAACGACACCCGCGTTTTCTACGTCGAACCTGCCAAGTGGGTGGCGGCGTTGCGTCACGCCAAGACCGACCACCGCCCGGTACTGCTGCGCACCCAGATGGCCGCCGGCCACAGCGGTATCAGCGGTCGTTACGAACGTTGGAAGGAGATCGCCTTCCAATACGCATGGCTGCTGGCCACGGCTGATCCCGAGCGGTTCGCCCGGCCCGCGGCCGGCTAGCGCGCTGTGCCGCTGGCGGTGGTGGCGATACCGCCGTCCACCGGGATCACAGCGCCGTTGACGTAGGCCCCGGCCCGGCTGGCGAGGAACACCGCGATACCCGCCATATCGTCATCGCGGCCGATCCGGCGCAGCGGTGCCGCCGCCGCGATCGCCTCGCCGAAGGCCTCCAGCGTCGCGGCCATCATCTTCGACGGGAACGGTCCGGGGGCGACCGCGTTGACCGTGATGTGCTGCGGGCCGAGTTCTTTGGCCAGGACCCGGGTCAGCTGATGGATCGCGGCCTTGCTCGCCGAGTACGAGTAGGTGGGCATCGGGCTGACATGGATACCGTCGATACTGCCGATGTTGATAACCCGGGCCGGGTCGTCGGCCGTTCCGGCCTTGCGCAAGGCGGGCAGCAGTTCCTGCACCATCCAGAACGGTGACTTGACGTTGAGATCCAGCACACGGTCCCATGCGGCCGCCGGAAAGCTCTCCAGTGGTTCGCCCCAGGTCGCGCCGGCGTTGTTGACGAGGATGTCCAACCCGTCGTGGCCGGCCACGTCGGCGGCCAACCGCGCGCACTCCTCCTGGCGCGACAGGTCCGCCGCGACCCCGCGCACCGCACCGAACTCCGAGAGTGCCGACACCGCCTGCTCGACGGCGTCGGCCTTGCGGGAACTCACCACCACCGATGCACCGGCTTGCAGCAGACCGCGGGCGATCATCATCCCGATGCCGCGTGTTCCGCCGGTGACCAGTGCGGTCTTCCCGCGTAGGCCGAACAGACGGTCGAGATCCGTTGCGCTCATGGATCGAGCCTAGAACCGGGTGGCGTGCTCCTCGGCGAGCACCCGGAAGTCGGTGTCGGTCATCTCGGTCAGCCTGCCGTAGAAGATGCCCCTGGCGTCGGGAGCGATGATGCCCTGGTGGATGGGGACGGCGTGGCTCGGCGCCACCGCCCGCAGGTAGTCGACCGCCTCGGAGATCTTCATCCACGGGGCCGCGGCGGGTGTGGCGAGAACCTCCACCGGTTCCCCCGGTACGAACAGCGCATCCCCGGGATGCATCAGCCGCGCGGGGTGGCCGGCATCGCCGATCAGGTAGGAGATGTTGTCGATCACCGGAATCTCCGGATGGATCACCGCGTGGCGGCCCCCGGCGCCGCGCACTCTCAGACCGCTCACGGTGAACTCGTCGCCGACCTGAACTGCTGTCCAGTCCCCGCCGAGTTGCGCCGCGGTCTGCGGATCGGCGTAGAGGGCCGCACCCGGGTTGGCGTCCACCAGTGCCGGCAGCCGCTGCGGGTCGGCGTGATCCGGGTGCTGGTGGGTGATCAGGATCGCCGACAGGCCGGTGATGCCCTCGAAGCCGTGGGAGAAGTTTCCCGGGTCGAACAGCAGAGTCGTGCCGTCGATATCGACGTGCAGACACGAATGACCGAAGTGCGTCAATTCCATGCTGACGATTGTGCGCTCCCTAGGATGCGTGGATGCGGTTGGTCCTCTCGGCGGTGCTCGTGCTCGCCGGGTGCGCCGTTGCCGCGCCGGCTGGGGCTGAGCCGACAGGGGCCGAGCCGTACAACTGCCCGCCGGCATGCAACAGCATCCCCGCCTCGGCGTGGATAGCCCCGTCGGCCATTCCTCTCGATGACCGTTACGACTGGCCCGAGCTTGCCGGACTGTCGGTGCGGGCGCCGTCGCCGCGGTTCCGGTTCGAGGAACTGTGCGCCACGCGCCCCGCGCCCGCCGACCCGCGCGGCTACGCGGTGACCGAGCAGGCGGTGGTGGTCAACCCGCTCGGGCAGTGGCAGCTTCAGGTGCAAGTTATGCACTGGCGCGGAGAGACGTGGCGGGGTGGTCAACTGGTCGCCGACACCTTCACCGCCGCGGTCGAGGCGTTGCGGAGTTGCCAGCTGACCAATCCGCTGGCCTCCCCGTCACTGACCACAGACGAGTCCGGCCGGATGGCGGCGGTGATCTCCGGGCCGGTAATCGTGCACCAGTACGTCGTGGCGAATCCGTCCAACAGCACCATCAGCGAAGTGGCCCTCTGGTCATCCGCGCCGCCTCTGACCGACTGGCCCGCTGTCGCCGACGCCGCCGTGCTGGATGCCATGAGCGTCCCGCTGTGTACCGCCTACATCGGATCCTGCCCATAGCGGGGAGATCTCGGCCTGCGCCGGTAGAGTTCGGGACGCAGACCCGTCGACGTCAGAGGAGCTTGTGGTGGCACGCGTAGTCGTCAACGTGATGCCCAAAGCCGAAATCCTGGATCCGCAGGGACAGGCCATCGTCGGGGCACTGGGCCGACTCGGCCACGCCGGGATCTCGCAGGTGCGCCAGGGCAAGAGATTCGAACTCGAGGTCGACGACACGGTCACCGATGACGAGTTGGCGCAGATCGCCGAGTCGCTTCTGGCCAACACCGTGATCGAGGACTGGTCGGTCACCAGGGATCACCCATGACCGCACGGATCGGCGTCATCACCTTCCCCGGCACGCTCGACGACGTCGACGCCGCCCGCGCCGTCCGGCTGGCCGGCGGACAGGTGCAGAACCTCTGGCACGCTGACGCCGACCTCAAAGGCGTGGACGCGGTGGTGGTCCCCGGCGGCTTCTCCTACGGCGACTATCTGCGCTGCGGTGCGATCGCGAAGTTCGCGCCGGTGATGACCGAGGTCGTCGCCGCCGCCGGCCGGGGCATGCCGGTGCTGGGCATCTGCAACGGATTCCAGGTGCTGTGCGAGGCGGGACTGCTGCCGGGCGCGCTGGCGCGCAACTCCGGATTGCACTTCATCTGCCGGGACGTCTGGCTGCGGGTCGACTCGATCACCACCGCGTGGACGTCACGCTACGAGTGGGGAGCGGAGTTACTCGTGCCGCTGAAGTCCGGCGAAGGCCGTTATGTCGCCAGCGAACCGGTGCTCGATGAGCTGGAGGGCGAGGGCCGAGTGGTGTTCCGCTACGCCGACAACCCCAACGGGTCCATGCGCGACATCGCCGGCATCAGCTCGGCGAACGGCCGCGTGGTCGGACTGATGCCGCATCCCGAACACGCCACCGAGCCGCTGACCGGGCCGTCGGATGACGGCCTCGGCATGTTCTACTCGGCACTCGATGCCGTGCTGGCCGCCTGACGCGCATGACCGCAGCCACCGCGACCGGGCTGTGCGGGTTCATCGATGCCTCCCCGTCACCGTTTCACGTGTGCGCGACGGTCGCCGGACGCCTTCGCGACGCCGGTTACACCGAACTCGCGGAGACCGACCGGTGGGATGAGGCCGCAGCCGGGCGGTTCTTCACTGTGCGGGCGGGGTCGCTGATCGCGTGGCAGAGCGGCGCGGCTCTTCACCCGATGCCGACGCCGTTCCGCATCGTCGGCGCGCACACCGACAGCCCTAACCTGCGGGTGAAGCAGCACCCCGATCTCGCGGTCGCGGGCTGGCGGATGGTGGCCCTGCAGCCCTACGGCGGGGCGTGGCTGAACTCCTGGCTCGACCGGGATCTGGGTCTGAGCGGCCGGATCTCGTTGCACAGCAAGAACGGTGCGCTGGAGCACCGGCTGATCCGGTTCGACGAGCCACTGCTGCGCGTCCCGCAGTTGGCGATCCATCTCGCCGAGGACCGCAACTCCGTCAGCCTCAATCCACAACGACACCTCAACGCGGTCTGGGGCGCGGGGGAGCGGCCCCGCTCGTTTCATCGCTGGGTCGCCGAGCGTGCCGGCGTGAGGCCGGAGGATCTGCTCTCAGCTGACCTCATGACCCACACACTGGAACCCTCAAGGGTCACCGGGGCCGACGACGACCTCCTCAGCGCCCCGCGGCTGGACAACCAGGCCAGCTGCTACGCCGGGCTGGAGGCACTGCTGGCCGCGGAGGCCGGCGACCACGTTCCGGTGCTCGCACTCTTCGATCACGAGGAGGTCGGGTCGACCTCCGACCATGGTGCGCAGTCGGAGTTCCTGCGCACGACGTGCGAGCGCATCGTGCTGGCCGCCGGAGGTGACCGCGAGGATTTCCTGCGGCTGACGACCGCCTCGATGGTGGCCTCCGGCGATATGGCACATGCGACCCACCCCAACTACGCCGAGCGCCACGAACCCGGGCACCTGATCCACGTCAACGGCGGACCGGTACTCAAGGTGCATCCCAATCTGCGTTATGCCACCGATGGGCGCACCGCCGCGGCCTTCGAGCTCGCCTGCCGCCAGGCCGGTGTGCCACTGCAGCGATACGAGCATCGCGCGGATCTGCCCTGTGGATCGACCATCGGACCGATGACCGCGGCGCGGACCGGCATCCCCACCGTCGACGTCGGCGCGCCCCAGCTGGCGATGCACTCGGCCCGGGAACTCATGGGCGTCGCCGACGTTGCCTCGTATGCCGCCGCGCTGCACGCCTTCCTGTCCCCGCAATGACCTCGAGTCAGTAACAGATCCCCGCGACGGCGAAGTCGAGCAGGGACTCCAGTGCTTCGGCCCGCAGGGAGCCGGTCTGGAGCTGCACCGCCCCGTCGAGGCACAGCCGCGCGAAGCCGTGCACGGTGACCCACGCCTTGAATTCGGCGCCGGGCCGGCGAGTTGGGGCGAGCACACCGTGGGTGACCAGTTCGTCGAGAACACTGCCGAGCAGCGCGTAGGTGCCGGACTCGTCGTCGGCCGGATCCTTCGGCGTGGGCGGGTGCGTCGCGCCGCTGCCGAACATCACCTCGAACAACTCCGGGTGGGCCAGTGCGAAGTCGACGTAGGCCCGGCCGGTGGCCTTGAACCGGTTGACGGCCAATTCCGCCGGGTTCCTTCCGGCTCGGGTGGCGCTCATCGCGCGACGCATCCGCCGTCCCAGTTGTTCGAATCCGTGCTGGGCGACGGCGTTGAGCAGGTCGGATTTGTCGGCGAAGTGCCGGTAGGCGGCGTTGGCTGAGACTCCCACCTCGCGGGCGGTGGCCCGCAGGCTGAAATCGTCGAGACCGTCGGCCTCGATGAGGCGCACGGCGGTGAGCACCAGGGCATTGCGCAGATCCCCGTGGTGGTAGGCGTTCTTGGCGGCCGTCACACATTCTATGTTGACAGTGTGAACACCACGAGTAAAGTTCACGATGTGAACATGTCGTCCAGGGAACCGGGTCCAGGGGGGAGGTCGGCATGAAGCTCGCCGTCTTCGGCGCCACCGGCCTCACGGGTGGACTCGTGGTCGCCCAGGCGCTCGAGGACGGACACGAGGTCACGGCCCTGGTTCGGGATCCGCGCCGTATGCCGCTGAGCGATCCGCGACTCACCGTGATCGGCGGCAGTCCCCTGGCGCCTAGCGATGTCGAGCAGTGCATCCGCGGGGCGGACGCCGTCGTCCACTGTCTCGGGATCGGCGGCAAGGGGGATGGTGCGCCGACCTCACTGATCTCGGACTCGGTGCTGGTAACCCTCGCCGCGATGGAGCAGCACGGAGTCCCGCGCATCGTGTGCATGTCGAACGTCGGGGCCGGCGGCAGTGGCAGTTGGTTGGCCAACCGCATCGTGATCCCGCTCTTCGTGCGCTGGCTGCGCCCCATCATCGAGGATAAGGAACGCATGGAGGCCGGCCTGCGCGAGAGCGCGCTCACGTGGTGCTCGGTGCGCCTCCCCAACATCGTGGAGGGTCCCGAGCGGCCACTGCGGGTCAGCCCCGACGGCCGGGGGATCGGCCTGTCGATCACGGCGTCCTCCGCTGCGCGCTTCCTCCTCAATCAGGCCACATCCGCCGAGATCGCCGACTCGACCCCAAGTATCAGCAACTGAGGTGACGTGATGACAACCGAGAACATGTACCTGCAGGGCAACTTCGCCCCGGTCACCGACGAGGTGACGGCCTTCGACCTTGAGGTGATCGGGCAGATCCCGGCCGAACTGGAGGGCCGCTACCTGCGCAACGGACCCAACCCGGTCACGCTCGACAAGCCCGAGCAGCACCACTGGTTCGCCGGGTCGGGGATGGTCCACGGCGTGCGACTGCGAGGCGGCCGCGCCGAGTGGTACCGCAACCGTTACGTGCGCAGCCGCGCGGTCCGAGAAGCGTTGGGCGAGAGCGCTTCCGCCGACGATCCATCCGGTGCTCCCAACACCAACGTCCTGGCCTGGGCCGGGGAGACGCTGGCGATCGTGGAGGGCGGCGCCCCACCGGTACAGCTGGGCTATGAACTAGAGACCGACGGGGTGGGCACGTTCTCGGGGACGCTTCCCGGGGCCTTCACCGCGCACCCCAAGTTCGACCCGCTCACCGGCGAACTGCACGCGATGTGTCACGCCTGGGCGCAGTGGCTCGACCACATCAAGTACGTGGTCGTCGGCGCCGACGGCCGGGTGTCCAAAACCGTCGACATCCCGCTGCCCGGGATGGTGATGCTGCACGACATGTCGCTGACGCGGAAGTACGCGGTGATCTACGACCTGCCGGTGACCGTCGACCTCGGCCTCGTGACCGCCGGCCGGTTCCCGTTCCGCTGGAACCCCGACTACACCCCGCGCCTCGGCCTGCTGCCGCGAACCAGCGGCGACGCCGCCGACATCATCTGGTGCGAACTGGACCCCTGCTACGCCTACCACCCGATGAACGCCTACGACGCCGAGGACGGCACCGTCGTGATCGACATCTGCCGCTACGACAGGATGTTCGACCGCGACATCCTCGGCCCGGCCGGGGACTGCCTACCCAGCCTGTACCGCTGGACCGTCGACCCGGCGCGCCGGACGGTCCGCCAACTGCAGCTCGACGATCGCACGTGCGAGTTCCCTCGCGTCGCCCCGTCGGTGTCGGCCGGTCGGCACCGCTTCGGCTACGGCGTCGGGGTGGACAACGGCTTCGCGCCCGGTGACATCTACAAACATGACCTGGAGAAGGACACCGTCGAGGTGCACTCGCTGGGGATGGGGCGCGGGTCGGGTGAGACCGACTTCGTGCCGCGCGAGCACCCCGCCAGCGAGGACGACGGCTGGCTGATGAGCTACGTCTTCGACGCGACCACCGATAGCAGCGAATTCGTCATCGTCGACGCCCTGGACGTCACATCGGGTCCTGTCGCCAGAGTCCTTTTGCCGCAGCGGGTTCCGTTCGGATTCCACGGCAATTGGGTCAGCGACCACGCTGTGCGCACAGTGCCATGACCGGAATCAACAAGCACGTCCCTATCCGAGTCGGCACGCTTGCCGTGTCCGATCGCGGTGAGGGCGCGCCGGTGGTGTGGTGGCCGTCGCTGTTCAGCGACCACCGTCTGTACCGTCACGTCACCGCTCTGCTCGACCCACGGTGGCGGAGCATCTGCGTCGACGGTCCCGGGTTCGGGCAGAGCAGCCCGCCCGACGGCGACGTCCAGCCCGACCGCTACGCCGGTGCGGTGGTCGATCTGCTGGACGAACTGGGCATCGACTCCGCGATCGTGGCCGGCTGCTCATGGGGCGGCCAAGTCGCCGCACACACCGGCGCGCAGTTTCCCGAGCGGGTCAAAGCCGTGCTGATGATGAACACCCCGCTGGCACCCAGCCTGGGCGGGCACCGTATGCAGGTCCTCGGCACCCGCGCGATGGGGTCGACGGCGTTCTGGGGCAAGGGCGTCGCCCGGTCGATGATCGCCGCAACCACCAAGCAGAACCACCCCGAACGGGTGGCGGAGTTCGTGTCCGCCTTTGGGTCATTCGACCGCTCTGCGGCGGCGGACACCGTGCGCACGGTTCTCACCCGCTCTCCCGGCCTGGCCGTGGTGCTGCCGCAGCTTCGGGTGCCGACCACGATCCTGATGGGCGAACAGGACGCGCTGTACCCGGTCGATGCGGCGATGCCACTGGCGCGTCTGGCCGTAGGGGCGAAGATCGAGATCGTGCCGGCGTGCGGCCACCTGGCCCCGCTGGAGGCACCCGAGGCCGTCGTGGCGGCACTGGAAGCAATAGAAGGAGTAGACCGTGGGTGAACAGACCGCCTTGGTGACCGGCGCCAGCAGCGGTATCGGTGAGCAGTTCGCGCTGAAGTTGGGGCGGCGGGGGCACAACCTGATACTCACCGCGCGCAGTGTGGACAAGATGCAGATGCTGGCGACGCGGCTGCGCACCGAGAACCCCGGTATCGGAGTGGAAGTGATCGCCGCCGACCTCGCCGAACCGGGCGGCTCGGCCGCACTCGCCGCCGAACTCACCAAACGGGGCATCGACGTGGACATTCTGGTCAACAACGCCGGCTTCGGGTCACACAACCCGGTCGCCGAGGAGGACCCCGACAACCTCGCCCGCGAGATCCAGCTCAACTGCTCGTCGCTGGTCGACCTGACCGCACGGTTGCTGCCCGCAATGCTCCAGCGCGACTGGGGCGGGGTGCTGAACGTGGCGTCCACGGCGGCGTTCCAACCGCTGGCCGGCATGGCCGTCTACGGCGCGACGAAGGCGTTCGTACTGTCCTTCACCGAGGCACTGTGGGCCGAGACCCGCACCACCGGTGTGCGTGTGGTGGCGCTGTGTCCCGGTGCCACCGAGACCGGGTTCTTCGACGCCGCCGGCAAGGAGTTCCTCACCAGCGGTCGCCAAACCGCCGACCACGTCGCCGAATTCGGCCTGCACGCCTTCTTCAACGGGCGCGGTCCCACCGTCGTCCCCGGCCTGGCGAACAAACTGGGCGCCACCGGTTACCGATTCGTCCCGCGCGCCGCATTGGCGCGGTTCGCCGGGGCAAGGGTGCGGGCTGATCATTAGCCATTCGCCCCACGCCGGACAACCATCTTGATCGCCGGCTCCAGCCACCGACGGTCGGCCTGCTCCCAGTCGACGACGGTGGTCGGCACCGCCAGCGGGTCCAGCCGGCCGGCGGCGACGAGGTCGAGCACCTCGGGCAGGTAGCGCCGGGAGTCCGCGCGCGAGGTGTGGAAGGTGATTCCGCGGGTGTACATCTCCAGCAGCGGCAGCCCGACCTGATCGCCGAAGTGGATCACCACCGACGTCAGCCGGCCGTAGGGCTCGGTGGAGCGGATGGCGCAGTGCAGTCCGTCGGCGGCGAGTGCTCCCGCGATCACGATCGGCGCGCGGTCCAGCCGGCGCGGGAACGCACCCGCCAGATCGGTGACGTCAGCACCCAGGTCCGCCGCCGCGGCCAGCCGGGCCGGGTCGCTGTCGGCGTAGCGGATGCGGCCGGCGCCGAGGGCGCGTGCGCAGGCGATCGCGTAGAGGCTGATCGAGGGTGCGTCGCCGCCGATAATCAGCACGTCGGCGCCCGGGCGCTCGCGCAGTCCGTCGACGACGGTGCGGTAGGCGTCGACGACGTTGTCTCCGATGGTGGCCAGGGCGACGTCATCGATGTTTTCCGGCGCGGGCACGAGCATGTGGTCGGCCGCCGGAACCAGAAGCAGATCGGCCACACCGCCGCCGTGTCCGCCGCCGGCCTCACCGAACCCGAAGGCCGCCCCGGCGCGGGCCTGGTTGGGTTGGCATGCGGCGTAATGCCGTTCGTTACAGGACCCGCAGGTACCGCAGGACACCTGGAAGGGCACGGCGACCCGGTGGCCGGGTGCGACGCGGGTGACGCCGGGCCCGACGGCGACGACCTCGGCGGCGATCTCATGGCCGACCGGGTAGGGACCCGGGAAGAGGCCGAACCCGGCCATCGCGGCGTCGAGGTCGCAGCGCGACACCGCCAGTGGGCGTACGACGGCCTGGCCGAGTCCGGGTTCGGGATCGGGCGCCTGCTGCCACTCCAGGATGCCGGGCTGGGTGAAGACGAGGTGTCTCATGACCTCACGCTAGAGCGAGCAGTGCCGCGACGGCACCCTCGATCACCAGGCCGGCGATGTTCTCCTTCGACCGGGACCGGTCGATGACCAGTGATACGGCGCGGGCGATGAACGCCCCGCCCCATGCCGCGCCGAGCACCAGCGCCGCCTCACGGGTTCCGATCAGCAGAACAGCCAGCCCGGCCCCGATGAACAGTCCCCCGTAGGTCGCCCGGAACTCCGAGACGCCGAGCGGGCCCGGGAGGTGCAGCCCGATGACCGTGCTGACTCTCCTCGGCCAGATCAAGCCAAGGCAGCCGGCGAGGATTGAGATCGCCGCGCCGATCTGCGCGGCGACGCTCACGGCGACCTCAGCGCCAGCAGCGGAATCCCCAGGGCGGTCACGAAGATCAGGTTGAATACAGCGTGCGTCGGAAATCCCAGCACCAGAGACATCCCGGTGTCGAGGACGAACCACACCGCGACCGCTCGAAGGAGAATCGTCCGCGCCCAGGGCGATCCATGACGCAGGGGGCCCCGCACGATCTGGATCATCGTCACCGCCCAGCCGGCCAGTACCGCCCCGAGCACCATGAAGGGGAGCTTAAGGTAATCGCGAACCGCGGCACTGTCGATCGACTCCGAGGGGCCGAACCCCAGAGCGGAGAACAACTGTCCTGCAACAGAACCGGCGAACACGAGCACCAGTGCGTAGGCCAGCAGCACAGTGAGGACGACCTGAAGCCATGTGATCCAGGTGCTCCGTGACATCGTCACCGCTGGAGGCCGGCCGGGGAGGCTGTCCGCCCCAACATGATCTGACCGGCGATCAGCAGGCTGGCGAAGGCGAAGATCAGCGCGGAGGCGGTCCAGGCCAGCGCCTGTCCGGTCTGGCCGTAGAGGTCGGGGATGAAACCGATCGCCAGCCCGTCAAAAGTCATGGCGCCCGCGGCCGCCCAGGAGAAGACCTGACGCTGGTCGAGTCCCCGGACTCGGGCGACCCACTGCAGGAACCACACCGTGGGCGGGGCCGCTGCGGCACAGAGCGCATAGACCCCGATACGCCAGTGCGTCTTCAGGAAGAGCCACTCCGGCAGCAGCCGTATCACTATGGCGAACCCGAGAGCCACCAGTGCTCCGACCACCAGACCCGTCCCCGCGGCCGCGGAACCACGCTCGGCCATGTCTCCTCCTCGCTGGTTGTAGTGTGGACTACACTTACTGTAGTCAGCACTACCTTTACGATCAAGCGTTGGGCTACAAGCACTCCCGGGAGGATCTGCTGGCCGCGGCCACCCTGCTGGCCGCCACATCGGGCATTGGCTCGCTCACCTTCGGATCGGTTGGCGAGAGCCTGGGCATCAGCGATCGCACCGTCGTCTATTACTTCCCGATACTTCCCGACCGAGGACGACATGATCGCCGCGGTGATCGGCGCACTCGGCGAGCAGATGGAAGCCACGCTCGCCGCCGCCTTCGGCGACACCGCACTCCCGGCCGGGGAACTGCAACGCCGGGTCTGGCCGGTGCTGGCCTCACCTTCGGCGGACCCGATCTTCGCGGTGTACTTCGAGATCGCCGGACTCGCGAGCGCCGGGCGCGAACCGTATGTCTCTCTGGCGCCGGTGATCATCGACCGCTGGGTGGACTGGATCGAACCCCGGATCGCCGCACCCACCCCCGCCCGGCGCCGGCAGGGAGCGCTGGCGTCGATCGCGATCCTGGACGGTCTGCTGCTGTTGCGCCCGACGCGCCGGGGATCATGGGTCCGATGCTGTTCCGCCCGCAGACCGCCGTCCCGCTGTTCGACCTCGCCGAGGTGCTACTGCGCGGCGAGAGCACCCTGAGCCGCGGCGAACGCGAGATCATCGCCGCCTACGTCTCGCGGCTCAACCAGTGCCTCCGGGGGAGCGCCGCCCACCCCGAGGAGACTGCACGCATCCTGGTGCTTGCCGCCGCCGATATCGCCGCCCGCGAGTCGATACGGCGGCGACGACTTCCGGCGGCACGCCAAGCCCTGCTTGAGCTGACGACCGCGATGACGTGACCTGACGCTGCCCCTAGACTCGCGGTCGTGACAGTCGACAGTGTCGAGCAGGCTTCCGCCAGCCCCGACCACCCGCAGCCCTTCCGGGAACTCGGCCTCAAGGACGACGAGTACCAGCGCATCCGCGACATCCTGGGCCGCCGTCCCACCGACGCCGAATTGGCCATGTATTCGGTGATGTGGAGCGAGCACTGCTCCTACAAGTCCTCCAAGGTGCATCTGCGCTACTTCGGTGAGACCACCACCGATGAGATGCGGGCCGGGATGCTGGCTGGTATCGGCGAGAACGCCGGGGTGGTCGATATCGGCGACGGCTGGGCGGTGACCTTCAAGGTCGAGTCGCACAACCACCCCTCCTATGTGGAGCCGTATCAGGGCGCGGCGACCGGTGTCGGCGGCATCGTCCGCGACATCATGGCCATGGGGGCGCGGCCGGTCGCGGTGATGGATCAGTTGCGTTTCGGTGCGGCCGACGCGCGGGACACCCGCCGGTTGGTCGACGGTGTGGTGCGCGGCATCGGCGGCTACGGCAACTCCCTCGGCCTGCCCAACATCGGCGGCGAAACCGTGTTCGACGCCTCCTACTCCGGCAATCCGCTGGTGAACGCGATGTGCGTCGGCGTGCTCCGCAAGGAAGACTTGCACCTGGCGTTCGCCTCAGGAGCGGGCAACAAGATCATTCTGTTCGGCGCACGAACCGGCCTCGACGGCATCGGCGGAGTCTCGGTGCTGGCCTCCGACACCTTCTCCGGCGACGAGAGCGGGGCGGGCAGAAAGAAACTGCCCAGCGTGCAAGTCGGCGACCCGTTCACCGAGAAAGTCCTCATCGAGTGCTGCCTGGAGTTGTATGCCGCCGGTCTGGTGGTGGGTATTCAGGATCTCGGCGGTGCCGGATTATCCTGCGCCACATCGGAACTGGCCTCAGCCGGGGACGGCGGCATGACAATCGAGCTTGACAAGGTTCCGCTGCGCGCGGCCGACATGACGCCTGCCGAGGTTCTCTCCAGCGAGTCCCAGGAGCGCATGTGCGCCGTGGTGACCCCCGACAACGTCGAGGCGTTCATGGCGGTGTGCCGCAAGTGGGATGTCCTTGCGACGGTGATCGGCGAGGTGACCGAGGGTGATCGGCTGACGATCACCTGGCACGGCGAGACAGTCGTCGACGTCCCGCCGCGCACCGTCGCGCATGAGGGGCCGGTTTATCAGCGTCCGCTCGCGCGGCCGGACACCCAGGACGCTCTCGTCGCCGACACCTCAGCGCACCTGCCGCGGCCCTCCACCGGTGACGAACTGCGCGCGACTCTGCTCGAACTGCTCGGCAGTCCGCACCTGTGCAGTCGCGCGTTCATCACCGAGCAGTACGACCGCTACGTGCGCGGTAACACCGTGCTGGCCGAGCACGCCGACGGTGGGGTGCTGCGGATCGACGAGCAGACCCAGCGCGGGATCGCGGTGTCCACCGACGCCTCCGGCCGCTACACCCAGCTCGATCCCTACGCCGGGGCGCAGCTCGCGCTGGCCGAGGCCTACCGCAACGTCGCCGTCACCGGAGCCACGCCGATCGCCGTCACCAACTGCCTCAACTTCGGCTCCCCGGAGGACCCCGGGGTGATGTGGCAGTTCGCCCAGGCCGTCCGCGGCCTTGCCGACGGCTGCGCGACACTCGGCATCCCGGTCACCGGGGGCAATGTCAGCTTCTACAACCAGACCGGAGCCACGCCGATCCTGCCGACCCCGGTCGTCGGGGTGCTGGGCGTGATCGACGACGTGCGACGGCGGCTGCCGACCGGACTCGGGAACGAGCCGGGGGAGACCCTGTTTCTGCTCGGTGACACTCGCGATGAGTTCGACGGGTCGATCTGGGCGCAGGTCACCGCCGATCACCTCGGCGGCGTGCCGCCCAGGGTCGACCTTCAGCGCGAGAAGCTGCTCGCCGAGGTGCTGGCGGCGGCATCCCGCGACGGTCTCGCCTCGGCCGCGCACGATCTGTCGGAGGGCGGCCTCATCCAGGCCGTCGTCGAGGCGGCCCTGGCCGGCGAGACCGGGTGCCGGCTGGTGCTTCCGGAGAATGCCGACCCGTTCGTGTTCCTGTTCTCCGAGTCCGTTGGCCGGGTCCTGATTGCGGTGCCGCGGACTGAGGAGAGCAGGTTCCGGGCGATGTGCGAGGCCCGTGGACTGCCGGCGACCCGTATCGGCGTCTCCGACGAGGGATCGGATGCCCTCGAGGTTCAGGGTCTGTTCAGCGTGACACTGGAGGAACTGCGCAGCACGTCTGAAGGGGTGCTGCCCAGGCTCTTCGGATGAGCCGCGCGTCGGGCCGCATGTCACCGGGCAGATGGGCCTGGAGCCTGGTGCGCCTGGACGTCACCGGTGTGGTGTTCGCGGCCGTTTTCTTCTGTCTGTCGCTGACGCCGTCGCTGTTGCCGCGCGACTGGGTGACCGCCGGCATCATCGGCGGCATCAACGCCGCCATCGGGTACGGCGTAGGCGTCCTGATCGCAGCGCTCACCCGCCGGGTACTGCTGCGCCGTCGCCGGTGGTGGCCGCTGGCTCGGCGGGTCCGCCTCGGCGTGCAGGGCTGCGCCATCGCGGTATCGATCGCGGCGAGCATGTCGATGCTCGTCCCCGCGGCGGCCTGGCAGCGCGACGTTGCGGAACTGATGGGTGTCGACGGTCCCTCGACCGCGGGCTATCTCCGCTCGCTGCCGGTGGCGGTGCTGACCGCGTGCCTGCTCATCGCTGCTGCCCGGGTGGTCAAGGACGCCATCAAGGGCATCTCGCGCCTGTTGATCCGCCGGTGGAACGTCGATGACGAAGTGGCCATGTTCATCGGCACGGCGGTCGTCGTGATCCTGATCGTCACCGTGGTCAACGGTGTCTTACTGCGGGGGCTGCTGTCCGCCGCCAGTGCGGTGTTCCAACCGCAGAACGCCGCCACCCGCGCAGATGTGACGCAACCGGAGGCGCCGCAGCGATCGGGCAGCCCGGCGTCCTTCGCGCCGTGGGACACCCTCGGCTTCCAAGGCCGCAACTTCGTCGCCACCGGGCCCGGCGCCGACGAACTCGCGGTGATCAATGGCCGGCCCGCGAAGGAGCCGATCCGGATCTACGCCGGTCTGCAGTCCGGTGCCGACGCCGGCGAACGGGTCGCCGTGCTGCTCTCGGAGTTGCAGCGCACCCGCGCCTACGAACGCAAGATGCTGGTGATCATCCCCACCACCGGCACCGGCTGGGTGGACCCGGTCGCCGCCCGCGCCATCGAGTCGATGTACAACGGCGACACCGTGCTGGTCGCGATGCAGTACTCGTACCTGCCGAGTTGGATCTCGTTTCTCGCCGACCGCGACAAGTCCGTCCAAGCCGGCCGGGCCATGGTGGACGCCGTCGCGAACAGATGGCAGCAGTGGCCGGCCGACACCCGGCCGAAACTGGCGCTGTACGGCGAGAGCCTGGGCGCGATGGCGGGGCAGGGCGCGTTCGGCTACCTGCCCGACGTGGCCCGCATGGGTTTCTCGTCGGTGCTGTGGGTAGGTCCGCCCAACGAGAGCCGGTTGTGGAACGCGCTGACGGTCCGGCGTGATCCGGGTGCACCCGAGGTGGCGCCGCGCTACGACAACGGCCGTACCGTGCGGTTCGCCCAATCGTCGAGTCCCGGGGAGATCGCCGCGGTGGCCGCTCCGGCGTGGACGGAGCCGAAGGTGCTGTTCCTGCAGCACGCCTCGGATCCGGTGGTGTGGTGGTCGCCGGATCTGCTCTTTGCGAAGCCGGACTGGCTTCGCGAGCCGCCCGGTTTCGATCGCAGCGCGTCGATGCGCTGGTATCCGATCGTCACCTTCTGGCAGGTGAGTGCCGATATGGCCGGGAACGTCACCAACGCCGCCGGTGTCCCCCCGGGTCACGGCCACGAATACGGTGACCGCCAACTCGACGGCTGGGTGGCTGTCGCCGCACCGGACGGATGGACGCAGTTCGACACCGACCGGATCCGCCGTTCGCTTGAGAAGGCGATGACCGGTCGCGGACCGGAATTCGAATGAGCAGCCACGCTTTTCGCGCCTACGCGCTAAGTGCAGCCCTGATCGGATGGAGCTTCACCGCCGGACTCGACCGCCCGTGGCGACGTCACCCGGTGACTCAGGCCGCCGCCGGCACCGCGCTGGCACTGGCCGCCCGCGCTCCACTCGGTCTGCATCCCGCCGGGCTGCGTTCGGGTCTGCGCCACGGTGGGACCGCCGCCGCGGCGGTGACAGCCGCAGTGGCCGCGGCGACCGCGCTTCCACAGGTGCGCGCCGCGATGGCCGCACGCAGCATGCCGGACCGCCCCGGCCGATGGCTGGGCATCGAGATTCCGCTCGGCACCGTGTGGTCGGAGGAGACCGCCTTCCGCGGCGCGCTGGCCAGTCTCGCCGCGCAGGCGTTCGGCGTGACCGGCGGTCGCGCGCTGCAGGCCCTCACCTTCGGGGTGACCCACATTCCCGATGCCCGCTCCACCGGCGAGCCACTGGTGGGCACGGTCGCACTCACCGCCGCAGCGGGGTGGGTGTTCGCGGTCCTCGCCGAGCGCTCCGGCAGTCTGCTCGCGCCGATGCTTGCTCACCTGGCGGTCAATGAGGCCGGAGCGGTGGCGGCGCTGGCGGTGCAGAGATTCGCCCGACCACCCGGCAGTGACCAGTGAGCCGACGGGTGGACCCGCAGGCCACCGTCGACGCGGTCGCCGCCGTCACCGAGTGGTTGCTCGATCCGAACGCCCTGACTCCTGACCGGGCCGCTCTAGGAGCGGCGGTCCGGCTCACCGCTCACACCCTGGCGGCGATCGCGCCGGGGGCCAGTGTCGAGGTGCGCATCCCGCCTTTTGTTGCGGTGCAATGCATTTCGGGTCCGAGGCACACCCGCGGGACCCCGCCCAACGTTGTGGAAACCGACCCGCGCACCTGGTTGCTGCTGGCCACCGGATTGCGCACCTTCGATGAGGAGGCCGCCGGCGGCCGGGTGTGGATGTCGGGTGGCCGGTCGGCCGAGATCGCCGCACTGTTTCCGCTGGTCAGCGTCGGGGCGCCGGGTTCCGGCTGACACGAGGTGTTCGGGTTGCCGCTTTCCCCCTGTCGCCCCGTAGACTGAGAGCTCTCACCGATCCGCCAGGGAGCAGCCCATCTCGTGACCGGCCACGTGGAAAACCCCCCTCGGGAAGAGTGCGGCGTCTTCGGCGTCTGGGCACCCGGTGAGGAAGTCGCCAAGCTCACGTACTACGGCCTCTATGCGTTGCAGCACCGTGGGCAGGAGGCTGCCGGCATTGCGGTCGCGGACGGCTCGCAGGTGCTGGTGTTCAAGGATCTCGGTCTGGTGTCGCAGGTGTTCGATGAGCAGACACTGGCCGCGATGCCGGGTTACGTCGCGGTGGGGCACTGCCGGTACTCGACAACCGGATCGACCACCTGGGAGAACGCCCAACCGGTGTTCCGCAACACCGCAGCGGGCACCGGAGTCGCATTGGGCCACAACGGAAACCTGGTCAACACCACTGAGTTGGCCGAACGTGCGCGCGCACTGGGTCTGATCAACCACAACATGCCTGGCGCGGCCACCACCGACTCCGACATCATCGGCGCGCTGCTCGCGGCCGGCGCGGCGGACTCCAGCATCGAACAGGCCGCTCTAGAACTGCTGCCGGGGGTGCGCGGCGCGTTCTGCCTCGTCTTCATGGACGAGACCACGCTCTACGCGGCACGTGATCCCTTCGGAGTGCGGCCGCTGTCGCTCGGACGCCTGGATCGTGGCTGGGTGGTGGCATCGGAGACCGCCGCGCTCGACATCGTCGGCGCATCCTTCGTCCGCGATATCGAACCCGGCGAACTGCTGGCCATCGATGCTGACGGAGTCCGTTCCAGCCGGTTCGCCCCGCCGACGCCCAAGGGCTGCGTATTCGAGTACGTCTACCTCGCTCGTCCGGACAGCAATCTGGCCGGCCGTTCGGTGCACGCCACCCGGGTGGACATCGGGCGCCGACTGGCCAGGGAGAAGCCGGTCGAGGCCGACCTGGTGATCGGTGTTCCGGAGTCGGGTACTCCCGCGGCGGTGGGTTACGCCCAGGAGTCCGGCATTCCATTCGGCCAGGGTCTGATGAAGAACGCCTATGTGGGCAGAACCTTCATCCAGCCCTCGCAGACCATCCGCCAGCTGGGTATCCGACTGAAGCTTAATCCGCTCAAAGAGGTCATCCGGGGCAAGCGGCTGATCGTGGTGGACGATTCGATCGTCCGCGGCAACACGCAGCGGGCGCTGGTTCGCATGCTGCGCGAGGCCGGCGCGGTGGAGGTGCATGTCCGGATCGCATCGCCGCCGGTGAAGTGGCCGTGTTTCTACGGGATCGACTTCGCCACTCCCGCGGAACTGATCGCCAACGCGCCGGGGACCCAGACCGGCGACGGCGAGATGCTCGAGGCCGTGCGTCAGGCCATCGGAGCCGACAGCCTCGGCTACATCTCCCAGCAGGCGATGATTTCGGCCACCGAACAGCCCGCGAGCCGACTGTGTTGCGCGTGCTTCGACGGCAAGTACCCGATCGAACTACCCAGTGCCAATGCGCTCGGCAAGAACGTCATGGAGAACATGCTGGCGGCGGTGCAGGCCGACAATGACAACGCCTCAGCGTTGAGCCGCCCCTAGTCTGCGATTCCAGGCGCTCATTTCTCGGCCGAGGTGATCCTGCGAACCCGGCGGTCCATCGCGATCGCCTGCAGTGGGCGGCCGGCGTACCAGTACACCCGGCCCAGCAGCCCGCGGGGATAGAAGATCGCCTGCTGCTCATATCGACTTCCGTTGCCCTCCGGGGTGATTCGCATCTCAAGCCACCGGTCGCCGGCGCCACGGCGGTCAGCGCGCAGTTTGAGCACCTTGCCCTCGTCGCGCTCCTCCACCCGCCAGTGGGCGGGAACGCTGCTCTGCACCGCCTTCCACAGCTGATCCGGGCTGACCGAGGTGTGCCGTGACCGGGTATCGGTGAAGACCACTTCGCCCGCCCACTCGGGGTCACTTGGAAGCTGCGCCGCGGTTCCGGTGTTCCAAGTGGTCTCCACCTCCCCGCGGGCGATACGCGCCAGCGCGAGTTCCACCGACCGCTTGTACGGGGTCAGTCCGCCCTCCGGCGGAGCGATGATGGTGTCGATGTCGTGGTTGCTCATCACCGCATCGCAGTGCAGGGACTCCACCAGTGGCCGTGCCAGACCAGCCGGGATAGGTGTGACCAACCCGACCCACAGCGAGGCGATCCGCGGGGTGAGCACCGGCAGCACCAGAATGCGACGCGGCCGCAGTCCAGCGACCTCGGCGTAGATCTGCATCATGTCGCCGTATTCCAGTACGTCGGGTCCGCCGATATCCCATTCGCGCGACTCCGGCACCGGGCAGGTGGCCGCTTCGACCAGGTAGTGCAACACATCGCGGATGGCGATGGGCTGGATCTTGTTGTGCACCCACTTCGGTGTCGTCATCACCGGCAGGCGGTCGGTGAGGTGGCGGACCATCTCGAAGGACGCCGAACCCGAACCCACGACCACCCCGGCCTGCAGCACGATCGTCTCGATGCCGGAGGCGATCAAGATCTCGCCGACTGCGGTGCGCGATCCCAGATGCGTGGACAGTTCCGCACCCTCGGGGTGCAGGCCGGACAGATAGACGATGCGGCGCACGCCTGCTTTTCGGGCGGCCGAGACGACGTTGCTCGCCGCCCGGCGCTCCTCGGCGGCGAAGTCCTTCTCGAAGCCCATCGAGTGAACGAGGTAGTAGACGACGTCGACGTCCTCGAAGGCCGCTTCCAGGGACGCGGCGTCACCGAGATCCCCGCGGGCCACCTCGATGCGGTCGCGCCACGGGACACCCGCGAGCTTCTCCGGGGTCCGGGCCAGTGCCCGCACCTCGAATCCGCTCTCCAGCAGCCGTGGCACCAGTCGTCCACCGATGTAGCCGGTGGAGCCTGTCACCAGGCAGCGAAGCCGCTCAGCGCCCACAACCACCTCCTCAACACTCATTGAACCCGCTACGGCCCTTTCCCGCAGGATCGCGGACGCGCCGTCACAGCGTCGTCACCGAAACCTTGCCGTCAGGAAACCGGACACCCCGCCGGCGTGGGAACCTCGACCGACAGCGGTGTGCCCACCGGATTGATGTAGACGACCTCCATCACCAGCGGCGTGGACCCCTGATTGCGCCCGTTGTGGACGAAACCCGGGCCGATGCCCTCCTTGACCGGCGCGCCAGCGTCGTAGACCGCGTCGACGACGCAGCCGTCGCCGCCGATGTTCCAGTGCGTCATGGTGCCTTCGCTGATATAGCCGAAGACGTCGCCCGGGTGGTAGTGCCAGCCGGTGCCGGCGCCCGGTTCGACGGTGATCCTGGTGACGATGTAGTCCGTGCCGCCGACGGTGTTCGTCGACAGGGTCTCGACCTGCACCCCGGGAGGCGCGGCCGGGGCGGCCGGTGCCAGGGCGATTGCGGTGACTGCCGCGCATACCCAGCCGATCAGGATGGCTAACGCGGAGCGGAACAAGAGTGCCGTCATGGCTCCCAGGGTGTCACAGCCCGAACCACGCGCACCCCGAAACCCACCGGGTTACCGTGCTGTGATGGCGTTCGCAGGGTGGCCCGTCGAGGCGGTCGAGTTCTACGAGGGCCTGGACGCCGACAACTCCAAGGTGTACTGGCAACGCCACAAAGCCACCTACGAGCGATGCGTCCGTGCGCCGATGGAGCAACTGCTGGCCGAACTGGCCGATGAATTCGGTCCCGCGAAACTGTTCAGGCCCTACCGCGACGTTCGCTTCAGTGCCGACAAGACTCCCTACAAGACCAACTGCGCGGCCACTCTGGGCTCGGGAATCACCCGGAATTATGTGTCCTTCTCCGCTGAGGGACTGTCGGTCGGCGGCGGTCTGTACATGCCCGACCCATCGGCACTGGCCCGCTATCGCGCCGCAGTCGCCGCGGAGAAGTCGGGAGCGCAACTGGCCGCGATCGTCGCTGCACTGCACACCGACGGTCATGACACGATGGCCCACGAGATACTCAAGACCGCTCCGCGCGGATTCGACCGGGAGCACCCCCGCATCGAACTGCTGCGGCACAAGGGCATCGCCGCCATGAAATCCTGGCCGGTGGGCGCCTGGCTGGGCACCGCCAAGGCCAAGGACCGTGTGGTGGGCGCCTTACGCGCGGCCGGCCCGCTGAACGCCTGGCTGACACGGTACGTCGGTTGACGAACCGGTAGCCTTTGAAGCCTTGCCGGCGCGACTGGATGGGGCGGGACTGCGGTGGCACCTTCGACTCACGACCTGGTGGTGGTCGGGGCCGGGATTGTCGGGCTGGCGGTGGCACGCGAGTGGATCACCCGCCGCCCCGCAGACTCCGTCGTCGTGCTGGAGCGGGAACCGGAACCGGCAATGCACCAGACCGGCAACAACTCCGGGGTCATTCACGGGGGGATTTACTACCAACCCGATTCCCTGAAGGCCCGCCTGTGCGTTGAGGGCGCGCGGCTGATGTACGACTACTGCGACGAGCACACGATTCCCTACCAGCGTTGCGGCAAGCTGATCGTGGCACTCGACGCTGCCGAACTTGGCCGCCTCGACGACCTGGAGGCCCGCGGTGTCGCCAACCAGGTTCCCGGACTTCGGCGTATCGGCCCCGGCGAGATTCGCGATATCGAGCCCAACGCGGTCGGACTGCAGGCCCTGCACGCGCCGAACACCGGAGTGGTCGACTACGCCGCCGTCGCCGGACGCATCGCCGCGGAGTTGCGCGCCGGCGGGGTCGCGCTGCGTTTCAGTACGAATGTGACCGCCATCGAAGGTGCCGGCACCGCAGTGGTGCACACGCCGCAGGGTCCGGTGTCGGCGAAGACCGTGATCGTCTGTGCCGGTCTGTGGGCCGACCGGCTCGCCCGCAGGGCCGGTGCCTCGCGTGACCCGCAGATCGTGCCGTTCCGCGGTGCCTATCTTGGCCTGAGTCGAACGACGTCGCCACGGGTGAACGGGATGATCTATCCGGTGCCCAATCCCGAATTGCCCTTCCTCGGCGTGCATATCACCAAACATGTGGATGACCACGTCACTCTCGGCCCGACTGCGATGATGGTCGCGGCTCGCGATTCCTACTCGCTGCGCCGGGTGAATCTGCGTGATGCATGGGAGTCGCTGACCTGGCCCGGCACCTGGAGGGTCGGGCGGCGGTATTGGCGGGTGGGTATCGACGAGATGCGGATGGCCGCCAGTCGGCGGGCGTTCGTGGCCGCCGCGGCCCGTTACCTTCCCGGCCTGACGGTCGCCGATCTTGACGGCAGCGCCTATGCCGGGATCCGTGCACAGGCGGTGGGCCGGGACGGATCACTGGTCGACGACTTCGTGATATCGCGGGACAACAACGTGTTCCATGTCCGCAACGCGCCATCACCGGCGGCGACTGCTGCGTTCGCGCTCGGCCGGGAACTAGTCGACCGGGTACTGGGCCGATCCGGCGACCGGTAGCCTTGACGCCGATGTCCGCAAAGCCCCGATCCTCGGAGAAAACCGTCCCCCGCGCCCCGTTGTCTGCCGGCGTCTCCTACGCGTCCGCGGGTGTTGACATCGAGGCCGGCGACCGCGCCGTCGACCTTTTCAAGCCGCTGGCCAAGCGGGCCAGCCGGCCGGAGGTCCGCGGCGGACTCGGTGGCTTCGCCGGATTGTTCGCCTTGCGCGGCGGCTACCGCGAACCGCTGCTGGCCTCATCCACCGACGGGGTCGGTACCAAACTCGCAGTGGCCCAGGCGATGGACAAGCACGACACCGTAGGACTCGATCTGGTCGCGATGGTGGTCGACGATCTCGTGGTCTGCGGTGCCGAACCGCTGTTCCTGCAGGATTACATCGCGGTGGGTCGAACCGTCCCGGAACGCGTCAGTGCGATCGTCTCCGGTATTGCCGAGGGATGTGTCATCGCCGGGTGCGCGCTACTCGGTGGCGAGACGGCCGAACACCCCGGCCTGATGGAGCCGGACCACTACGACATCTCCGCCACGGGGGTCGGTGTGGTGGAGGCCGACGACCTGCTCGGACCGGAGCGTGTCCGGCCCGGCGACGTGATCATCGCGATGGGCTCGTCGGGACTGCATTCCAACGGCTACTCGCTGGCCCGCAAGGTGCTGCTGGAGATCGACCGGATGAATCTCGCCGGCCACGTCGAGGAGTTCGGTCGCACCCTCGGCGAGGAACTCCTCGAACCGACCCGCATCTACGCCAAGGATTGCCTCGCGCTGGCCGCCGAAACGCAGGTCCGCACCTTCTGCCACGTGACCGGTGGCGGTCTGGCCGGCAACCTGGAACGGGTCATTCCGCCCGGGCTGGTCGCCGAGGTCGAGCGAGGGAGTTGGACGCCCGCCCCTATCTTCGCCATGATCGCCCAGCGGGGCCGGGTCGAGCGTGCCGAGATGGAGAAGACCTTCAACATGGGGGTGGGCATGGTGGCCGTTGTCGCACCGGAGGACACCGACCGGGCGCTGGCCATCCTGACCGCCCGCCACCTCGACTGCTGGACGCTGGGCACCGTCACGAAGAACGGCGAGAAGGGCACCTCAAAGGGGGTGGCCAAAGGGCAGGACGGCCCGCGTGCCGTTTTGGTGGGGCAGCACCCCCGCTTCTAGCGCGTGTGGTCAGCGACGGCCGTCGTCGTCGTCCCAGGAATCCTGATCGAGATCGTCATCGGACGACCCGGCAAGCTCTTGCTGAAGCCTGCTGAAATCAGTTTGCGGAGAGCTGTATTTCAGCTCTCGGGCAACCTTGGTCTGCTTTGCCTTAGCCCGGCCGCGGCCCATGGGGGAACCCCCTCGCGCAATTACGGAGCGGCCTGAACTCAGGCGGCTCCGGATCAATGTGGTATTCGTCCTGCCCACACTTTACCGTGCCGGGTGGCGATGCGCGGTCAGGCCCGTTCGGCCGCCGGAGAACATCAGCCCGCCCCGCCCCGCAGCCTGTCCACCGCGCGCCGGCCGGCGCCGGCCACATCTGCCGGCGGCATCGAGTCCGGGTCGATCTGCGCGGACACCGCGTGCGCACCACCGGTCGTCAGCGGCGTCTCCGCAGGAATACCGCGCTTGAGCAGTGCCAATGCCATCGGGCCGTGATCCACGTGGTCGATCACGGTGCCCAGCCGCCCGACCGTGCGGCCGTCGGCGAGAACCGGATCGCCGGTCGCCGGCCGCTCACCCGAGCCGTCCAGGTGCAGCAGGACCAGCATCCGGGGCGGCCGGCCCAGGTTGTGCACCCGCGCGACCGTCTCCTGCCCGCGGTAGCAGCCCTTGTCCAGATGGACCGCGCCGGGAATCCAGCCGACCTCGTGCGGGATGGTCCGCTCGTCGGTGTCAACGCCCAGGCGCGGACGCATCAGCGCCACGCGGTGCGCTTCATAGGTCCAGATGCCGGCGCGGCCGATCCCGGCATCCCCGAGCCGCTTCAGCCAGAGGTCCTTGTTCTCCCGGGGAACCAGCAGGTCCACCTCGATCCGGTCATCGGGGACCGGCATCCGGCGCGCGAACCCCCCACCGGACAGTGCGACCGCGGTCGCCGGCGCCGGCAGCGCATCGAGCCGGAGCGCCTCACGCACCGACTCCCCGGCCGACCGGTCCGCCAGCACCGACAGCACCGCGACGTCGGCCGCGGCCGGCTGGACATCAGACCAGAACACCATCTTCGTCAGGTAGGCGAGCAGCGCCTCGCCGCGCCACGGCTCGGTGTCCAGATAGGTGACTCCGCCCAGTTCGGTCTGCTGCCAGTGATCCTCGACCCGGCCCTGACCGTCCAGGCTGAGGTTCTCGGTGCAGGCACCATCGGCAAGGTCGGCGACGTGCTGGGTGCACAGCGAGTGCAGCCAGTTGCGGCGCTCGCTTCCGGTCAGCGTGATGACGGCGCGGTTGGACCGGTCCACGACCACCGCACCGCGCTGGGCGGCGCGTTGCTCGCCCAAGGGGTCGCCGTAGTGCCACACCGCGCCGGCGTCCGGCGAACCCTCCGGTGCCCGAACGGCTGTCATGGGATAAGCCTACGAGCCGGCCGGTACTCTCTGCACCCATGGTGGGCCTGCCTGCGGTGCTCGTCACCCTCGACGGCGCCGTGCACGATCCCGCCCAGCCGTTGCTGTTCGCCGATGACCTCGCCGCGGTCCGGGGCGACGGTGTGTTCGAGACGCTGCTGGTCCGTGATGCAGGTGCCTGCCTGGTGGAGGCGCACCTGCAACGGCTCGCCCACTCGGCCGCGATGATGCGGTTGCCCCCGCCGGATCTCGCGGCGTGGCGGGCGGCGATCGGTATCGCGGTGCAGCAGTGGGCACAGCGCGCCGACGAGGACGGTGCGCTGCGGTTGGTGTACAGCCGCGGGCGCGAGAGTGGTTCGGCGCCAACCGCCTACCTGACCATCGCGGCCCTACCCGATCGCATCGCTGCCGCACGGCGGGACGGAGTGGCCGCCGTCATGCTCAACCGCGGACTCGCCGCCAACGCCGCCGACGAGATGCCCTGGCTGCTCGCCGGAGCCAAGACCCTCTCTTACGCGGTCAACATGGCAGCCCTACGTCACGCCACCTCCCTGGGCGCCGAGGATGTCGTGTTCGTCAGCCCGGAGGGTCTGATCCTCGAAGGTCCACGGTCGACCGTGGTGATCGCCACCGGCCGCCCGGACGCGCCGTGCTTCCTCACACCCCCGCCGTGGTACCCGATACTGCGTGGCACCACCCAGCAGGCGCTGTTCGATGTCGCGCGGGCACACGGCTACGACTGCGATTACGAGGCACTTCGTCCTGCGGACCTGGAAGCGGCACAAGGGGTTTGGCTGGTGTCCAGTATCACCCTGGCCGCCCGGGTGCATACCCTGGACAACCGCCCGTTGGGACGCAGCCCGTTGGCCGGCGAGGTGGCCCGCTTGGTCGACGAGGCCGTACTCAGCGATCGCTGATCCGAGCGGAAATCATGTTGCCGCTGGCGTGCTGCGCGGGTACGGTCGGCCGTACACAGGAAAGGAGGTGGTCCGGAATTTTGAGTAGTACTTCATGGACATGTGAGGTGGCTGCCCGCTAGCAGCACGCCGCCGCTGAACGTCAGTGAAGCGGTCGATTGTCAAAGCCGCTGAACGTCAGTGAAGCGGTCGATCGTCAAGGGTGCGTGGAATCACCTGCGCCGTGCGCGCGCTGGCGAATTCCAGGCAGCCACCCGGCCCCCGAGCGCGCGGTGATGTCCAGCCGCGGATCAAAAGCTCGGGGGCCGTCCCTATTTACGGCCCCGTAGGCGCGGCGGTCGCGCAAGCCCCTGCTCCAAATCCGCCAGCGCAGGTTCGATCGCGTCGGCCAGTTTGTCGATGTCCTCGGCGATGGCCGGGGTGCTGACGAAGCCGAAGTCCATCTGCTCGCAGTAGCTGAAACAGGTCACGTTGAGGCCCACGTCCATCAGCAGCGGGCCGATCGGGGTGAACTGCTCCACCACGGCACCCGCGGCGTATAGCGGGAAAGGCGGGCCGGGGACGTTGGACACCACCAGGTTGATCGGCGGCACGTTCTCCCCGAGGCGGCTCGCCGTGAAGGCCCGGGCGGCCAGTCGGAACAGTCCGGGCGGAGTGGTCTCGGTCAGTCCCATGATCTGGCGGGCGGTCAGCGCCTCGGCCATCTGTTTGGCCGCCTTCGACACCTTGAAGACTTCGTCGATCCGCTCCGCCGCGTCGGCGACGGTGGTGGGCAGGCTCACCGTCATGGAACTGATGGCATTGCCGACCGCGGTGGCGTCGGTCCTCGTGGACACCGGAACCTGAGCGACCAGGGGGCGGTCCGGAAGCTCCCCGCGATCCTTGAGATAGGTACGCAGCGCACCGGCTACGAGCGCGAGCACCACGTCGTTCAATTTGACGCCATAACCGTCCTTCACCGCCTTGATGCGGTCGAGTGAGACCCGCGACGAACTGAATCGGCGTTGCTGGGAGATGACGGTGTTGAACCGGGTTGCGGGCGCCTCGAAGTAGCCGGGAGGCCTCTCGGGGATTTCGCGGACCGCAAGTTGTTGGCGCACAGTCTGATCCAGCAGCCGCACGATCCGGTACGGAGTCTTCACCGCGAGATTGACCACCGCATTGATCAGCCGAACCTCGACGCGGGGCGCGCCACCCGAGGTGCTGCGGACGGGCAGGTTGTCGGCGGTCCGCCGAGGTTCGGGGGCCAGGTCGAAGAGAATCTCGCTGACGCCCGCGCCTGAGACGCCGTCGACGAGGCAGTGGTGGATCTTGGTGAGCAGCCCGACTCGTCCGCGCTCGAGGCCCTCGATGAACCACATCTCCCACAACGGCTTCGACCGGTCCAACTTGTAGGACATCAACCGGGCCACCAGATCCTCGAGTTCCTTGCGCCCGCCCGGCGACGGCACCGCGATGTGGCGGATGTGGAAGTCCAGATCCGGCTCCTCGTCGTCGACGAACCACGGCAGGTCCAGTCCGAGTGGCGTCTCCTCGACCCGGTAGCGAAGCTGGGGGAGTTCACCCAGGCGTTCACCGACCAGCTTTCGCAGGTACTCGAAGGAGAAGTCGGGTGCGTGGGTGGGATCGCAGACCGTCAGTGCGCCGATGTGCATATGCCAACCCGGCGTCTCTCCGAACCAGAACGCCGCGTCCACGCTGGACATGCGGGGCATTCAGTCAGGGTAGGGCCGTGCGTCCGCGCCGGTGCGGGTTCTGCGGGAAGTCATCACCGCCGAAGCGCCCGACTGCGGGCGTCACCCGCGCGATCAGGGAGCGGCCGGTCCGGGAGCCAACGTCGAACAGGCCTTCATCGCCGCGTCCCAGGTCGCCGGGTCCACCCCCGGAGGCGCTCCGAGGACGGCTCCGGGGCCCGCGGTGTCCGTTACGCCGTTGGCCCGCAGGCATTCCGCGAGACCGCCGTGAGCAGGTGCGGATCCTGATCCGGTCGCCGGCTCGGCGCCGGACGGCGGCGTCGGCCGTTCGTCACCCGGGCCGTCGGCCGCGCATCCCGCGCACAGCAGGGTGGTTGCCAGAAGAGCCGCTGCGGCGGTGCGCCGTCTCATCCGATGTGCCGTGTCAGCCGAGCGGACAGGTGGGGCACCAGACCGCCGTCGGCGTCGACCCGTTCCTCGACGTAGGCGAGGTCGCCGTTCTCGACGATGCCGTACAGTCGCTTCGCGCCGCCCACCAGTGAACCGGACTTGCTGCGCGCGAGCGCGTCGGTGACCAACTCCCATGCGGACTGGCTGCGGGGATGTCCGTAGAACAGTTCGACGTAGCCGGCCGAGTGCGCCAGCAGCAGTTCGATCGCCTGTGACTCCCCGGGATCGGCGGGATCGTGAACGAAGCGCCAGAAGCCGGTCTCCCGCAGGGCCGGGCTGTGAAACTCCCCGGCCTCGTCGAGACGCCAGGAACGCGCCTCCCAGTTGAGGTAGTCGCCTCCGTCGTGGGAGACGATGATCTGCTGTCCGAACCGGTAGTCGCCGTGCGGGCCGCGGCCCTCGCCCTCTCCGCGCCACACGCCCACCAGGGGAAGTAGCGCGAGCAGAGCGCTATTGAGGTCCGCGCCCTTGCGCAGGTTCGCGGTGTCCGCGACCGGGATGTCCTCGAATGTGGGGATGTTGAGGCTGGCGGTCTGCTTGGCCCGCTCAGCGGCCGCCGCAACCGCCCGGTCGGCGCTGCCCGCCTCCGGCCGGGTTTCTTCGGTCACGACTCGTCGGTGATCAGCCGGTAGACCGCGTACACCGCAAACCAGGTGATCACCACGGTTGCCACGACCAGAAGAATCTCGAAGAACAGGACCACGCCGAGAGTTTATCGCGGCAGTGCGCTCACGCGACCTTGACGTCGACCTCGTGCAACCCGGCGCCGCGCGGCGCGACGGTGACGTCTCCGTTGCCCACCCGCGACAGTGCCCGCACGGTCCAGGTGCCCGGGGCGGCGAAGAACCGGAAGTCACCGGTGGCCGAGGAGACCACCTCTGCGGTGAACTCCGCCGAGGAGTCGAGCAGCCGGACATACGCCCCGCCGACCGCCTCCCCGGAATCGTCGACGACCCGGCCGCTGATGACGGTCTCCCGTGCCAGGTCCACGCCGGCGGGTAGGGTCTGTCCTTGTTTCGGTGCAGAGCACATGATCAACTTCCCAACTCGATCGGGGCTCCCACCAGAGAGCCGTATTCGGTCCAACTACCGTCGTAGTTCTTCACGTTCCGGTGGCCCAGGAGTTCGCGGAGCACAAACCAGGTGTGCGACGACCGCTCGCCGATTCGGCAGTAGGCGATGGTCTCTGTGTTTCCGTCCACGCCAGCGTCGGCATAGAGCGCGGCCAGTTCCTCGTCGGACTTGAAAGTTCCGTCCTCGTTGGCCGCCTTGCTCCACGGCACGTTGACCGCACCCGGGATATGACCGGGCCGTTGACTCTGCTCCTGCGGCAGGTGGGCGGGGGCGAGGATCTTGCCGCTGAATTCATCCGGTGAGCGCACGTCGACGAGGTTTTTGGTCCCGATCGCCGCGATCACCTCGTCGCGGAATGCGCGGATGCTGTTGTCCGGGGCCGCTGCGCTGTAACTGGTCGCCGGCCGCACGACGGCATCGGTCGTGAGCGGCCGTCCGTCGAGCTCCCACTTCTTGCGTCCGCCGTCGAGAAGCTTGACGTCCGCGTGACCGTACAACCTGAAGTACCAGTAGGCGTACGCGGCGAACCAGTTGTTGTTCCCGCCGTAGATGATCACGGTGTCGTCATTGGCGATGCCGCGCTCGCTGAGCAGTTTCGAGAACTGTTGGGCATCGACGAAGTCACGCTTCACCGGATCCTGGAGGTCGGTCCTCCAGTCGAGTTTGACCGCGCCGGCCAGATGGCCGGTGTCGTAGGCACTGGTGTCCTCGTCGACCTCGACGAAGACAACGCCGGGTGCGTGGAGGTTCTTCTCTGCCCAGTCAGCGGAGACCAGGACGTCGGAGCGTGCCATCAGACTTGCGTCCTACGCAGCCGGTGCACCAGCGGATAGATCTGGCAGCCGAGGCAGATACCGAAGGCCGCGTTGAGGAAGGCGGCGGCCAGTGCGAGAGCAGTGGCCACGACCCCGACCAGTCCGGTGCCGAGAGCGAATCCGATCAGTCCCGTCACGGCGAACACCAGACCGACGAGTTGGGCGAAGCGCAGAGGTGCGACGGGCTCCCGCTCGGTCACCGGTCCCAGCCGGGGTGCGACGAGGCGGGAGAATATCCGTCCGTAGGGATGCCTGCGGGGGCCGGCGTACGCGCCGATCGCGAAGACGAGGGCCTGCACGGCGAGCAGGCTCGCTGACACCGCGGTCGAAAAGGCCGACGCCGCCAGTACCGCGAGCAGTACCGCGGTGGTGACCCAGGCCGCGAAGCGTGGGCCACGGACGTCGACCGTCTCCGTCGAGGGCGGTTGATCACGGGATTCGCTGTGGGTCTTGGCGTAGATCGTCATGCAAATTCTCCTGCTGCTGGGCATGTGGAAAGGACAGGCCGGATGGGTTCTGCGTGAGCCGGACAGCGCGGTGGACGCGCGAGGGTATGCGGCTACGTCAGCAGCTACAGCAACAGCAACAACCCGCGACGCGGCACAGATCGACTGCGCGGCGCTTGGTGAGCATCTGCTCAATGCGGGCGTGCACGCGGCCATGAAAAAAGCCGCAGCGGCGAACCGTTGCGGCTTTGGGGTCGGGCAGTCCAGCAGATCAGCGCTTGGAGAACTGCTTGCGACGGCGGGCGGAGTGCAGACCGACCTTTTTACGCTCGACTTCACGGGCGTCGCGGGTCACGAAGCCAGCAGCGCTGAGCGCGGGCTTGAGGGCGGCGTCGTAATCGATCAGGGCGCGGGTGATGCCGTGGCGTGTGGCGCCGGCTTGGCCGGATTCACCACCACCGTGCACATTGACCTGAATGTCGAAAGCTTCGAGGTTGTTGGTCAGTGCCAGGGGCTGCTTGGCGATCATGATGGAGGTTTCGCGGCCAAAGTAGGCGGCGATGTCCTTGCCATTCACGGTGATCTTGCCGGAGCCTTTTTTCAGAAACACACGGGCGACGCTGGATTTGCGACGGCCGGTGCCATTGTTCCATTCACCAATCATTTGTCCGCTCCTTAGATTTCCAGAGCCTTGGGCTGCTGGGCAGTGTGCGGGTGCTCACCGCCGCCGTAGACCTTGAGCTTCTTGA
>VEQU01000073.1 GCA_018883075.1 Mycobacterium sp.
GGGGGACGATCCCGGCTCGCCCTCCTACGTCAAGGGCAAGCACGCCGACTGCGCCAAGGTGGGCATCACCTCGATCCGGCGCGACCTGCCCGCCGACGCCAGCGCCGCGCAACTCGAGGACACCATCGACGAACTCAACGCCGACCCGCAGTGCACCGGCTACATCGTGCAACTGCCGCTGCCGCGCCACCTCGACGAGAACGCCGCCCTGGAACGCATCGACCCGGCCAAGGATGCCGACGGCCTGCACCCCACCAACCTGGGCCGGCTGGTGCTGAACGAACCCGCCCCGCTGCCGTGCACGCCGCGCGGCATCGTGCACCTGCTGCGCCGCTTCGGCGTCGAGATCAACGGTGCGCACGTGGTGGTGATCGGCCGCGGTGTCACGGTGGGCCGCCCGCTGGGTCTGCTGCTGACCCGGCGCAGCGAGAACGCGACGGTCACTTTGTGCCACACCGGAACCCGCGATCTTCCCGCATTGACCCGCCAAGCCGATATCATCGTCGCCGCGGTGGGTGTGCCGCACATGCTGACGCCCGATATGGTGCGCCCGGGCGCGGCGGTGGTGGACGTCGGCGTCAGCCGGGTGGACGGCAAGCTCACCGGTGACGTGCACCCCGACGTGTGGAACGTCGCCGGATGGGTGTCGCCGAACCCTGGCGGGGTGGGACCGCTGACCCGGGCGTTCCTGCTGACCAACGTGGTCGAGTCGGCCGAGTCCGCGCAATCGTCATGAGATTCAGCCGGCAGTACTGGCGGGCGGTCGGCCGCCGCCAGTGGCCGGTGCTCACCGTCGCGGCGATCGGTCTGGTGGCGGCGGTGCTGGTGGCCGCCGGATTCTGGCGCCGCGGAGCGCTGCTGATCGGGGTCGGGGTGGGCGTGGCCGCCGGGCTGCGGATCATGCTGCCCGATGACCGGGCTGGGGTTCTGGTGGTGCGCAGCAAGGCGATCGACGTATCCATGATGTCGGCGGTGTGCGCCGCCATGGTCTACATCGCGTGGACCGTCGACCCTCTGGGCACCAGCTGAGGTCGGTTCAGACGCTCAGTTCAGCGTCGCCCGGATGCACACCGTGATGTAGGGCACCGCGATGCCGCTGGAGTTGGCCAGTGCCGGGTGGGTGGCCAGCAGGTCGCGTACCTCGTCGAGGGTGCGGGTGCGCACCTCCGCTGGTGAGGTGATGCAGTAGCTGCGGGAGGCCACGTAGTCGATCAGCGCCTGCGGGGTGATGTAGTTGGTCCACTCCACGTGGTGGGTGGCGACGTCGGTGAACGGCGCCGGCAGGTCCACCCGCGTGTCGTCGATATCGCGTTCGCCGCCGACGATGCGCCCGAACTCCTTGACCCAGCCCAGCCGTTCGTCGCGCACGTTCCACAGCAGTCCTAGCCGGCCGCCCGGCCGCAGCACCCGGGCCACCTCCGCCGCCGCGCGCTGCGGGTCGAACCAGTGCCACGCCTGAGCCACCAGTACGGCGTCGACGGTGTTGTCCTCCAACGGGATCTGCTCGGCGGTGCCCAGCAGCGCCGGGGTGTCCGCCACGGTGGCTCGCAGTACCTCGAGCATCTCGGCGATCGGGTCGACGGCCACCACCCGAAGGCCCCGCTCCACCAGTCGGGTGGTGAGCTTGCCGGTGCCGGCCCCGAGGTCGAGCACGTCGCGCGCTTCCCAGGTTGCGGTGGGGGCGAGCAGCCAGTCGATGGCCTCCGGCGGATAGGACGGCCGGCCGCGCTCGTAGGCGGCGGCCTGGGAACCGAAGGACAGCGACCGCTCGTGCCGAGGGTCGCTCACCGCTGCCCGTCGGCGAGGGTGAGGGCTTGGCGGATCAGCCGGCCCACCGCCTCGGTCTCGATCAGGAAGCCGTCGTGGCCGTAAATCGACTCCACTACGTTGAGGCCGGTGCAGCCGGGCAGCAGATCGGCCAACTCCTCCTGCAGCCGCAGTGGGTAGAGCCGGTCGGAGGTGATGCCGCCGACCACCACCGGCACCCGGCAGGACCGCAGCGCCGCGGCCACCCCGCCGCGCCCGCGCCCGACGTCGTGGCTGGACAGCGCGTCGGTCAGCGTGACGTAGCTGCCGGCGTCGAACCGGCGCAGCAGTTTTGCGCCCTGGTACTCCAGGTAGCTCTGCACGGCGTAGCGCCCGCCGTCCAGCGGGCGCTCATCGCCTTGGGCGTCGTTGCCGAAGCGGGTGTCCAGTTCCAGCTCGCCGCGGTAGGTCAGGTGGGCGAACCGGCGGGCCAGTTCCAGACCATTGCTGGGGGATCGCCCCGTGGAGTGGTAGTCGCCGCCCTGCCAGTTCGGGTCGGAGGTGATCGCCGCGATCTGTGCACTCTGGGTGCCGATCTGATCGGCGGTCGCGCGCGCCCCGACCGCCAGGACCAGCGCCGAGCGCACCCGGTCGGGGTGTCCGACGGCCCACTCCAGTGCCCGGGCGCCGCCCATCGAGCCGCCCACCACCGAGGCCACCTCGGTGATGCCGAGGGCGGCCAGTGCGGCGATGTCGGCGTTGACTTGATCGCGGATGGTGATTGCCGGGAATCGCGAACCCCACGGCTTGCCGTCGCGGGCCAGCGAACTCGGGCCGGTGGATCCGCGGCAGCCGCCGAGGACGTTGGTGGCCACCGCGCACCAGCGGTCGGTGTCGATCGGGGCGCCCGGCCCGGCGATGCCGTCCCACCACCCGGGGGTGGGGTGGCCGGGGCCGGCCGGTCCGGTGACATGCGAGTCGCCGGTGAGCGCGTGCAGCACCACGACGACGTTGTCGCGGTTGGGGGACAGCTCGCCCCAGCGCTGCACCGCGATGGAGACGTCGTCGAGCACCGTGCCGTTCTCCAGCGTGAGCGCGCCGATATCGACGACACCGGTCTCGCCTTCGGCGGGCAGGGCGTCGATGCGCTCGGCTGTGCCCGAATGGTCTTCGCGCAAGCGCTCGTCCGACAGGGTCATGTCCGGGTCCCTCAAGCGCCCGCCGAGGCCGACGCGCGCGCCGCCGTTCGGGCGGCGGCGAAGCCGAGTTCGAGGTCGGCGAGGATGTCCTCGATGCCCTCGAGACCTACGGCGAGGCGGACTAGGCCGGGTGTGACGCCGGAGGCCAGTTGCTCGGCCGCCGAGAGCTGCTGGTGGGTGGTGGACGCCGGGTGGATCACCAGGGAGCGGACGTCCCCGATGTTGGCGACGTGGCTGTGCAGTTGCAGGGCGTTGACGAACGCCTTCCCCGCTTCGACACCGCCGGCCAGTTCGAAGGACAGCACCGCGCCGGTTCCCTTGGGCGCCAGCTTCTTTCCAAGTTGGTACCACGGCGAGCTGGGCAGCCCGGCGTAGTTGACGCTCACCACGTCGTCGTGGGCGTCGAGGAACTCGGCGACCTTCTGGGCGTTGGCCACATGCCGCTCGATGCGCAGGCTCAGCGTCTCCAGGCCCTGGGCGATCAGGAAGGCGTTGAACGGTGCGGCCGCCGAACCGAGATCACGCAGCAGTTGCACGCGGGCCTTCAGCGCGAAGGCCGGCGGACCCAGCTCGGCGAACACCACTCCGTGGTAGCTCGGGTCCGGGACGGTGAACCCGGGGAAACGTCCCGACGCGGTCCAGTCGAAGTTTCCGCCGTCGACGATCACCCCGGCGATCGCGGTGCCGTGCCCGCCGAGGTACTTGGTGGCCGAGTGCACCACGATGTCGGCGCCCAGTGACAGCGGCTGAATCAGATACGGCGTGGCGATGGTGTTGTCGACGATCAGCGGCACGCCGTTACCGTGGGCCACCGACGACACCGCGGGGATGTCGAGGATGTCGATCTTCGGGTTGGAGATGGTCTCACCGAAGAACGCCTTGGTGTTCGGCCGGACTGCCGCCTGCCAGGAATCCGGGTCGTCGGGGTCTTCTACGAACGTCGTCTCGATGCCCAGCTTCGGCAGGGTGTGGTGGAACAGGTTGTAGGTGCCGCCGTAGAGTCGCGGGCTGGACACGATGTGGTCGCCGGTGCCGGCCAGGTTGAGGATCGCGAAGGTCTCCGCGGCCTGACCCGAGGCCAGCAGCAGCGCGGCCACCCCGCCCTCGAGGGCGGCGATGCGCTGCTCGACGACGTCGGTGGTCGGGTTCATGATCCGGGTGTAGATGTTGCCCGGCTCGGCGAGGCCGAACAGCGCCGCGGCGTGGTCGGTGCTGTCGAAGGTGTAGGACGTGGTCTGGTAGATCGGCAGCGCGCGGGCATGGGTGGCGGGATCGGCCGCCTGCCCGGCGTGGATCTGTCTGGTCTCGAACGACCAGTGCTCGGGGTTGGTCATGACGGTTCTGGCTCCTGGGGGTCACTGAACGGCTGGACTTGCGCGCCGCGACCCGTCGGCAACCCGACGGGAATGACGCGGCGAAGGGTCAGCGACAGTGACACATATGGGGGCTCCGCATCAGGTTTCCCTGTCTACTCGGGGGGCCCGTCGAGCGGACCCGCGCTTGCCGCGCAGCCGATACGGCTGCTCAACCTGGTCATCACCCGGGGCACCCCACCGCGGTTGGAGGGTTGCCGGCCAGCGAGCCGGGGCTTGACGCTGACGCTCATAACCGCTGCTAAGCCTATCGCATACCCGTGAGCACCCGCCAGTCCCGCCCGCCGCCGGCGAAGCTACTGGTCAGTAGCCTGCGCCGCCCCGCGGCCCTGACCCGCGCCTTGTAGTGTTGGGCGCGCGAGCGCACGCTCGCCCCGGCGCAGGAGGATGCGGACTCGTATGTCGAGCGGACGCAAGATCAAGGTCGAAGGCACCGTGGTGGAGCTCGACGGCGACGAGATGACCCGCATCATCTGGAAGTTCATCAAAGACACCCTGATCCTGCCCTACCTCGACATCAACCTGGAGTACTACGACCTGGGCATGGAGAACCGGGACGCCACCGACGACCAGGTCACCATCGACTCCGCCAACGCGATCCTCAAGCACCACGTCGGCGTGAAGTGCGCGACCATCACCCCCGACGAGGCCCGGGTCAAGGAGTTCAACCTCAAGAAGATGTGGCTGTCGCCCAACGGCACCATCCGCAACATCCTGGGTGGCACGATCTTCCGGGCGCCGATCGTCATCTCCAACATCCCGCGCCTGGTGCCAGGGTGGACCAAGCCGATCATCATCGGCCGGCACGCGTTCGGCGACCAGTACCGCGCCACCAACTTCAAAGTGGACCGCCCCGGCACCGTCACCATCACCTTCACCCCGGAGGACGGCAGCGAGCCGATGGTCCACGAGGTGGTGCGCATCCCCGAAGACGGTGGCGTCGTCATGGGCATGTACAACTTCAAGAAGTCCATCCAGGACTTCGCCCATTCGTCGTTCAGCTATGCGCTGCAGCAGAACTATCCGGTGTACCTGTCGACCAAGAACACCATCCTCAAGGCCTACGACGGCATGTTCAAAGACGAGTTCCAGCGCATCTTCGACGAGGATTACAAGGAAGAGTTCGACAAGCGCGGACTGACCTACGAGCACCGGCTGATCGACGACATGGTGGCCTCCTGCCTGAAGTGGGAGGGCGGGTACGTGTGGGCGTGCAAGAACTACGACGGTGACGTGGAGTCCGACATCGTGGCGCAGGGCTACGGGTCACTGGGCCTGATGACCTCGGTGCTGATGACCCCGGACGGCCAGACCGTCGAGGCCGAGGCCGCGCACGGCACGGTGACACGTCACTACCGCCAGCATCAGCAGGGCAAGCCGACGTCCACCAACCCCATCGCGTCGATCTTCGCCTGGACCCGCGGGCTGGAGCATCGCGGGAAACTCGACAACACCCCCGAGGTGATCGAGTTCGCGAACCGGCTCGAGGAGGTCGTCATCGCGACCGTCGAGGGCGGGCAGATGACGAAGGACCTCGCGCTGCTGATCAGCCCCGACCATCCGTGGCAGACCAGCGAGCAGTTCCTGGCCACCCTGGCCGACAACCTCAAGTACGCCCTGGACTGAGCGCCCGGCGCAGGCCCGGCCCGCGGTCACGATAGGTTGCCCGGCGTGATCGTGACGACCATCAACGTCAACGGTGTGCGCGCGGCGGTGCGGCAGCGCTCGGAGCGCAATCTCGGGCTGTTGCACTGGCTGGACACCACCCGCGCTGACGTGGTGTGCCTGCAGGAGACCCGCGCCGACGACGACCAGCTCGCCGAGGCGTTGGCGCCCGCGCTGAACAGTGGCTGGCACCTGGCGTCGGCCCAGGCGCACATGAAGGGCCGCAGCGGCGTCGCCGTCTTGAGCCGGGCTCCGTTCGCGGCGAGCCGGATCGGCCTGAGCGGAACCGAATTCGAGTCCCACGGCCGCTACCTGGAGGTCGATCTGGCCGACGGCACCACCATCGGCAGCGTGTACGTGCACACCGGTGAGGCCGGCACCGACCGGCAGGTGGAGAAGGAACGGTTCATGGCCGTGCTGGCCAAACGGATGGCCGAACTCAACGCCGACGACCGCGATGCGGTGCTGTGCGGGGACTGGAACATCGCGCACACCGAGAACGACATCAAGGCCTGGAAGGCCAACGTCAAGAAGGCCGGATTCCTGCCCAGTGAAAGGCAGTGGCTGACCGAACTCACCGAGTCGGGGTGGGTCGACGTGGTGCGACGGATGCACCCTGGGCGGCCCGGTCCGTACAGCTGGTGGTCGTGGCGGGGCAAGGCGTTCGACAACGATGCCGGCTGGCGTATCGACTACCACCTGGCCACCGAATCGCTGGCCGCGCGGGCCCGCTCAGCACACGTCGAGAAGCCTGCGGCCTACGCGCTGCGGTGGACCGACCACGCCCCGGTGACCGTCGAGTTCGACTAGAGCGGCTGGGGCGACTAGGGCGCCGGGCAGCCCTCCCTGTTGGGGCCCTCCAGAGCCGCGGACGCGTCCTGGAGCCCCTTGTTGATCACCTCGAGCACCTGTGGGTTCCAGGTGAGCGCGGTGTCCCACTCCAGCTTCGCCAGATCGGAGATGAAGATGCTGTGGGTGTTGTCGAAGGTGTGGCAGCGCCGGTGTGGCAGCACCGGGTCGCTGACGCTCTTGGCCAGCGCGCTCTGCTCGGCGACGATGCCGTCGTTGGGCCACACCGCCGGATTGACCTGACCGTCCTTGGTGAACCGCTTGCCGGCAATCAATACCACCGGGATCTTGTCCAGCACGCCGGCCTGGAATTCGTTCCAGCCGTTCTTGCCCATGAGGAACGGCTGGCTGACCTCGCGTCCGGAGCCGGACACGGTGCGTAGCACCTCGGCTTTGCCGTTCTTCATCATGGACTCGCAGAACGTGTCGCCCAGGCAGTCGTTGAGCTTGAGTACGTCATTGGAGTAGTCGCCGATATAGGAGCCCTGCCACGGGGTGCCGATGGTGGTCAGCGAACGCACCGTGACGGGGGAGTCGGTGGTGGCCAGCACCCGGATCGCCGCCCGCGAGTACAGCCCGCCCATCGAGTGCGCGACGAAGTCGACCTCGGTGACGCCCTTGTCGTTGTGCAGCCAGTTGACGAATCGGGCCAGGTGCTCGCCGGCGGTGTCGATACTGCCGGTGGAGTTCACCGTCATGTTCTCCGGCAGCGTGACCGGGCAGACCCCGAAGGCGCCGAAGCCCTGCTGGTCGGTCACCTGGCCGCGGCCGTTCATGGCCGGTGAGGTGTAGGTGGTGTAGCCCTTGGCGAGCAGGTAGTCGCGGATCGCGGTGTCGGTGTTGCCCGCCGCCAGACCGGTGGCGCACGCCTGGTCGGGAGTGGTGAACGGGCTGACGGCGTCGCCGCCGGAGACGATCACCACCGCGGCCCCGGGTGGGCGTTTCTCGCCGGAACCGGGGCCGCCGGTCGAGCACCCGGCGATCAACGTGGTGGCGGTCAATGCCGCGGTTGCCACGGCCAGCAGTTTGCGCATGACAGGATTGAACCACCATGAGCCCGAGATCCCGTGTCGTTTTCTCCGGTGTCCAGCCGACGTCGGACTCGCTGCACCTGGGCAACGCCCTCGGCGCAGTCAAACAGTGGGTGGACCTGCAGGACGATTACGAGACCTTCTTCTGCGTGGTGGATCTTCACGCGATCACCGTTCCCCAGGATCCTGCGGTGCTGCGCCGGCGCACGCTGATCACCGCCGCGCAGTACCTGGCGCTCGGTATCGACCCGGCGCGCTCGACGATCTTCGTGCAGAGCCACGTTCCCGCCCACGCGGAGTTGTCCTGGGTACTGGGCTGTTTCACCGGCTTCGGGCAGGCGTCGCGGATGACCCAGTTCAAGGACAAGTCGGCCAAGCAGGGCAGTGATTCCACCACGGTCGGGTTGTTCACCTACCCGGTGTTGCAGGCCGCCGACGTCCTGCTCTACGACACCAACCTGGTACCGGTCGGTGAGGACCAGCGTCAGCATCTGGAACTGGCCCGCGACGTCGCCGGCCGGTTCAACGCGCGGTTCCCGGACACCTTCGTGGTGCCGGAGGTGATGATCGCGAAAGAGACCGCCAAGATCTACGACCTCGCCGAGCCGACCGCGAAGATGAGCAAATCCGCGGCCACCGAGGCGGGGCTGATCAACCTGCTCGACGACCCGAAGGTCTCCGCCAAGAAGATCCGCTCGGCGGTCACCGACTCCCAGCGCGAGATCCGCTTCGACCCCGAGGCCAAACCCGGGGTGTCCAACCTGCTGTCGATCCAGTCGGCGGTCACCGGCATCGGGGTGGACACGCTCGTCGCCGGGTACTCCGGCCGCGGGTACGGGGACCTGAAGTCCGAGACCGCCGAGGCCGTCGTCGCCTACGTCACCCCGATCGCCGCTCGCGTCGCCGAACTGCTCGCCGACCCGGCGGAACTGCACGCGATCCTCGCCAGGGGCGCCGAGCACGCCCGCGAGGTCGCCGGCGCGACTCTGGCCAGGGTGTACGACCGGTTGGGGTTCCTGCCCTGCTGATCAATGCCTGGCGCCGGGCGCTGCGCGCGGAACAGTGGTACAGCGCGGCGCACGGCGACTTCTACGCCGCGGGCATCAGTTACTTCACCCTCTTCGCGATGTTCCCGCTGCTGATGGTCGGCTTCGCGACGGTCGGTTTCATCCTCGCCGGTCAGCCCGCGCTGCTGAGCCGCATCGACGCTCAGGTCAAAGCCGCCGTGCCGAGTGACTTCGCCGCGGTGGTCACCGGACTGATGGACGCGGCGATCTCGTCGCGGGCCTCCATCGGCGTGCTCGGCCTGGCGACGGCACTGTGGGCGGGGCTGGGCTGGATGGACAACCTGCGCACCGCGCTGTCGGAGATGTGGCAACAGCCCACCGGCACAGCGGGTTTCATCCGTACCAAGGCCTCTGACCTGGCCGCTCTGGCGTCAGCGTTCATCGCGACTCTGCTCATCCTGGCGCTCTCCGGGCTGTCCGATCCGGTGGCGCGGCTCAGTGGAGGACTGCGGGTGCTGTCCCTGCTGGGGTCGGTGCTGGTGGCGTGGCTGATGTTCAGCTGGATGATCGCCAAGCTGCCGCGACAACCCGTGCCGCTGAGCACCGCGGTACGAGCTGGACTGCTTGCCGCGGTCGGCTTCGAGGTCGTCAAACAGCTTGCATCGGTGTACCTGCGGGTGGTGCTGCACGGCCCGGCCGGGGTGATCTTCGGACCCGTTCTGGGTCTGATGGTGTTCGCCTACGTCACCGCGCGGCTCGTGCTGTTCGCAGCGGCGTGGGCGGCTACGGACTCCCGACGGTCTAGGTCCGCACCCGCTGGTTGAACGAGCGCGCGCCCATGATCAGGCCGAACACCACGACGGTACCGATCACCGCGACACCCACCCGGACCGGCAGGGCGTCGGCGCTCAGCACTGGGGCCGACGATAGGTCGACGGTGTCGGCCTTGGGTGGGGCGAGCGACGGATCCGGCTCGATGAGGGTGCCGATCTTGGTGCCCGGCGCGGTGGCGAACCCGTAGTCCAGCAGCCGTGCCGCCTGCTCCCACGGGGCGATGGGCTGGCGGCTGCCCTTGAGCAGCACCGTCACCAGACGGCGACCGTCACGCTGGGCCGCGCCGACGAAGGTCTGCCCGGCGTCGTCGGTGTAACCCGTCTTGCCGCCGAGTGCGCCGGGATAGTTGTAGAGCAGTTTGTTGTCGTTCTCCACGGGGTAGGGCGGCCCGCCGGCGTCGGGGAACTGGTAATCGCGGGTGCGGGCGATGTCGGCGAAGACCGGATTGTTGAACGCGTAGCGGTAGAAAAGCCCGATGTCATAAGCCGATGTGCTCATGCCCGGGCCGTCCAGACCCGACGGGGTGGCCGCCCGGGTGTCACGCCCGCCCAGCTTGCCGGCCAGCGTATTGATCTTGCCCAGCGCGACGTCCATCCCGCCGAGCGCGACAGCCAATGCGTGCGCGGCGTCGTTGCCGGAGTGCATCACCAGCCCGTGCAGCAGGTCATTGACGGTGTAGCGGCCGCCGGGCTCGACCCCGACCTTGGTGCCCTCGGAGTTCGCGTCCTCCTGGGTGCCGTCGATGATCCGGTTGAGCGGAAGTTCGTTGATGGCCGCCATGGCGGTCAGCACCTTGATGAGGCTTGCGGGACGGTGCCGGCCGTGCGGATCGCGGGCGGCGATGACGTCGCCGGTGTCGAGGTCGGCCACCAGCCAGGCCTCGGCGGAGACCTCGGCGGGCACCGGCGGTGTGCCGGAGGCGACGATCACCCCGCATCC
>VEQU01000074.1 GCA_018883075.1 Mycobacterium sp.
CTGGCGCCCACGGCGGGCTCGGACTACTTCGACCTCACCCCCGACGACGACCAGAAGATGATCGTCGAGACGGTCACCGAGTTCGCCGAGGAGGTGCTGCGCCCGGCCGCGCGCGCCGCCGACGACGCCGCCGCCTACCCCGGGGACCTCACCGCCAAGCCGCCGAACTCGGCATCACCGCGATCAACGTGCCCGAGGACTACGACGGCATCGCCGAGAGCCGCACAACGGTGACCAACGCGCTGGTGGCCGAAGCGCTGGCGCACGGCGACATGGGACTGGCGCTGCCGATCCTCGCCCCCGGCGGCGTCGCATCGGTCATCACCCACTTCGGCGACGCCGACCAGCAGGCCACCTACCTCAGAGAGTTCGCCGGCGAGCACGTACCGCAGGCATGTGTGGCGATCGCCGAGCCGCACGCGTTGTTCGACCCGACGAAGCTCACGACCACCGCGGTGCGCACCCCGAGCGGCTACCGCATCGACGGGATCAAGTCCCTGGTTCCGGCGGCCGCCGACGCCGAGTTGTTAGTCGTCGCAGCGCAATTCAACGGCCGTCCGGCGATGTTCATCGTCGAGGCTTCCAGCCAGGGCGTGACCGTGCAACACGACCGCAGCATGGGCATCCGCGCCGCCGCACTCGGCCAGGTCCGGTTCGATCAGGTGATCGTGCCGGAGTCCGCCCGCATCGGCGACGACGAGTCCTACTCACAGACCATCGCGCTGGCCCGGCTGGGCTGGGCCGCACTGGCCGCCGGTACAAGTCAGGCGGTGCTCGACTACGTCATCCCCTACGTCAAGGACCGCGAAGCGTTCGGCGAACCGATCGCCCGCCGCCAGGCCGTCGCGTTCATGTGCGCCGACATCGCGATCGAACTCGACGGTCTGCGGCTGGTCACCTGGCGCGGGGCGGCGCGTGCCGACCAGGGACTGCCGTTCGCCCGCGAGGCCGCTCTGGCCCGCAAGCTCGCCGCCGACAAGGGCATGCGGATCGGCCTCGACGGCGTGCAACTGCTCGGCGGGCACGGCTACACCAAGGAGCATCCGGTCGAACGCTGGTACCGCGACCTGCGGGCCGTCGGCGTCGCAGAGGGAGTGGTGGTTCTCTAATGGCGATCAATCTCGAACTGCCCAAAAAACTCGAAGCCGTCATCGACATGGCCCACAAAGGCGCCGCGGAGATTCTGCGACCGATATCGCGCAAGTACGACCTCAACGAGCACGCCTATCCGGTCGAACTGGACACCATCGCCACACTGTTCGAGGCCATCACCGCCGCCAAGACCATCTCCTTCGCCGGAACCGACGCCTTCCGCTCCGCCGAGGACGGACCCAAGGGAAACATCAACGGCGCCAACATGTCCGCGCTCCTCAACGCCCTTGAGATCGCCTGGGGCGACATTGCGCTGCTGCTGAGCGTGCCCCGCCAGGGTTTGGGCAACGCGGCGGTGTCCGGGGTGGCCACCGACGAGCAACTGATGCGGCTCGGCAAGGGAATCTGGGCGGCAATGGCCATCACCGAACCGTCGTTCGGCTCGGACTCCGCGGCGGTGTCGACGACGGCGGTGCTCGACGGCGACGAATACGTCATCAACGGCGAGAAGATCTACGTCACCGCCGGGTCGCGCGCCTCGCACATCGTGGTGTGGGCCACCCTCGACAAGACCAAGGGCCGCGCCGCCATCAAGAGTTTCATCGTGCCGCGCGAGCATCCCGGCGTCACCGTCGAGCGCCTCGAGCACAAACTCGGCATCAAGGCCTCCGATACCGCAGTGATCCGTTTCGACAACGCACGCATCCCGAAAGAGAACCTGCTCGGCAGCCCGGAGATCGAGGTCGAGAAGGGTTTTGCCGGGGTCATGGAGACCTTCGACAACACCCGCCCCATCGTCGCGGCGATGGCCGTCGGCGTCGCGCGCGCTGCACTGGAGGAACTGCGCACCATCCTCACGAAGGCCGGTATCGAGATCTCCTACGACGCACCCGCGCACGCCCAGAGCGCAGCGGCCGCGGAGTTCCTGCGCATGGAGGCCGACTGGGAGGCGGGGTATCTGCTGACACTGCGCTCGGCGTGGCAGGCCGACAACAACATTCCCAACTCCATGCAGGCCTCGATGGGCAAGGCCAAGGCCGCCCGGGTGGCCAGCGATATCACCCTCAAGGCCGTCGAGATGGCGGGCACCACAGGCTATTCCGAGCAGACGCTGCTGGAGAAGTGGGCGCGGGACTCCAAGATCCTCGACATCTTCGAGGGCACCCAGCAGATCCAGTTGCTGGTGGTGGCCCGCCGTCTGCTGGGACTGAGTTCAGCCGAACTGAAGTAGATCGTCGAGTGTGCGCACAGATCGCGATTCACGCGAATCCGGCGATCTGCGCGCACTTTCGACGCCCGCCCATACAAAAGCGGGCCCCCGGCTCGATGCCGAGGGCCCGCTTTTGGTGACGACTTAGCCTGCGCCGAGGACGCGCTGCAGATCAGGCTTCATCGCCTGCAGCTCGCGGCCCCAGTAGGCCCAGTTGTGCGTGCCGTTGTTCGGGAAGTTGAACACGCCGTTCTTGCCGCCCGCCGCGAGGTAATTGTCGCGGAAGGTGCGGTTGGTGCGAATGGTCAGGCCCTCCAGGAAGGTGGCCGGCAGATCGCCGCCGCCGAGCTCGTTGGGCTGGCCGTTGCCGCAGTACACCCACAGGCGAGTGTTGTTTGCCACCAGCCGCGGGATCTGGACCATCGGGTCGTTGCGCTTCCAGGCCGGGTCACTCGACGGGCCCCACATGTCCTCGGACTTGAAACCGCCGGCGTCACCCATCGAGATACCGATCAGGAACGGCCACGATCCCTCGGACGGGTTCAGGAAGCCCGACATCGAGCCGGCGTAGGTGAACAAGTCGGGATGCCAGGCGGCCAGCGTCATCGACGACGAGCCGGCCATCGACAGGCCGATCGCGGCCATGCCGTTCGGCTTGACCTGACGGTTGGCGGCCAGCCACGCGGGCGCCTCCTGGGTCAGGAAGGTCTCCCACTTGTAGGTGAAGCAGCCGGCCTTGCCGCAGGCGGGCCGGTACCAGTCGGCGTAGAAGCTGGACTGGCCGCCCACCGGCATCGAGATCGACAGGCCCGAGTCCAGGTACCACTCGAACGCCTGGGTGTTGATATCCCAGCCGTTGTAGTCGTCCTGAGCGCGCAGGCCGTCGAGCAGCCAGACGTTCGGGGAGTTCGGTCCGCCGCTCTGGAACTGCACGCGCACAGTGCGATTCATGCTCGGCGACGGCACATCCAGGTATTCCACCGGCAGACCGGGACGCGAGAACGCGTTCGCCGTGGCCGAACCGCCCACCACGCCAATCAGGCCCGGCAGTGCCGCCGCGGCCACGGCCACGACCGCCACGCGGCGCGACACGCCTCGCACCTTCTCGAAGAGGGACTTCACCAATCCACCCCAGCTTTCTCTTACCCCGAACTGTCGGAAATGCCAGGGAGAAGTAAAACATGTGCTCACCGGCGCGCGAAATCAACTCGTGATCCGGCCGTGACCCGAATCGGCAAAATGCCTTGTCACAGCCATGGGCGAAAAGTAATGTCGGATTCAGTTTTTCCGCCGCCGGCCCCGGGAGATCCCATGGAATCCTTCGTTCACCTGCGCAAAGGCAGCACACCCCGGCGGATGCACGCCGATCTCGACGGTCTCAAAGACGACGAGCTGGGCCGAAACGGGTTCACCGGCCGCACCGCCAACTTCCTGCGCCGCCACGATCCGACCGCCTACCGCGCGTCGGGACCGCTGCGGCCGGTCGACGTGCTGGCCGATCAGCTCAAGCCCGAGGACCTCACCGACGCGCGCGGCGGGCCGCTGCTGCTGTTCTCCAACGCCGACTGCCGCATCTCGCTGAGCCGCCGCTCGGCCGAGATGCCGTTCTACGTGCGCTACGTCGACGGCGACGTGCTGTGTTTCGTCCACAGCGGCAGCGGCCGGCTGGAGACGGAGTTCGGCCCGCTGACCTACCGGCCGGGTGACTGGATCTACCTGCCGAAGGCATGCACGTGGCGGCAGATCCCGGACACCGAGAGCACCTGGCTGATGGTCCAGGCCGACGAGTTCCGCACCCCGCCCGCCGGACCGCTCGGCCGGCACTGGCCCTTCGATCCCGGCCTGGCCGTCATTCCGGAACCGGCGGCCCTCGACGACGACGGCCGCGAGGCCTACGAGGTTCGGCTCATTCACGACCCCATCAATGGAGCCGGGCCCACGACGCTGTTGTACGAACACAATCCGCTCGACGTCGAGGGCTGGCGCGGCGACAACTTCGCCTTCACCTTCAACATCGACGACTACAACGTCGTCACCTCCGACAGCGTGCACCTGCCGCCGACCGTGCATCTGTTCATGCAGGCGACCGGTGTGGTGGTGTGCAACTTCCTGCCCAAGCCCGCCGAGACGGTCGCCGGAACCGAGCGCACCCCCTGGTATCACCGCAACGTCGACTACGACGAGATCGCCTTCTTCCACGGCGGCTCGCTGTACGGCGCCCCGATGCCACCCGGTCTGATCAGCCACGCCCCGCAGGGCGTGCATCACGGCGCGCCGGAGAAGGTTCGCGAACGCACCCGCCGCAAGTTCGACGAGTACAACACCGTCGACTGGAAGGTGGTCGCCGTCGACACCAGCAGGCGACTCACGCCCTCCGATGCGGTTCTGGCGGCGGACCTGGGCCAGCATTCGTGAAATACGAGCGCATCCCGTATCTCGTTGCGTTCCAGAACACCTCGGGTGTCCGGGATGTCTACGGCGGGCTGGCCGAGATCGTGGTGCTGGAGTGCTATCACCTGAAACCCGAGACACCCAGCGACACCGCACTGGTGTTCATGCACCCCATCGGCGGCGGCGCCTACCTGCCGATGGTCAACGCCCTTGCCCGCGCCGGGCATCACGTCATCTACGCCAACAGCCGCTTCCGTGGCACCGACTCGGCACTGATCATGGAGAAGGTGGTGCAGGATCTCGGCGAGGTCATCAACGACGCCAAGCAGCGCCTGGGCTACGACAGGGTGGTGCTGGCCGGCTGGAGCGGCGGCGGATCGCTATCGCTCTACTACCAGCAGCAGGCGCGCGAACTCGGCTACATCCCCGCCGACGGCATCATGCTGCTCGCCGCGCACATCAGCCGCCACGGCACCCTCACCGAATGGCTGGACGCCTCGATTCTCGACGAGTCCGATCCGATCAAGCGCGATCCGGAACTCGACCTCTACAACCCGGACAATCCGAACCAGCCGCCCTACACCGCGGAGTTCCTCGCGCGCTACCGCCAGGCCCAGATCGACCGCAACCGGCGAATCACCGCGTGGGTCAAGGAGAAACTCGAAGCCCTCGAGAAAGAGGGGCGTGGCGACGAGGAGTTCTGCTTCGTCGTGCACGGCACCATGGCCGATCCGCGCTGGCTCGACCCGGCCGTCGACCCCAACGAGCGCGCACCCGGCACCTGCTATCTCGGTGACCCGCGCGTGGTCAACAACTCCCCCATCGGATTGGCCCGGTACTGCTCGCTGCGCAGCTGGCTGTCGCAGTGGAGTTACGACGACGCCCGCGCCGACGGCATCGCCTGCGGCCGCGACGTCACGGTGCCCACCCTGGTGATCGGCAATCTCGCCGACGACGCCTGCACACCGAGCCACACCCGGCGGCTCTTCGAGGCGATCGGCGCGCACGACAAGGAGATGCACGAGATCCCGGGCGCCAACCACTACTACTCCGGGCCCGATCAGCGCGAGACCCTGGCGCAGGCGGTCGGCATCGTCACCGATTGGCTGGCACGCCATGGGTGATCAACCCGGCGCGCTGGACGGTATCCGCGTCATCGAGGTCGGCACGCTGATCTCCGGTCCGTTCGCCGGACGGCTGCTCGGCGACATGGGCGCCGATGTCATCAAGATCGAGCCGCCCGGCTCCCCCGACCCGCTGCGCACCTGGGGTCAGGCCGAGGTCGAAGGCAGGCACTTCTTCTGGACCGTGCACGCCCGCAACAAGAAGGCCGTCACCCTCAACCTCCGGGAGTCCCGCGGCCGTGAGCTGTTCCTGGATCTCGTGGGGCGCTCCGACATCATCGTGGAGAACTTCCGCCCGGGGACGCTGGAGAAGTGGAACCTCGGCTATGACGTTCTGCGCCAACGCAATCCGGGCATCATCCTGGTCCGGGTCTCAGGCTACGGACAGACCGGTCCGGACGCCGGCAAGGCCGGCTACGCCTCAGTGGCCGAAGCAGTCAGCGGTCTGCGGCACATGAACGGCTTCCCCGGCGGGCCCCCGCCGCGCCTGGCGCTGTCCCTCGGCGACACCCTGGCCGGGATGTTCGCCGCCCAGGGCGCGCTCGCCGCGCTCTACCGCCGCACCGTCACCGGCGAGGGCCAGGTCGTCGACGTCGCACTCACCGAGGCCTGCCTGGCCGTGCAGGAGTCCACCATCCCCGACTACGACGCCGGCGGCGTGGTGCGCGGACCGTCGGGCACCCGGCTCGAAGGCATCGCGCCGTCGAACATCTACCAGAGCGCCGACGGCAGCTGGGTGGTGATCGCGGCCAACCAGGACACCGTTTTCCGCAGGCTGTGCGCTGCGATGGGCACACCCGAACTCGCCGATGACGAACGTTTCGCCGACCACGGTGCCCGCGGCCGCAATCAGGACGAACTCGACGCGATCATCGGCCAGTGGGCCGCCACCCGGGCGCCGCACGACATCATCGACACGCTCAACGACGCGGGCGTGATCGCCGGGCCGATCAACACCGTCGCCGAGGTGGTCCGCGACCCGCAGCTCAGGGCCCGCGGCATGCTCGTCGAGCACTACGACGAGGGCGCGCAGCGCACCGTGCTGGGCCCCGGCGTCGTCCCGGTGCTCTCAGCGACGCCGGGCGGGGTGCGCACCGCCGGCTCGGCGCGGCCGGGTCAGCACAACGCCGAGATCTTCGGCGACCTTCTGGGACTGAGCGGCGCCGAGATCGACGAACTCACCGAACAGGGGGTGCTGTAGATGACGCACGTCACCATCCGCGAGGTCGCACTGCGCGACGGACTGCAGATCGAGGATCCGGTGCCGCTGTCGGCCAAACTGGAACTGCTCGCCGCCATCGCCGCCACCGGTGTGCGTGAGGTGGAGGCCACCGCATTCGTCTCCCCCTCGAAGGTGCCCGCACTGGCCGACGCCGCCGAGCTCGCCGCCGCGCTGAGCGACTACCCCGACATCGAGTTCTCTGCACTCGTCGCCAGCCCGAACGGCGTGCACCGCGCCATCGCCGCCGGTTTCCGGTCGGTGGAGTACGTGGTGTCCGCCGCCGACGGGCACAGTCGCGCCAACGTCGGGCGCAGCAGCGCCGAGGCCGCCGCGCAGATCGCCGATATCGTCGCGATCGCCCACGACGCCGGCGCACATGTCGAAGTGATCATCTCCACCGCCTGGGACTGCCCCTTCGACGGCCCGACACCGCCGCAGCGCACCCTGGACGTCGTCGACGCCGCCTGCGAACACGGCGCCGACCGCATCGCCATCGCCGACACCATCGGTACCGCCACCCCCGGACGCGTCACCGAACTGATTCACCTGGTGCGCCCGCGCATCGGCGACCGCCCGCTGGGTGCGCACTTCCACAACACCCGCGGCACCGGCCTGGCCAGCGCGTGGGCCGCCGTCACCGCCGGCGTGACCCGACTGGACTCCTCGGTCGGCGGTCTGGGCGGCTGCCCGTTCGCACCCGGTGCGAGCGGCAACATCGCCACCGAGGAACTGGTGTACCTGTTGCGCGACAGCGGTGTCGACGTCGACGTCGACCTGGACGCGGCCATCGAGGCCGCCCGGGTCGCGCGCGCCGTCGTCGGCCACGAACTGCCCAGCGCGCTGCTACGGGCCGGCGACAGACGAACATGACCGGACGCGTATGACGGCCGCCAAGACGCTCAGCACCAAGGGCCGGGCCACCCGGCAGGCCCTCGAGGACGCCGCCCGCACACTGTTCGCCCAGCGCGGCTTCCACGGCACCACGCTGGCCGACATCACCTCGGCGGCCGGGAAGTCCACGGCGGCGTTCTACCGCTACTTCACCGACAAGGAGGACCTGCTGGCCGTCCTCGCCGAGGATTTCCTGGGCGAGGTCGTCGACCTGCCCGCGATCCCGCGCGACGGCGACTTCTTCACCGCCGCCGTCGGCGTGTACTGGAACATGTTCAAACCCAACATCGGCATCATGCTGGCCGTCGACCAGCTCGCCGCCACCGAGCCGCGGTTCGCCCTGCTGCAGAACCGTTTCCGGCAGTTCGGCGTCGGCATCATCAGCTCCTCGGTACGCCGCGCCCAACAACAGGGCCACGCCGCCGACCTCGACGCCGACCACATCGCGCTTGCCATCGCGCTGCTGTTCGAACGATTCACCAGCGTCAGCCTGTCGCACGGCCTGTCCGACGACGCCGCCGTCGCCACCCTGTCCACCATCTGGCGCAATACCGTCTACGGACGCGTTCCAAAGGAGATCCGATGAATTTCGACCTGCCCGAGCACCTCCCCCCGCTGCTGGCCGAGATGGACGCGTTCATCGAGGCGGAGATCAAGCCGCTGGAGCGCGAGAACATGCAGTACTTCGACCGGCGGCGCGAGTTCGCGCGCACCGACCTCGACAACGGCGGTGTGCCGCGCCGCGAGTGGGAGGACCTGCTCGACGAGATGCGCCGCCGCGCCGACAAAGCCGGATGGCTGCGCTACGGCCTGCCGTCGAAGTTCGGCGGCCGCGACGGCACCAACCTCGACATGGCCGTCATCCGGGAACACCTCGCGCACAAGGGACTCGGCCTGCACAACGACCTGCAGGACGAGTCCTCCATCGTCGGCAACTTCCCGCAGGTGATCATGATGGACCGCTTCGGTACTGATGAGCAGAAGGCCGAGTGGATCGAGGCGATGTTCACCGGCAAGCGCTCCATGGCGTTCGGCCTCACCGAGCCCGACCACGGCTCGGATGCCACCTGGCTGGAGACCACGGCGGTGCGCGACGGCGACGCGTGGGTGATCAACGGCTCCAAGCGTTGGAACACCGGTGTGCATCGCGCCACCCACGACCTGGTGTTCGCCCGCACCTCCGGTGAGCCCGGCCAGGCGCTGGGCATCACCGCGTTCCTGGTGCCCTGCGACGCACCGGGTTTCACCGTGCCGTACTACTGGTGGACCTTCAACATGCCCTCCGACCACGGCGAGGTGGAACTCACCGACGTCCGCATCCCGGCCGACGCGGTGCTGGGCGAGGTGGACCGCGGCCTGGAGGTGGCCCAGACCTTCCTGCACGAGAACCGGATCCGCCAGGCCGCCAGCAGCCTGGGCGCTGCGCAGTACTGCATCGACCGTGCCGTGGATTACGCGTCGAACCGCACGACGTTCGGCAAGCCGCTCTCGGTCAACCAGGCCGTGCAGTGGCCGCTGGTGGAGTTGCAGACCGAGGCGCAGATGGTGCGGCTGCTGGTGCGTTACGCGGCCGCCGAACTGGACCGCAACCACCACATGGAAGTCTCCGACAAGGTGTCGATGGCCAACTACCGCGCCAACCGCCTGGTGTGCGAGGCCGCCGACCGGGCCATGCAGATCCACGGCGGCATCGGCTACAGCCGCCATGAGCCCTTCGAGCACATCTACCGTCACCACCGGCGCTACCGCATCACCGAGGGAGCCGAGGAGATCCAGATGCGCCGGGTGGCCCAGCGGATGTTCTCCTTCGGCCGGCCGAAAAAGTAAACGTCGGTGCGCGAACAGCTCGAGCAGGTCCTGCGACCGGTCCTCGGCGGGGACGTCGTGGTGGAGAACCTGCGCACGCTCACCGGCGGGGCCAGCCGCATCACGTCGGCATTCGACGCGGTGACCGGTGGCACGCGGCGGCCGCTGATCCTGCGCGCCGCGCCGACCGTCGAGGGACAGTTCGCGAGCATGGAACTCGAGGCCGCGGTCCAGGCGGCCGCGGCCGACGCCGGTGCCCCGGTGCCGCACATCCTCATCGCGTCGAATTCGCCTGCCGCGCTGGGCAATCCGTTCCTGATCTGTGACGAGATCGCCGGCGAGACGATCGTCCGCAAGATCCAGCGCGGGCTCGACGCCTCAGAGGACAAGGGGGGCCGCGCGCAGCTGCTCAAGCAGTGCGGCGCGGCGCTTGCCGCCATCCACCGCGCCCGCGCCGACGCGCCGGAACTCGTCGAACGCGACGAGCTGACGGAATGGCGTCAGCGTCTCGACGACCTCCCCGACACCACCGCCACCTTCGAGTGGGCATTGCGCTGGCTGGCGGCCAACCGGCCAGATCCGGGCCCCCGGACGCTCACCCACGGCGACTTCCGGATGGGCAATCTGATCGTTGACTGCGCAACACCGGCCCAGCCGACTCTGGCCGCGGTGCTGGACTGGGAGGCGGTCCACATCGGCGACATGCACGAGGACCTGGCCTGGTTCTGCGTGCGGGCCTGGCGGTTCGGCGCGCCGGCGAGCACGGCCGCCGGCGGCCTGGGCACCGTCGAGGAGTTCGTCGCGGCCTACGAGCAGACCGGCGGCGCGGCCGTCAACCGCGACGCGCTGCGCTGGTGGCTGGTGCTGGGG
>VEQU01000075.1 GCA_018883075.1 Mycobacterium sp.
CCTTTCCTCTGCGTCGGCAGCGTCAGATGTGTAAAAGAGACGGGCTCGTGACACCGAGTTCCTTAGCCAACTCGTGTACGCGGGCCTTGCCTGCCACTACATCTCCATCTCTAGAGGCGACAGCGGGCGGGCCGCGCCTCGGGTTCAGCTATGACGCATGGTCATCGGGACTTCACGGTGTGCTCATGTTCTTCGCTACCTGTTCTGTTGCCGGGCCGACGAGCGCCGTGAAGTGCTCGTCCACCGCGGATGTATCCGGTGAACCGGTGATGCGCAGCGCTCGCGCGAAGGCCCGCCGCCGGGTCGCCGCCTCCAGGCAGCGACGGTCGGGGTGCAGCCAGGCGCCCCGGCCCGGATGATGCCCGGCGCTGTCGGCGGTGACGGCGAATTGACCGTTTCCCATCGACACGGCCACCACTCGGAGCAATTCGACGGCCAACACTCGCTGCCGGCAGCCGATACAGGTGCGCACCGGGGAACCGGTACGACGTGTCTGCGCGGCCGGATGCTCACGCTGGATCACGATGCAGTCTACCGTCACGGCTGTTCGGACCGGGAATCGCCTGCTGCGGGCCTCCCCAGCCGTGGTGCTAGCCCGGCTGCCCGGCCCCTTCCGGGGCGCCGGGCGGGCCGGCGGGCTCGGCGTCGGCGGCATCGCTGCGGATGTCGATGCGCCAGCCGGTCAGCCGCGCCGCCAGCCGCGCGTTCTGGCCCTCCTTGCCGATCGCCAGCGACAGCTGGAAGTCCGGCACGATCACCCGGGCGGCGCGGGTGGCGGCATCCACGACCTGCACCGACACCACCTTGGCGGGCGAGAGGGCGTTGCCGACGAATCGTGCCGGGTCCTCGTCGTGGTCGATGATGTCGATCTTCTCGCCGCTCAACTCGCTCATCACGTTGCGCACCCGCTGCCCCATCGGGCCGATGCAGGCGCCCTTGGCGTTGAGTCCGGCCACCTTGGAGCGGACCGCGATCTTGGACCGGTGGCCGGCCTCCCGGGCCACCGCGACGATCTCCACCGATCCGTCGGCGATCTCGGGCACCTCCAGGGAGAACAGCTTGCGGACCAGGTTCGGGTGGGTCCGGGACAGTTCGATGCGCGGTTCCCGCATGCCCCGGGTCACCCCGACCACATAGCAGCGCACCCGGTCGCCGTGCTCGTAGCGCTCGCCGGGAACCTGCTCCGCGGGCCGGATGGTGCCCTCGGAGCCCTTGGCCTCGGTGCCCAGGCGCACCACGATGTTGCCGCGCGCATTCTCCCGGGCGTCGCGCTGCACCACTCCGGCGACGACGTCGCCCTCCCGGGCGGAGAACTCGCCGTACACCCGTTCGTTCTCGGCGTCCCGGAAGCGCTGCAACATCACCTGACGTGCGGTGGTGGCGGCGACCCGGCCGAATCCCTCGGGGGTGTCCTCCCACTCGTTGATGACGTTGCCGTCCTCGTCGGTCTCGCGGGCCATCACCTGCACCGCGCCGGTCTTGCGGTCGATCTCGATGCGGGCGTCCGGCGCGTGGCCCTCGGTGTGGCGGTAGGCGGTCAGCAGAGCGGATTTGATGGTGTCGAGCAGTTCGTCGACCGAGATTCCGCGATCCACCTCGATCGCGTGCAGGGCGGCCATGTCAATGTTCACGACTGAACCTCCACGTGCGCGATGTTCATGGGTGCGCCGGCGAGTTCGAGCTCCTCAGTGCCGGGCGGTGAAAACTCCACCTGCACAGCGGCTTTCGCGATATCCGACAGCGGGATGTTGCGGCGTGCCCAGCCGCGGCCTTCGCGCACCACCAACTCGGCAACACCGTCGGCGACCGCCCCGATCCGCCCGGTGAGCGTGGCCCCGTCGTGTAGGTGGACTTCGACCTTGCGTCCCCGGGCGCGACGGAAGTGCTTCTCCTGCGTCAGCGGCCGGTCGACGCCGGGTGAGGTGACCTCGAGGACATAGGCTCCCGCGCCGAAGTCCAGCGCGTCCAGTGACTCCGATGCCGAGCGCGACAGTGACGCGATCGTGTCGAGATCCAGTGGGGCGTCACCATCTGCGGTGATCCGGATTCGCGGCGGCCGGCTGCGGGCGTCGACTGAGACGTCCTCGATCTCGTATCCGGCCCGCGCGAACTCATCACCCAGTAGCTCGAGCACCTGCTCCGGCGACGGTAAACCGCTTGGTCGCTCAGTCACGGCGAGCTCCTCGTCTTGAGTTGTCGGCGTTACTGCGTTTCTTCGGGCAGGCTGCCCGGCTGGCGCAGCCCGCTCGAGACTCAAACGATACGCCGCGAACCGGATCGACAATGGCAGGATGTTGGCGTGCTTGCGCCCCCGATCGGCCCGGACGACTGTCCGCCCGTCAGTGGATTCAGCCGGCGCCGCCTGCTCGCCGGGGGTGGACGCGGCCTGCTGGCGTTGGCGCTGCTGGGTCCGGTGGCGGCGGCGTGTGGGTCGACCCCGTCGGGGCCCGATCCGCTGGAGGAGCAGGTTCAGGCCGCCCGCCGGGACAGCGAACTGGCCGCCGCGGCGGCGAAGGCGGCCCCGCCCGCGCTGGTGCCCGCGCTCAACGAGATCGCCGCGGAACGCAAGCGGCATGCCGTCGCCCTGATCGAGGAAGTCTCCCGCGCCGCCGGGAAGCCGACCCCGACCGAGACCGCCTCCGGCGAGGCTTCCGGTGCGGCGGCCGGCGGCACGGCCTCGGCATCGGCCGCGCCCGGTCCACCGCCACCGCCGCCCTCGGTCGCCGACGTCTCAGCGGCGCTGCGCCGCTCGGCGGACAGCGCCGCCGCGCTCGTGCCCACCCTGTCGGGGTACCGGGCCGGGCTGCTCGGCTCGATCGCCGCCGCGTGCACGGCGGCCCACACTGTGGGCCTGCCGCCGACGAGGCGCCCGCAATGACTTCTCCATCACCGTCGCCGTCACCCACGCCGGCGCCCACGCCTGACCCGAACCGTCCCGCGGCCGCCGATCAAGCGGCTCTGTACGACGCGATGGTCACCGAGCACGCGACGATCTACGGATACGGGATGGTGTCGGCACACAGCCTGCCGACCCGAAATGAGCTGATCTCCGAGGCACTGGCCGTTCACCGGGAGCGCCGCGAGCAGACGCTGGCTCTGCTCACCGAGCGGGGTGTGACGGTGCCGTTGCCGGCCGATGGTTACGCGCTGCCGATGGTGGTGGACTCCCCGACCGACGCCGCCAAGCTGGCGGTGCGGATGGAGAACGACTGCGCGGTGGCATGGCGGGCGGTGCTGGAGCAGGCCGCCGAGGGCGCCGGCGGCGAGAAGGACCGCGCGCTCGGACTCGCCGCGTTGACCCAGTGCGCGGTCTTCGCCGCCCGCTGGCGCCGCGTGCTGAGCGCGTGGCCGGTCACTGAGGCCTTCCCCGGCGGCAGCGAGTAGTCAGACCGACGAGCCGGCGGCGGCGCCGGCGATGGCGTCGGCGATCGTCGCGTCGGCCCCCGCGACTCCGATCTCACGGGCCTGCCCGCTGAACCGGTCGCGCAACTCGACGGTGCCGTCGGCCCAGCCCCGGCCCACAACGACGATCCACGGCATACCAAGCAGTTCGGCATCCTTGAACTTCACTCCCGGCGAGGCGGTCCGATCGTCCAGCAGCACCTCCAGTCCCCTGCCGTCGAGGTCTGCCGCAAGCCGTTCGGCGCCGGCGCGGGCCGCATCGTCCTTGTTGGCGATCACCACATGCACGTCGAACGGCGACACCGACGCCGGCCAGCGCAGGCCGAGATCGTCGTGGTGCTGTTCGGCGATGACGGCCACCAGACGTGACACCCCGACTCCGTAGGAACCCATGGTCAGTCGCACCGGCTTGCCGTCCTCGCCGAGGACGTCGACCTCGAAAGCGTCGGTGTACTTGCGGCCGAGCTGAAAGATGTGGCCGATCTCGATTCCGCGCGCGCTCACCAGTGGCCCGGCCCCGTCCGGAGACGCATCTCCGTCGCGGACCTCGGCCGCTTCGATAGTGCCGTCCGGGACGAAGTCGCGACCAGCCACCAGACCGACGACGTGCTTGCCGGTGACGTCCGCACCGGTGATCCACGCCGTACCGGTCACCACGCGCGGATCGACGAGATAGCGGACACCGTTGTCCAGCAGAGCTTTCGGACCGATATAGCCCTTCTTGAGGAAGGGGTACCGGGCGAAGTCCGCGTCATCGAGAAGTGCGTACTCCGCCGGGTCGAGGGCGGCGCCGAGCCTCTTGTCGTCGACCTCCCGATCGCCGGGAAGACCGATGCCCAGCAGTTCCCAGTCGCCGCCCGGAGAGCGCACCTTGAGCATGACGTTCTTCAGGGTGTCGGCGGCGGTGATCCGGCGGTCTCCGCATCCTGCCGGCCGCGCGCTGTTGGCCCAGTCGACCAGCGAGGCGATCGTCGGTGTGTCGCCGGTGTCGTGAACCACCGGATCGGGCAGGCCATCGATGGCTGACGGGTCGGGGGCGGTCGTGGTAACCGCCTCGACGTTGGCCGCGTAGCCGGACTCCAGGCAGCGGACGAAGGTGTCCTCCCCGATCTCGCTTTCGGCCAAAAACTCCTCGGAGGCGCTGCCGCCCATCGCGCCGGACACCGCCGAGACGATGACATAGCGAATCGCCATGCGGGAGAACATCTTCTGGTAGGCGTCGCGGTGTGCGAGATAGACCTCGCGCAACCCGTCGTCGGAGACGTCGAAGGAATAGGAGTCCTTCATGATGAACTCCCGGCCGCGCAGGATGCCGGCCCGCGGCCGGGCTTCGTCACGGTATTTGGCCTGGATCTGGAACAGCAGCAGCGGGAAGTCCTTGTACGAGCTGTACTCCCCCTTTACGGTCAGGGTGAACAGCTCCTCGTGGGTGGGGCCCAGCAGGTAGTCGTTCTTGCGGCGGTCCTTGAGCCGGAACACCCCATCGCCGTATTCGGTCCAGCGATTGGTGGTCTCGTACGGCGCACGGGGCAGCAGGGCGGGGAACAGGATCTCCTGGCCGCCGATGGCCACCATCTCCTGCCGCACGATGTCTTCGATCTTGCGCAGCACTCGCAGTCCCAGCGGCAGCCAGGAGTACAGCCCCGGACCGATCGGCCGGACGTAGCCGGCCCGGATCAGCAGCTTGTGGCTGGGCACCTCGGCGTCGGCCGGGTCGTCACGCAGGGTGCGGAGGAACAGCTCGGACATCCGGGTGATCACAGCGGGTCAGCTTATCCACCACGTCAGGCGCCTAGACGATCGCGGGCAGATGGCCCGGAGCGACCCTGCGGTAGAGCGCGCTCCCGGCGCGGTCGCGGCACTGCTGCAGCATCCACCACGCCCCGCAAAGGTTCGAGGACAGGATCGGTGCCCGCACGCCGTGACCGGCGCGGTAGATGCTGGAGATGCTGACCAGTCCGGTGCCCGACAACAGCACCGCCGAATTCGGCTGCGGCACCAGGCCGCGTAGATGCCCGACCACCTCATCGGGTCGTGTCTCGTAGGCGCGGAATTGCTCACCCTCACCGAGGAGTTGCTCGACGGCGACCACGTCGACGCCGGCCTGCGCCCAGTAGGCGACCGTTTGTTCGGTGAGCCATTCCGGATAGGGCGACATCAGATGGATGCGCTCGATCCCCAGCGCCTGCAACGCGTCGTAGATCGCCAGGCTGGCGGTGCGGACCGGCGCGCCCAACTGTGCGGAGAGTTGAGCACACAGGTCGCGGTCGCCGTCGATGCCCAGTTGGTAGTTCGGTCCGGTCATCGCCACCAGTGCGCATTCCAGTTCCAGTCCGACGAGGCCGTCGATGGCCTCGGAGTAGGCCGGGACATAGCGTTCGTTGCGCTGCGCGAGGGTCAGGCCGGTGAAGCGGGGCAGCCTGGAGCTGTAGACCAGGACATCATCGCCGACCAGGGCGTCGAACTCGGGTTCCACCACCGGATTGGACGGGGGCACCACCACACCGACTCGCAGGCAGTGGTCCGCGAGCCAGGCCAGTTCCGGGTACTCCTCGAGGTCGTCCTCGTTGATCTGGGGCACCGTGGTCCTCCTCGGGGAACTGCCCGGCGCCGGTAGGCTGACGCCTCAGCGCTGATGTCATGGCGCCGTCGCAACATACAACGCCGGAGGCGCCCGGTGCCCCACCCCGACGTGAGCCCGCACGTGGTGATCGTCGGCGCCGGTCCGGTCGGCGCCCTGTCCGCCGTGCTGCTGGCCGACCACGGCGTGTCGGTCACCCTGATCGACCGGGGTGCCGGCTTGCTGACCGCCTCCCATGCCTCGACATTTCACCCGCCGACCCTTGACCTGTTGGCGGGTATCGGCATCGACCTGCCGAGCGACCCGCAGGCGGTTCGGGTGAACTCCGTCCAGTGGCGTGACCACCGCGGCGAGGTACTCGCCGAGGTCGACTACCGGTTACTGGACGGTGCCACCGCGCACCCGTTCCGGATCCATCTCGACCAGCAGGCACTGCTGGACCGGTTGGCCGCGCGGATCACCGGCGACGCCTCGATCGACTTCAGACCGGGCGTGACCGCCGAAGGCGTGGATGCGGGGCGCACGGATACGAGGCCGATGGTCACCGTGCGCGACTCCGAAGGCGATCGGCACACCCTGGCCGCTGATCTGGTCCTAGGCTGCGACGGTGCCCACTCCGCCGTCCGTGAACGGTCCGGAATCGGCTTCGCCGCCTCCGAGTACCCGACCGGCGCGATCCGGGCGTTCGTCCCGGGGAGTCTGGACGGCCTCATGCCCGTCGGCGTGCCGGCATTGTCCGGGTTGTGTTACTTCCGCGGCGGCGGCGACGGTGTCAGTCTCCTTCGGATGAGTGCCGACACCCGTATCGTGGTCCGGACCACCGGGCACCAGGACGATGCCACGCGACTGGGCCAGGCATTGGCGGCGGCGACTCCGCTGAACATTGACGACCTCGACATCGACCGGATCGACGTCTACCGCCTGCGACGCGGTGTCGCCGATACCTATCTGTCCGAACGGGGCGCGGTGCTGGTCATCGGTGACGCCGCCCACGTCACCTCTACCGCCGGTGGGCTCAATATGAACTCCGGGATCCACGACGCCTTCGCCCTCATGCCGGCTGTCGCGGACTGGCTCGCCGGACGCACCGGCCGTCAGCGGGTGGCCGAGCTGGCGTCGCTCCGCCGCGACTATCTTGTCCGGCAGGTGATTCCGCGTACCGAGCGGCGGGTGCGCGGCCTGCAGGATTCCGCATCCGACTCCGGCTCCGACTCCTACGCCGGCCATCTGGCCGATATCGGACACCTGGCCGCCGATCCCGTTGCGGCCCGTCAGTTCCTGGTGGAGGCCTCCCTGCTGGATACACCGCTGCTGGATACACCGCTGACACCGGAGAGGACACCGTGAGGATCTGGCTGCAGAAGCACGTCATCGAAGACCGCCTGCCGCAGCTCGACGAGTGGTACCGCGCGCACATCGACACGGTCGTCGACCCGGGCACCGAGGTCGCCATCCACACCCTGCCCCGGCGCACCTACGAGACCGACGTGCCCTATCAGTACGTGACCTACGGCGCGGTGGCGGTGTATTTCAACCACTACTTCGCCCGCAGCGCGGTGCGCGCCGAACGGGCCGGCTTCGACGCCTGGGTGATCGCCGCGGGACAGGATCCCGGCCTGCCCGCGGCCCGCACCCTGGCGACCATCCCGACCCTGGGCTACGGGAGCACCGTGTTCCACCACTGCGCCCGCGAGGAGACCCGGTTCGCGATCATCGGATTCGCCGCCGGGTTGCGGGAACCGATCCTGGACAACGTCCGCCGGTACCGCACCGAGCGCCTGCTGGCCGGTTACGCGGTGATACCCGGCGGCAAGGACGCCGTGGTCGAGGCGATCACCGGCAGCCCGCAGCGATTCCTCGACGAGTTCCACGCCGCCGCCGAGCAATTGGCCGGCGACGGTGCCCAAGTGATCATCCCGGCCGAGGGGCTGCCCGCAGAGATTCTGTGGCACTACGGGATTCGCACACTGGCCGGCCTGCCCGTACTCGACCCGCTGGGCATGCTGCTGAAGGCCGCCGAGACCGAGGTGCACCTGCGCGACCTGGGATGTACGGCACGGCCGGCGACCGGCTTCCACTTCGCGCGACCGGAGGATGCGCTGATCGCGCACATCGAGTCCGTGTTCACCGCGAACGCGGCCACCACCGATATCGACGACGGGGGCTCCCCGTGAGTCCGGGACGACATCGCCCGCGGCGGCTGCGCCGGACCGCTGCACTGCGACGGCTGACCGCCGAGGTGAGCATGCACCCCGGTGGGCTGGTGCAGCCGATCTTCGTCCGCGACGGGATCGACAGCCCGCGGGAGATCCCGGCGATGCCGGGGCAGCTGCAGCATTCGCTTGCCTCGGCGGTGCGGGCGGCGGCCGATGCCGCTGCGGCCGGCGTCGGCGGGGTGATGCTGTTCGGAATCCCGTCGGTCAAGGACGAAACCGGACGGGAGGCGAGCGATCCGGACGGCATCATGCAGCGGGCCCTGCGAGCGGTCACCGCCGAAGTGGGCGATGGCATCGTCGTGATCGGGGATGTGAACCTCGACGAATACACCACCCACGGGCACAGCGGTGTTCTCGCGGCCGACGGCGATGTCGATAACGACACCAGCATCGCCCGGTTCGCCGAAGTCGCCGTGGCCCAGGCCGATGCGGGAGCGCATATGGTCGCACCCAGCGGGATGATGGATGGCCAGGACGGCGCCATGCGCGACGCGCTCGACGCGGCCGGCCACCAGGGCGTTGCGATCATGGCGTACGCCGCGAAGTTCGCCTCCAGCTTCTACGGCCCGTTCCGCGACGCGGTGGAGTCCTCCCTGACCGGCGACCGCAAGACCTATCAGCAGTTCCCGGGAAACCGCCGGGAGGCCGTGCGCGAGGTCCTGCTCGATATCGAGCAGGGCGCCGACATCGTCATGGTCAAGCCCGCGCTTCCCTACCTCGACGTCATCACCCGCGTCGCCGACCGGACCCACCTGCCGGTGGCCGCCTACCAGGTGTCCGGCGAATACATCATGGTCGAGTCCGCCGCTGCGCAGGGCGGCCTGAACCGTGCGAATGCCATCTCCGAATGCCTGCTGTCGATCCGCCGCGCCGGAGCGAGCATCATCGTGACCTACTGGGCCACCGAAGCGGCGACATCGCTGCTCACCAACGAGTACTGAACAGCCGGCTCGCGATTCAGAGCTCGCCGGCTTCGACCGCTTCTCGGGTGTGCTGGGCGGTGGCGATCTGCCGGGCGGAGAACCCGATCCAGAAGGCGCTGATACCCACCAGGACGGCGACCGCGGCCACCCACAGCAGTGAATAGGTATAGCCGGCGTCGAGCGCGTCGAGCTGGGCCGGGGTCATATTCGCCACCGGGCCGGTGGTTCCGCCGAGATAGAGAGTGCGGGAGATCTGCACGGCCTGGATGACCACCAGGACCATCGGGCCACCGAGGTTCTGGGCCATCAGCGTGATGGCGCTGACGGGACCGATCTCCCGCGGACCCACCTCGGCCACCGCGCACAGCGGCAGGATCACCGAGATGACACCGATGCCGAACCCACCGACAACGATGGGAACGAACAGATCGGGGAAGTACGGGATGGTCCGGGTGAGGGTGGAACCGAACAGCATCGCGCCCAGCACCAGAATGCCGCCGCCGATGATGAGCCAGCGCGGCGCGATGTACGGCGCCAGCCGCGCGGTGAGCAGGTTACCCAGGCCGAGAGCAAGCGCGAAGGGGATAAACCCGATACCGGCGTGCAGCGCCGAGTAGCCCAGTACGTCCTGCACGTACAGACCGATCATCACCGTCAGCGTCAGCAGTACCCCGCCGGCCATGAACAGCGAGACGAACGTCGCCACGCGGTTGCGGTCGCGGAAGATCCACAGCGGCACGAGCGGATGGTCGGCGGTGCGTTCCACGATGAAGAAACCGATACCCAGCAGCACCGCCGCCACACCCGCGCCGATCACCCACGGGTCCGCCCAGCCGCGCGCCGGCCCCTGGGTGAAGACCAGCACGGCTGCGGTACAGCCCAGGGTGGCCAGCAGCGCACCGGCGACGTCGAGCTTGAGCCGCTCGTGGCGGGTCTCCTCGAGGCGGGTCAGCGCGATCCAGATGATCAGCACCCCGATCGGAAGGTTGATCAGGAATGCCAGCCGCCAGTTGATGACGGTCAGCGCGCCGCCGAGCACCAGGCCCAGCACCGATCCGATGCCCTGCATGGCCGCCGACATCGCCATCGCCTGGTTGCGGGCGTGGCCGGGCGCGTAGGTGGTGGCGATCTGGGCCAGCCCGGTGGGGGCGGCTACCGCGGCGCCCATGCCCTGCACGGCCCGCGCGGCGATCAGCAGCGGCCCGTCGGTCGCCAGGCCGCAGGCCATCGAGGCGATGGTGAACACGCCGACCCCGGAGATGAAGGCGCGTTTGTGTCCGATCGCGTCGCCGACCCGGCCGCCGAGCAGCAGCAAGCCGCCGAAGGTCAGTACGTAGGCGGTGATCACCCAACTCTTG
>VEQU01000076.1 GCA_018883075.1 Mycobacterium sp.
CCGCCGTGCCGGGCTGCGGCAGGCGCGGGTCCGGCTGCTGGGCCGAATCCGCACCCGGTGCGCGGCGCTGCGGGTGGAGTTGCGCGACACCGCCGCCGCGCTGCCCCAGCGCCGTGGTGCCGCATTCGAGGACCACGTCGGCCGCCGGGTTGACGAGGTCGCCAGGGAGCTCTCGCAGGCTGCCGAGTGGGAGTTCGGCGACCCGGGGGCGCTCTGCGGGGGCGCCGGGATCCACTTCGATCCGCCGGCGGCCGGGTCCGCACGGCTGGAGGACCGGTTGACGATGCTGCTCGGCGCGGGGTTCGGGACCGGTGCGGCGCTCACGGCCGCCCGGGTGGCCGGGGATGCCCTGCCGGCCTCGGGTCCGGTGGCGGCCGCGGTGGCGGCGATCGCCGGGACGGCACTGGGTGGCGCTCTGGTGCGGACGCGCCGGCTGCTGGTGCGCAGGGCGGTGCTGGACCGCTGGGTGATCGAGGTGACCGCGCAGCTGCGCGCTGAACTGGAGGAGCACGTCGCCGTCCTTGCTCTGGCCGCCCAAGCCGCCGAGGCCGCCGAAGCTTCCCGGGTCGGCTCTTCGACGGGTCCGGGATCGGCCGGGTCGCCGATCGGACATACTGGCGATTACCGACCGGCTTCACGCAGGCGTTAATCTTCGACCTGGCTCGAAAACATAGGCGGGAGACACCGATGACCTCAGCGACCATCCCCGGTCTGGAGAACGCACCCACCACGCACGCTGAGTTGCTGGCCTGGGTCCGGGAGGTCGCCGAACTCACCACACCTGATCGGGTCGTCTTCGCCGACGGGTCCGAGGAGGAGTACCGGCGCCTGTGCCGGCAACTGGTGGACGCCGGAACCTTTACGGAGCTGTCGGGCACCGCGGAGCCCAGCTCCTACCTGGCCCGCTCGGAGCCCTCGGATGTCGCCCGGGTGGAGTCGCGGACCTTCATCTGCTCCGAGCGCGAGATCGACGCCGGCCCGACCAACAACTGGATGGCGCCGGCTGCGATGCGCGCCGTGATGACCGACCTGTACCGCGGCTGTATGCGAGGCCGGACCATGTACGTGGTCCCGTTCTGCATGGGTCCGCTCGGTGCCGAGGACCCCAAGCTGGGGGTCGAGATCACCGATTCGGAATACGTCGTGGTCTCGATGCGCACCATGACCCGGATGGGTGCGGCCGCGCTGGAGAAACTCGGCCACGACGGCTTCTTCGTCAAGGCACTGCACTCGCTGGGCGCCCCGCTCGACCCGGGCCAGGCTGACGTTCCGTGGCCGTGCAATGACACCAAGTACATCTCGCACTTCCCCGAGACCCGGGAGATCTGGAGCTACGGCTCCGGTTACGGCGGCAATGCGCTACTGGGCAAAAAGTGCTACTCGCTGCGCATCGCCTCGGTGATGGCACGCGACGAGGGCTGGCTAGCCGAGCACATGCTGATCCTCAAGCTCATCTCACCGGAGAACAAGGCGTACTACATCGCCGCGGCGTTCCCGTCGGCGTGCGGCAAGACCAACCTCGCCATGATCGCGCCGACGATCCCGGGCTGGCGCGCCGAGACCCTCGGCGACGACATCGCCTGGATGCGTTTCGGCGACGACGGCCGGCTGTACGCGGTGAACCCGGAATTCGGTTTCTTCGGGGTGGCGCCCGGCACCAACTGGTCGTCGAACCCCAATGCGATGAAGACCATCGCCGCCGGCAACACCGTCTTCACCAATGTGGCGCTGACCGATGACGGCGGCGTGTGGTGGGAGGGCCTGGAGGGCGACCCGCAGCACCTCATCGACTGGAAGGGCCAGGATTGGGCACCCGGAAACGGAACGCCCGCCGCGCATCCCAATTCGCGCTACTGCACGCCGATGTCGCAGTGTCCCACCCTGGCACCGGAGTGGGACGACCCGCAGGGCGTGCCCATCTCGGCCATCCTGTTCGGCGGCCGGCGCAAGACGACGGTGCCTCTGGTGACCCAGGCCCGCGACTGGCAGCACGGGGTGTTCATCGGCGCGACGCTGGGCAGCGAGCAGACCGCCGCGGCCGAGGGCAAGGTCGGCGCCGTCCGGCGCGACCCGATGGCCATGCTTCCCTTCCTCGGCTACAACGCCGGTGACTACTGCCAGCACTGGCTGGATCTCGGCAAGAATGCCGACGAGTCGAAGCTGCCGAAGATCTTCTTCGTCAACTGGTTCCGGCGCGGCGACGACGGCCGGTTCCTGTGGCCCGGCTTCGGCGAGAACAGCCGGGTACTCAAGTGGATCATCGAACGGGTCGAGGGCAAGGCCAACGGGACGTCCACTCCGATCGGCATCGTGCCCGCCGTCGCCGACCTCGATGTGAGCGGACTCGACGTCGACGGCGCCGATGTCGCCGAGGCGCTGGCCGTGGATGCTCTCGAGTGGCGCGCCGAACTGCCGCAGATCGAGGAGTGGTTCGCCTTCCTCGGCGAGAAGCTGCCTTCGGGCGTCCGCGACGAATTCGAGGCGCTCAAGCAGCGGTTGTCGGGCGCCTCCTGACGCCGTATGCAAATCCGCGAGCACGCCCGGGCCAACCCGGATAAGCCTGCCGCGATTCTGCACCCGTCGGCGACGGTGGTGACCTTCGGTGAGATGGAGGCGCGCGCCAACCAGCTTGCTCACGGGTTCCGTGCCGCAGGATTGCGTGAGGGCGATGTCGTCGCGGTGCTGCTGGAGAACAACGAGCATTTCCACACCGTCATGTGGGCCGCGCGGCGAGCCGGTCTGTACTACGTGCCGGTCAACACCCACCTCACCGCCGCCGAGGCGGCCTACATCGTCGATAACTGCGGCGCAGCGGCCATTATCGGGTCAGCGAAGATGCGCGCGATCTGCGAGCAGCTCGAAGAGCATCTGCCGAACGGACTGCCGCCGCTGCGGATGATTTCCGATGCCGACCTCGACGGCTGGCAGAGGTACCCGGAATGTGTTGCCTCCCAGCCTGTCACGCCGATCGACGACGAAATCGAGGGCGACCTGCTGCAGTACTCGTCGGGAACAACCGGACGCCCGAAGGGCATCAAGCGGGAGCTGCGTCACATCACGCCGGCCGAGGCGGGTGTCCCGCTCGGTGCCATCATCGACTTCTGGGCCAATCCCGACGCCGTCTACCTCAGTCCGGCGCCGCTGTATCACACCGCGCCCAACGTCTGGTCCATGTGCATTCAGGCGGCTGGTATCCCGGTCGTGATTCTCGAGCGCTTCGATGCAGAGGGAGCACTCGACGCGATCGCTCGCCACGGTGTCACTCACGGCCAGTTCGTCCCCGTCATGTTCACCCGCATGCTGAAACTCCCCGAGGCGGTGCGCACGTCCTATGACGTGTCGAGTCTGCAGCGGGTCATCCACGCGGCGGCGCCGTGCCCGGTCGAAGTCAAAAAGCAGATGATCGACTGGTGGGGGCCGCTGGTCGATGAGTATTACGCCTCCTCAGAGGGGCATGGTTTCACTCTCATCAGTGCGAGTGAGTGGCTTGAACACCCCGGCTCGGTCGGTAGGTCGCTGATCGGGACCGTGCACATCCTCGACGAGGAGGGCAACGAGCTTCCGGCCGGTGAGCCCGGCGAGGTGTACTTCGAGTCGAATGTGGACTTCGTTTACCTCAACGACCCGGAGAAGACCGCCGCGTCAACCAGCCGGCATGGCTGGCGGACCGTCGGGGACATCGGCTATCTCGATTCCGAGGGCTACCTCTACCTCACCGACCGCCGCCACCACATGATCATCTCCGGCGGAGTCAACATCTATCCGCAGGAGGCGGAGAGTCTGCTCGTCACCCACCCGCGCGTGATGGATGCGGCGGTGTTCGGCATCCCCGACGAGGAGATGGGACAGTCCGTCAAGGCGGTGGTGCAACTCGTCGACCACGCCGAGGCCGGCGAGGATCTCGCCGAGGAGTTGCAGAACTGGCTGCGTGAGCGTCTGGCGCACTACAAGTGCCCGCGGTCGATCTCCTTCGAGCAGACACTGCCGCGCACCGAGACCGGCAAGATGATCAAGGCCGGCCTGATCGAGAAGTACTCGGCCTCTCCGGTCTGACCCCGCGTCGGCCTCAGACCGTGCCGCGGGCCACCAGTTGCGCCGCGATCACATTGCGCTGGATCTCGTTGGTTCCCTCGCCGACGATCATCAGCGGGGCGTCGCGGAAGTAGCGTTCCACGTCGTATTCGGTCGAATACCCGTAACCGCCATGGATACGCATCGCGTCGAGCGCGATCTCCATGGCCACCTCGGAGGCGAACAGCTTCGCCATGCCGGCTTCCATATCGCAGCGATCACCTGCGTCGAAACGCTGTGCGGCGTAGCGGGTCAGCTGGCGGGCGGCGGTCAACTTGGTCGCCATATCCGCCAGGTAATGGCCCACGGCCTGGTGTTTCCAGATCGGCTGGCCGAAGCTCTCCCGGGTCTGTGCGTAGGCCAGCGCGTCCTCGAGCGCGGCGGTGGCCACACCCAGCGCACGCGCGGCGACCTGAATGCGTCCTGTCTCAAGGCCTTTCATCATCTGGGCGAAACCGGAACCCGGCGTGCCGCCGAGCACGGCGGTGGCCGGCACCCGGCACCCGTCGAACACCAGCTCGCAGGATTCCACGCCCTTGTATCCCAGCTTCGGCAGGTCGCGGGAGATCTCCAGGCCGGGGATCGGCGCCCCGGGCGGCGACTCCACCAGCACCACCGAGATGCCCGCGTGCCGCGGTACGGCGTGCGGGTCGGTCTTGCACAGCAGCGCGATCAGTCCCGATCGGCGCGCGTTGCTGATCCACGTCTTGGCTCCGGTGATCACCAGTTCGTCACCGTGCGGGCGGGCCGTGCACGTCATGTTCTGCAGATCCGAGCCGCCGCCGGGTTCGGTGAGCGCCATGGTGGCGCGCAACTCGCCGGTGGCCATCGCCGGCAGATAGGCCTGCTTCTGCTCCTCGGTCCCGAAGTCCTCGAGGAGTTTGGCCACCACGGTGTGCCCGCCCATCGCCCCGGCCAGGCTCATCCAGCCGCGGGCCAGTTCGGCGGTCACCTGCACGTAGCACGGCATCGACACCGGGGAGCCGCCGTAGGGCTCGCTGATGGCCAGTCCGTAGATCCCGATCCGCTTCATCTGCTCGATCCAGGCCTGCGGATAGGTGTTGGCGTGCTCGACCTCACGCACCGTCGGCTTGACCTCGCGGTCGACGAACGCGCGGACGGTCGACACCAGCATGGCTTCTTCGTCTGTCAGACCGTTCATAGCAGGGATAGTGTCAGCTGTGACTCTCTACGGCCACATCGGCGGCGGCGAACCCGGCGGCCCCTTCTTCGACGACCTGGTGGTCGGGCAGGTCATCGACTGGGCCCCGTCGATGACGCTGACCGCCGGCGTCGCGGCCGCTCATCAGGCCATCACCGGTGACCGGCTGCGGCTGGCGCTGGACGCCGAGCTCGCGCATGCCGTCACCGGCGTTCCCGGGGCACTCGCGCACCCCGCCCTGGTGTGCGATGTCGCGATCGGTCAGTCCACCATCGTGACGCAGCGGGTCAAGGCCAACCTGTTCTACCGCGGGCTGGCGTTCCACCGGTTCCCCGTGGTCGGCGATGCGCTGTTCACCCGCACCGAGGTGGTCGGCCTCAAGCAGAACACCGCCAAGCCGGGGCGTGCGCCCACCGGTCTGGTTGCGCTGCGGATGACCACCATTGACCAGGTCGGCCGATTGGTGCTGGACTTCCACCGCTGCGCGATGCTGCCGCTGAGTCCCGGCGCGGGTGACACCGGATACGCCGATGACCTCTCCGAGATCGGTATCACAGATCCCGCCGGCCGTGGCGTGGCCGATCCGGCGGCGCAGTGGGACGCCGGTGCCTTCCGGGCGCATGTGCCCGGTCCGCACTTCCATCCCGATATGGTCGGGTCGGTACTGCACAGCAGCGCCGACGTGGTCAGTTCGGCACCCGAACTGGCGCGCCTGACCCTCAATATCGCTGCCACACATCATGATCGGCGTAACGGCGGACGTCGCCTGGTGTACGGCGGCCACACCATCGGCCTGGCTTTGGCGCAGGCCACCCGGCTGCTGCCGAATATCGCGACCGTGCTGGGCTGGCGATCGTGCGATCACCTAGCGCCGGTCTACGAGGGCGACACCGTCTACAGCGAATTGCGGATCGAGCGCGCCGAACCGCTGCCCGGTGACCGTGGCGGCGTCCTGGATCTGCACTCCCGCGTGTTCGCACTCAGCGATGACGAATCCGATGACCAGCACCGCCCGGTCCTGGACTGGCGGTTCAACGTGCTGCTCTTCTGAGCGGACGCATGCCGGCGGGTAATCTTGGGTACGGGAACGGACCAGGAGGGCCCGATGAATCGCCCGGTTGTTGAGACCCCGGTCGTCGACACGACGTACGGACCGGTACGCGGCACCGACGACGGCACGGTGATGTCCTTCAAGGGCATTCGATATGCCGCCCCGCCGATCGGTGAGTTGCGATTCCGCGCGCCCGTACCGCCGCAGCCGTGGACTGAACCCGCCGACGCCGACGAGTTCGGCTCGGTGTGCCCGCAGCCGCCCGTGCCCAACTTCCCGATCAACCTCGGTGCCGCGCCCGGCGAAGACTGCCTCACCCTCAACGTCTGGGCGCCGTCGGCCGGCGAGTCCGGGATCGGCGACGCGAAACCCGTCATGGTGTGGGTGCACGGTGGCGCCTACGTCCTGGGCTCGGGCAGCCAGCCCTACTACAACGGCCATCGCCTCGCCGCCGACGGCGACGTCGTCGTCGTCACCCTCAACTACCGGCTCGGGGTTTTCGGATTCCTCGACGTTCCCGGATTCGACACCAACGTCGGACTGCGCGACGTCCTGGCCGCGCTGCGCTGGGTGCGCGACAACATCGCGGCGTTCGGCGGTGACCCGGAACGGGTGACGCTGTTCGGTGAGTCCGCCGGCGCCGGCATCGTGACCACGATGCTCGCGGTTCCCGAAGCGGGCGGGTTGTTCAGCGCCGCCATCGCACAGAGTTCTCCGGTGACGTCGGTCTACGACCGCAGCCGGGCACAGAAGGTCACCGAGGAGGTGCTGGACTTTCTCGAGATCGGGGCCGGAGCCGAACACCGACTGGCCACACTGCCGGTGCCCGCCCTGCTGGCGGCCACCAAGAAGGTGTTCGACGAGATCCCGTCGCGCAATCCGGGCACCCTGGCCTTCGTCCCGATCATCGACGGCGATGTGCTGCACGACTATCCGGTGAAGATGGCACGTGAGGGCCTCACCCATCCGGTGCCGCTCATCATCGGCACCAACAAGGACGAGGCCAACCTGTTCCGGCTGATGCGATCGCCGCTGATGCCGATCACACCGCGCGCGATCACCTCGATGTTCAACCAGATCGCCGGCGAGCAGCCCGACCTGCAACTGCCCACCGAGGAACAGCTGGGTACCGCCTACGGCAAGAAGGGTCACGTCAGCATCGCCAGCGACGTGGGCTTCCGGATGCCTTCGGTGTGGCTGGCCGATGGGCACAACGAGGTTGCTCCGGTGTACCTGTACCGCTTCGACTACTCCACGCCGATCATGAAGCTGCTGCTAGTCGGAGCCGCACACGCGACCGAATTGCCCTACGTGTGGGGAACTTTGGGCGCACCGCAGGATATGACGCTCAAGCTCGGCGGAGCCAAGTCGGCGAAGGCGGTGTCCAAGCGGCTTCGCACCCGCTGGGTCAACTTCGCCACCACAGCCAAACCCGCCGGGCTCCCGGGTGAGCCGGAGTGGACGCCCTACCAGGACACCGACCGCGCGTGCCTCATCATCGACTCCCGCGACCGCATCGCCTACGACGTGGACGCCCGGATCCGCGAGGCGTGGGGCGAGGACCCGGTGCACCTGCGCTGAGGCAACCTCAGGTCACGAGCCGCTGGGCAGATCCCGAAACGGGGTGTCCTTGTACGGCTCGGGTTCTTTGGGCAGGCCCAGCACCTTCTCGCCCACGATGTTGCGCTGGATCTGGTCGGTGCCGCCGCCGATCGAGGTGAAATAGGCGTTCAGCGTCCGGAAGGTCACCGCGTCGCCGGCCGGGTTGTCCGAACCCGTCAGCATGGCCTCGGGACCGACGATCTCGGTCTGCACCCGCGCGGTCTGGTGCAGGATGCGCGACATGGCGATCTTGCCGAGGGCCAGCAGGGTGGCCGCCTCCGCCCGGTCCCCGGTGGCCTTGGCGCGCTGGGTGTTCCAGCGGTTCACCGCCGCATAACCCTCCGCTACCGCGATCTGCTGCCGGATGAAGGAGTCCGACAGCTTGCCGGCCGCCCGGGCCATCCCGATCAGGCTGTCGGCATCGGGCTTGAGTTCGCCGCTGGACTTCGAGGTGCGCGCCAGATCACCCATCAGTCGCCGTTCGTAGGCCAGGGCGAGTTGCAGGACCGGCCAACCGCCACCCGGTTCGCCCACCAGGTTGGCGTGCGGCACCCGCGCGTCGGTGATGAACACCTCGTTGAACTCCGACTCCCCGGTGATCTGGTGGATGGGCCTGATCTCCACGCCTGCCTGGCGCATCGGGAAGATGAAGAAGCTGACGCCACGGTGCTTGGGAACGTCCCAGTCGGTGCGGGCGACCAGCAGTCCGTAATCGGCCTTGGTGGCGAATGACGTCCACACCTTCTGCCCGTTGATGATCCAGTCGTCCCCGTCCCGCTCGGCGCGGGTGCGAAGACCGGCCAGGTCCGAACCCGCGCCCGGCTCGCTGTAGAGCAGGCACCACCGGGTCTCGCCCCGCAGCGACGGCGGGATCAGCCGTCGCTTCTGTTCCTCGGTGCCCAGATCGTGCAGCGTGCACGCCAGCATGTCGGAACGGTCGTGCCCGGCCCCCGGTGCGCCGACCGAGGCGAATTCGGCCGACACGATCCGGGACTGAGCGTCGGTCAGGCCACGTCCCCACCACTGCGGCTCCCAACTCGGCACCGACCAGCCGGCCTCGAACACCCGGCGCCCCCATTCCGCCCGGTCCGTGGACGGATCCCAGTTGTCGGCCAGCCACTGCCGCACCTCGGCGCGAACCTCATCGTCGGAGGGGGTTGTGCTCACGAGTTCTCCTCCCGCAGTGCCACATAGCGTTCCCGGTGCCAGGCCGGCTCGCCGAAGATCTGGGCGTCGGTGCGTGCGCGCCGAAGGTAGAGGTGCGCTGGGTGCTCCCAGGTGAAACCGATGCCGCCGTGCACCTGGATGGTGTTCGCCGCGACCGACACGAACGCCTCGGAGCAGTAGGCCTGCGCCAACGCCAGGTCGGCCAATCGGTCGGGTTCGGCGCCGTCGAACGCGGCGGCGACGTGACGCGCGGCCGACAGCGCCGACTCGGCTTCCAGCAGCATATCGACACACATGTGTTTGACGGCCTGGAAGCTGCCGATGGCCCGGCCGAACTGGTAGCGGTTGCGGGCGTAGTCGGCCGCCATCTCCATGGCGTGCATGGCGCCGCCGGCCTGTTCGGCCACCAGCGCGACGGCCGCCCGATCCAGTGCGATGTCCAGCGCGCCCGCCGCGCCGATGAAGCGTGCGGGGGTGTCGGCGAGCGTGATGCGGCCCTGCTTACGTGTCTGGTCCACGGTGTCCAGCACCGATACGGACAAGCCGGCAGCGCCGCGATCCACCGCGAAGATTCCCGTGCCGGAGCTACTTTCGGCCTGAACGTAGAACCGCTCGGCGATGTGGGCATCGAGAACGTAAGTCTTCTCGCCGGTCACGCGCCAGCCGTCCGCCCCGCTGTCGGCGATGGTCGACGGATGCAGTGGCGGCCGGGCGGAACCCGGTTCGGAGAACGCCACCGTGGTGATCAGTTCGCCGGCCGCGATGCGCGGCAGCACGGTGGCGCACTCGGTCTCGTCGTTCAGCGCGAGGAGCAGATACGGGGTCAACACCGCCGTCGACAGGAAGGGCGCGCACAGCAGCGCCCGGCCCATCTGTTCGGCCACCACGGCCAGTTCGGCCGATCCGGCGCCCGCGCCGCCGAATTCCTCCGGGACGGCCAGTCCGAGCAGTCCCATCGCTGCCAATTCGGCCCACCCCGCGGGGTCGTAGCCGGCGTCGGCCGCCATCAGACGGCGCACCTCACTCTCCGGCGAGCGTTTGGCCATCAGGTCGGCGACGGCCTGGCGGAGGTCGAGTTGTTCGGGAGACAGTGCCGCGACCATCAGCCCACCAGCTCCATCGCGCGGCCCAGACTGGCGCACTTGCTGTCGAAGTACTGTTGGGATACAGAGGCTTTCGGCGCCAGCCCGTCGAAACCGTGGAAGGCGCCGGGAACTTCGTGCACGTCGCAGGCCACGCCCGCCGCCTGCAGCCGCGCCGCATAGGCCATGTCTTCGTCGTGGAAGAGATCGAGGGTGCCCACGCCGAGCCAGGCCGGCGGTAGGCCGGCCAGATCGTCGCGACGGGCCGGCGCTGCCACCGCCGGGTCGGCGGATCCCAGGTAGGAACTCCACCCGATCCGGTTACGCGCGGTGTTCCACAG
>VEQU01000077.1 GCA_018883075.1 Mycobacterium sp.
GACCGCCGCTGCCGCCGTTGCAGGCACCGCTGACACAGGCGCCCTCATAGGCCGTGTAGCTGTAGCCGTTGCCGTAGAGAAGGCCGGCGTTCGGGTTGTCGGCGGTGCCGTCGCCAACGAAGACGCGGATGATCGCAGCGACCGGGTTGGCGATCGCCGCGGCCGACAGTTCGCGCCGGCTCGCAGCCACCATGGTCCACGCCAGCGGCATGGCGAGTGGCGTAAGCGGATCGGAGCCCGGGGCCAGACCGTCGGCCGGCCCGGTGGCCGCGGCCAACGACGTTCGCTCGGCAGCCGCACTCAGGACCGATGCCGACGCCGGAGTGCCGGCGATCGGTGCGGTCTGCGCTGCCACCGCGGCGGGCGGAGTGATCTCCACGTCCGGCAGCGCAACCTCAGGCAGCGCAACATCAGGCAGCGCAACCTCCGGAACCGCGACCTCCGGAGTCGCGACCGCCCTCGCGACGGAGGCGCGTTCGGCGGCCGGAGCCGGACCGTCATCGTCGGTCGGGGTCTCGGTGCCCCGGGAGCGCGGAGTGCCGGAGTCGTCACGGCCGCCACGCCCGGTTCGCGGCGCTGCGATCTTCGGACGCTCGTCCGCACCTGCACGGGAGCGCGGCCCGGCGGGCCGCTCGGCGGCGGTGTCGGCCGCGCCTGCCGACGTCTCGGTTCCGGTGTCGGCCAGGGCGGCGGGCGCACCCGCGATGACCCCGCCCACCCCGAGGGCGATCGCCAGGGCGCCGACCCTGCCCACGTAGTGGGTCGGTCGGGTGACCGGGGTCAGCGACCACTGCCCGTCGCCGTCGTCGATCAGGCGCAGCATTCCCACCGAGACGCGGTGGCGGCCGACGGGTGGGGGGCGGTGACGTGCCGTGTGGGCGGACCCACGCACCATGACTGCCACCGCCCTCTTGACTGGAACAAAAACGTGCTGACCATGACGTATATCACATTTCCGGCGCCCGGCCCTTGTCCCCGGCCCCCGTGCCCGAACCGGCCCGGCAGGCCGAACAGGCACCCCCGCCGCGGCGCGGGTGACAGGATTCCCTCTACGACCGACCCACCGCGGGCCCAAGGAGGAGCAGGTGCCGGACACCCCGAAGAAGAAGGCGGCCAAGAAGGCACCGGCGAACAAGGCCACCAAGCCCGCCAAGAAGGCACCCGCCAAGAAGGCACCCGGGAAGAAGGCACCCGCCGCAAAGGCGGCGCCCAAGCCCGCCGCCAAGAAGGTGCCGCCCCACAAGCTACGCGGCGGCGAGACCGTCACCCGCGCCAAGCGGATGGGCGGCTGGGACTTCGCCACCTGGCGGATGGCCACCGACGACCCGGTGATGCGCTCCACCATCCTGGGCCTGCTGGTGCTCGACTCCAGCCCCGACTGGGACCGGCTGTGCGAGCGCTACGAGCGCGCCACCCGCCTGGCCCCGGTGCTGCGGTCCAAGGTCGTCGAGGGCCCGCTGGACCTGCAGACCCCGCGCGTGGTCGTCGACCCCAACTTCGACCTGGGCTGGCACATGACCCGGCTGGCCATGCCGAAGGGGTCGACGTGGAACGACGTGCTGGATTTCGCGCGCCGGCAGTCGATGACCGACTTCGACAAGGAGCGCCCGCTATGGCGGGTGACCGTGCTGGAGGATCTGCCCGGCGGCAAGTCGGTGGTGATCCAGAAGCTGCACCACGCCATCGCCGACGGCCAGGGCGCGGTGCAGCTGGGGCTGGCGCTGCTCGACTTCGCCGAGGAGCCGGCCGACCTCGGGCCCATGCCGCCCGCGCCGGAGCCCGTCGTCCTCGACACCAAGGGCTTCCTGCAGGCGGTCGTGCGCAACAACGTCGGCTGGGTGGCCAAGACCGCCGAGGACGTGATCAAGGGCATCGGCCCGCTGGCGCTGTCGGCGATCAAGAACCCGAAGGAGCTGATCGGCAAGGTGGTGGGCACCGCCGAGTCGGTGCGTCGCTTCACCAAGGTTCCGCTGGGGCCGTTGTCGCCGATCATGCAAGAGCGCAGTATCAACTACCACTTCGACACCATCGACATGGACTTCGCGAAGTTCCGCGCGGCGGCCAAGAAGCGCGACCGCACGGTCAACGATCTGTTCCTCGCGGCGATCAGTGTCGGCATGTACCGCTTCCACGAGAAGATGGGCCGGCCGGTCGACGAGTTGCGGATGAACATGCCGATCTCGTTGCGCACCTCCGAGGACCAGAGCAACGCGGTGACGATCGCCCGTTTCGAGATCCCGGTGAGCAACGTCATCGACGACGTGCTCGAGACGGCGGCCAATACGGTGCGCAGCTGGCGCGCCGAGCCGGCCCTGAAGCTGGCCGACTATCTGGCCGAACTCAGCCGCTTCCTTCCGCCGGAGATGGTGTCTGCCGCCGCGCAGACCTCCGACCTGACCGCCTCCAACGTGCCGGGCGTGCCGGTGCCGGTGTGGCTGGCCGGTGCGAAGGTGGAGGCGATGTACCCGCTCGTCGGCACCATCGGTGCGGCGATCAACGTCACCATGCTCACCTATGAGGGTGTCGCCAGCGTCGGCATCAGCTCCGACGATGCGGCCGTCGGCGACCGCGCGGAGCTGATCAACAGCCTGCGTCACGGCTTCACCGAGGTGGTCGGCGACGCGGTGCTCCCTGGCAACCCGCTGACGCGGGGCTGAGCTCCGCGAGGCTGAGCCCCGGGGTTCTACTCGGGGAGCATCCGCTCGGGATGGTGGTAGTCATTGGTGCCGCCGGGTAGCGGCAGCTGTGGCGGAGGTATCCATTCCGTCCTGCCGTCCCTGCGTTTTCGGGTGCGCCAGCCGCCGGGCTTGATCAGGCGATGATGCGGCCCACAGGCAAACGTCAGCCGGTCGATGTTGGTGAGCCCGCCATCGGCCCACTCGTCGACGTGGTGGGCCTCGCACAGATAACCCGGAACGTTGCACCCCGGCGCCGTGCAGCCGCGGTCCTTCGCGTGCAGGACTATCCGCTGATCCGCGGACGCGATGCGCCGCGTGCGGCCCAGGTACAGCGCGCACTCGGTGTGCGAGTCGAAGATCGCCAGATAGTGATACGCGTGCGAGGCCATCCGGATGACGTCGGCTATCGGCAGCAACGTACCGCCCGCGGTCACGGCATGTCCGGCGCCGGTTTGCAATTGATCAAGCGTCGCGGTGGCGATGATGGTGACCGGTAACCCGTTGTGCTTCCCGAGTGCCGGATCGCCGAGCCGGCCGCGCACCAGCGCGCTGAGCGCGTCATGCTGACGCTGCGCATGCCCGCGGGCATCCCGGTCGATCACGTCCTGGCTCGGTTCGTCCGTCACGGTCGGGCTCTGGTCGTCCGGATTGCACATTCCCGGTGCGGCAAATTTGGCGAACCACGCATCCAACTCCGCACGCAGCTGCGCGTTCGCGATCAGCTTGCCCACACTCATGCCGTCGGCCCGCTGTCCACCGCACCAGTAGAACCCGCGCCGCAGAGCGCGCTCCCGGTCGCTGAATTTGCCGTCCGGATTGAGCCTGACGGCCAGCTGATCGGCCACCTTCTTCAGTTGGTCGGGCCGCAACTCGGTGGCCTTCTCGGCCAGGAACGCCTCCGCCTTCTCCACCTCGCCGAGCGGCAGGTGCTCGGGCAGATCGCGGATGAACGTCTGGATGGTGCGCAGGTGCTCGCCGTCGAGGAGCCCCGCATCCCACGCCTTGGCCGTCGCCGGCAATTCCGGCGGCACCTGCTGCCCGGTGAGCGTGGTGCGCGGCTGCAACTGGGCGGCGTCCCGCAGCCGCCGGCCCGCCTCGGCCAAACTGATGCGCAGCACGTCGGCGATGACCTTGTGCCGGATGCCGCCGAGTTCGGTCTCGTCGCGGCGCTGCACCGCGGCGACCACGTCGTAGGAGCACGCGATCGTGCGACGCCGGGCGCCCTCGAGGCGGTCCAGGGCGTCGAGCATCTCCCGCGCCGGCAGGGCGTCCCAGTCAACAGCGCCGACGGCCTCCACAGCCGCGTCCAGCTGCGCGAACGCCTCCGCTATCGAACTCATGTTCGAATACTATGACGACCCCCCGACAAAAATGCGCACCCCTCAGGACGCGATCAGAACCCCCACCAGCGGGGCCACGTTGAGCAGCAGGATCCCGATCTTGTAGACGGCCATCGCGCCGTAGTGCAGGGCGTCGAAAATCTCCCGCGACAGCCGGAACCACCGGGTGTGCATCCGGTAGACGACGTCGTGGCCGAAGACCAGCGCGGCGCACACCCATGTCCTCCGATTCCCGTCGCCTGGTATACCCGAGGGGTATGAAGCCAATCCGTCTGCTGCTCGCCGCGTCGGCCCTCCTCGTCGCCCTCACCGGCTGCTCGCCGTCCACCCAGGCCACCCCAGGCGTCGCGCGCGTCGACGTCGCCGAGTTCGCGACGGTCATCACCGAGCCGGGAGTGCAGATCATCGACGTGCGCACACCCGAGGAGTTCGCCGACGGCCACATCAAGGGCGCGGTGAACATCCCCGTGCAGCAGCCGGACTTCGCCGAACGCGTCGCCGCGCTGGACCCCAGCGCGACCTACGCGGTCTACTGCCGCAGCGGCAACCGCTCCCAGCCGGCCGTCGCCGCGATGCGGGACGCCGGCATCACCAACATCTACGAACTCCAGAGCGGCACCAAGGGCTGGACGGCGGCGGGCCAGCCGCTCACACGCTGAGAGCCGACAGCCGAGACCCCAACGTCTCGTATACCGCACCGATCCCGTCGCGCGCGAACGTCGACCCGGCGGGCCAGAACTGCTGATACCAATCGGCCGTCACCAGATTGACCGACTCCTTGAAGTTCACCCGTATCCACTGCTGCACCGGGCCGTGCACGTTGAACATGAACTCTTCGATGTTGCGCGTGCCGAGGGTGAGTATGCCGGTGATGTAGTTGGTGAAGTTCGGTGTCGGCTCGCCGAACATCCCCCAGATCGCGCCCGGCGGGCGGCTGGCCAGGTTGTCCTCGTTGGCGCCCAGCAGTGCCGGCACGGACTGGAAGTTCGGCCACGGCCGGTACAGCGTGCTGTCCGGCCACAGATCGGGATCGTCGGCGACGACGCCGGCGTTGTTGTAGACCACGATGACGTTCTTGTCGATCGCCCACAGATCGGCCAGCGTCGCCGACGTGCCCAGCGCCCGCGGTACCATCCGCGACCCGAATGCCTCCTTCATCCGCACGATCACCTCGGCATGTGTCTCGGCGCTGAAGTTCTTGATGCCCTGGATGTAGACGACGAGCAATTCCCGCGGGTGTTCGGTGGCGAAGGCCGCGATATCGTCGACCACTTCATCGGCGAGCACCGACCGCAACCCGTGCTCCAGGTAGATCTGCCCGTCGGGTTCGTTGGTCAGACGGAGGTCGACGTAACGGATACCGTCGCTGAATTGTTCATAGAGATCCTTCGACTGCGTCTTGCCCCAGCCCGCGGCGATCGGCCGCACGATCAGATCCTGCAGGAAGCCGGGAAGCTCTGTGAGAACGCCGAATTGGTCTATACCGGTCAACGCCCATGGTGACGACGGCGTGACTCCGTAGCTTCCCGAGTCATGCGTGCCCGGGATGGGCAACTGCGTCAGCGGCAGCGACGAGAACGCCGGCAGCTCCGACATCCAGTTCGCCAGGTCGACGTTCAGCGGGCCCACCGTGTCGACGATGTAGCCGAAGTTCACCGACTGCGGCCGGTGCGCGGACAGATCCTGCCCGGCGCCGTTGAGGAAGTTCAGCCCTTCGTTGGTGTAGTCCAGCGCGAGCAGCCGCACCGGGCTGGTGGCGGGATCGCCCGGAAACAGCGGCATGGCATCGCGGAAGAAGATCTTGTCGGGCTGCTCGCAGCGGTCCTCGTAGGCGCACGTCGCCGCGTCGGTGGGCGTGGTGCCGCCGTACTCGGCCGCCACCCACGCGTCGGTGAGACCGTTGTCCGCGGCGAACTGTGTCAGCGTCTGACCGGGCGAGGAGTACAGCTGCCCGAAGTCGCCGGTGACGATCACCGCACGGCCGATCGAGTTCGCCGCGATGAACTCGGTCAACTGGGACAGCTCGCCGCCTGCCAGCGAACCGCCGCTGCTGTCGACGTTGTAGACGTCCACCGACGATCCGCCCGGAATGTGCTGGCGCGTGTAGGTGAACCCGCCCGGGTTGAACGGGCCGGGCCAGGTGTTCCACCCCTGCCGGTTCAGGCTCTCGATGTAGTACGACGACAGCGAGTTCAGCCCGTCGGAGAACGGTGCGCCCACCGGCCACAGCCACGTCGGCACCGATGGCGCGGTCCGGTCCGGGAAGGCGGCGCCGGCGATCAGGAACGGGTGGTAGGCGACGTCGTCCTGAACGTTCGATGTCGAAAGCGTTGAGCCGCGAACCGATCTCGAGGGTGTTGGTGATCCGCGGCCACGCCGCGCCGGAGAACGGGAACGGCTGGCCGGACACGTCGTAGGTCAGCACGCTGAACTCACCGACGATGTCGGGGGTGATGTCGATGTTGTTGAAGACGGTGACGGTCGCGGTGGCCTGGTGCCCGCCGGCCAGGCTGGTGTCGAGGATGCCGAAGGCCGCGTTGAGCAGACCGTCCCACGCGTGCGTATGCGGTGTGGTTTCATCGCTGGCGATGAACGAGAAGGTGTCGGTGCCGATGAAGTTCTGCGTCGGGGTGTAGGTGAAGGTGCCGGCGGTGTTGTCGACGGCGACGGTGCCGAATCTCGGTGCGCCGGGCAGGCCTGCGGTGGGCACCGAGAAGATCAGCCGGTCACCGTCGGGATCGGCTGCGCTGAACCCGATCGCTGCGCTGGGGACGCCGGCGGTGAGGTCGACTTCGATCTGCATCGGGCTGGCGGTCGGGGTGGCGTTGAAGCCGAACCGGCGCACCGGCGCGGGCAGCAGGCTGCCGCTCCACCACGGGTAGAGGTTGGCGAAGGTGTCCACCCACACCTTGGCGTCCTCAAGTGCGTCAGCGACGGGATTGGCCGCGACGGCGCGGGCCACGACCGGGTTGTCCACGACGACGTTGGCCGCAACGGCGCGCACCGACGCCCGTGCCGGCTCGATACGCGTGGACGGCCTGGCCACCCTTGCCGCAGTCGGTTGTGCCGCCGCGGCTGCGGGGACTTTCGCGCGTTGTCGCGCAGAGGTGGGCACTTGCGCGGCCCGGGATTTTTTGGCGGTGTCCGACCGGACGCTCACCGACGCAGCATCGTCGCCGGTATCCGCCGCGGCGACACCGACGGCCGCAGGTCCGGCGAGAGCGAATCCGCCCGCGGCGGCCGCCGCCCAGACCCACGCCCTCGTGCTGACCATCCGCAGCAGACTATTCGAGTCACGGCCGCGGCGCAGGCAGATATGAGCGCTACCCGCCCCAGGCGCCGCCGCAGCCACCCGGCGGAGCGACCGGCGGGAACGCGGTGCCGTCGGCGATGATGCAGCGCAGCGGCTGCCAGAAGAAGCCGACCCGGTAGGCGTTCCACCGCGTGCCGTCCGGGTAACTGCGGCCTTCGCAGAAACCGCCGTAGCCCGAGGCGACGAACGCTCCGGGCGGATTTCCCGGACACCACAGCGGCGGCTCCGGAAAGTACGGATCCGGCGCAGCCTGAGCCGCCGGCGCGACGATCAGAGCGGCTAACACTGCGGCGAACACAGCCGCCACTGCCCCCAGTTGACGAACTCTCATGATGATTCCCTCCCCTGCCTGCACCATAGAACGCCCGTCTGACAGCCCCTACACTCACGGCGGTGGGCGACGACGCGAAGCTGAGCCGCTCGCTGGGCCTTCCGCTGGTCACGCTGTACGGCCTGGGCAACATCCTGGGTGCGGGCATCTATGTGCTCATCGGGAAGGTGGCCGGGTTCGCCGGGTCCAGCACCACGCTGGCGTTCCTGCTCGCCATGGTGACCGCCGCCGTCACCGCGCTGTCCTATATGGAGCTGTCCGGCCGCTACCCGGTGAGCGCGAGCGTGTCGGTGTATCTGCACCGCGCGTTCGGCAAGCAGTGGCTGTCCACGGCCATCGGGCTGGCGATGGTGCTCGGGGGCATCACCTCGGCGGCGGCGCTGGCGCAGGGCTTCGCCGGCTATCTGCAGTCGTTCGTCTCGGTGCCGGCGGTGCTTGCCGCAACCGGACTGCTGATCGTCCTCGGGGCCATCGCCGTCAAGGGCATCGGCGAGTCGGCGAAGACGGCTGCCGCCCTGACCGCGCTGGAGGTCCTGGGACTGGTGCTCGTGGTCTGGTTCGGCAGGAAGGCCTTCGCCGAAGTGGATCCCAGCGTCCTGCTGAGCATCGACCCCGCCGTCGGCCTGGGTGGTGTATTCGCAGGTGCGTTTCTGGCGTTCTACGCCTACATCGGGTTCGAGGACATGGTGAATGTCTCCGAAGAGGTCAAGAACCCGAGCCGCACCATGCCACTGGCGATCCTGATATCGCTGGTGATCTCCACCCTGCTCTACCTCCTAGTGGTCATCGTGTCGACCACCCTGGTGTCACCGGCGGAGCTGGCCGGAAGCGATGCGCCCCTGACGCTGGTGTTCGAGCGCAGCGGCGCCGGTGGCGTCGCGGTGCTGAGCCTCATCGGCGTCATCGCGGCGGTCAACGGGGTCATCGTGCAGATCATCATGTGCTCGCGCGTTCTGTACGGCCTGGCCAACGAAGGCTGGATCCACAGCCGGTTCGCCACCGTGCACACGACGTTCAAAACCCCTGTGACGGCAACACTTCTCGTGGTCGCGGTGATGATCTTCGCCACGCTCGCCTTGCCGCTGGTGTCACTGGCACAGCTGACCAGTCTGCTGGTGCTGACGATCTTCACACTCGTCAACGCCTCGCTGATCGTGATCAAACGCCGCGGCGGCACACACCCGGGCTACATCACCGTGCCGACGGTCGTCCCCTATCTCGGCGTGCTGCTGTGCGTGGGCACGGTCGGGTTTCAGGCGTTCAACTGGAATCTGGGCTGAGTCACGGTCTCGCGATCACCGGGAAGTCCCCGGTGGGTCCTTCACGCTCCTGCGCGATCGCCAGCACCCGGGCGCGCACCAGATACCAGCCCCCGATCAGCGCCGGGATGACGATCACCAGGCTCGACACCGTCACGGTGCCGATCGGGTAGTTGAAGGCCATCAGCACCAGCACCGTCAGCAGGAACGCGAGCGTGAGGTAACCGGTGTAGGGCGAGCCCCACATACGGAACGCCGGCCGGAACATCCGGCCCTGCTTCGACCACCGATAGAGCTGCAGCTGGCAGATAACGATGGTCGCCCACGAGGATAGGATGCCGAGCGAGGCCACGTTGAGCACGATCTCGAAGGCCCGGTCCGGCACCACACTGTTGAGCAGCACTCCGAGCAGCCCGATCGAGGCGGTCAGCAGGATCCCGCCGTACGGAACGCCGCGCCGCGAGATCACACCGGTGAACCTCGGTGCGCTGCCGTTCATCGCCATCGACCGCAGGATCCGCCCGGTGGAGTACAGCCCGGCGTTGAGACTCGAGAACGCCGCGGTGAGCACGACGATGTTCATCAGCGGTCCGGCTCCCTCGATGCCGATCTTGGTGAAGAACGTCACGAACGGACTCTCACTCGCCGAGTAGTCGGTGTACGGCAGCAGCAAGGCCAGTAGGAACAGCGAGCCGACGTAGAACAGTGCGATGCGCGCGATCACCGAGTTGATGGCGCGCGGCATCACCTTCTCCGGCTCCGCCGTCTCCCCCGCGGCGGTGCCGACGAGTTCCACCGCGGCGTAGGCGAACACCACGCCGGAGGTGACCAGGACCAGCGGCAGCAGGCCGGTCGGGAACCAGCCGCCGTTCTCGGAGACGACGCTGAATCCGGTGGGATTGCCGTCGACGCGATAGCGGCCCGCCAGGTAGATGGTCCCGGCCACCAGGAACGCCGACAGCGCGACGACCTTGACCAGCGCCGCCCAGAACTCGAACTCGCCGAACAACGCCACCGACACCAGGTTCATCGCCAGCACCAGTGCGAGCGCGATGAGCGCGATCAGCCACTGCGGCACGGGGTCGAACACCGACCAGAACCGGAAGTAGATGGCGATGGCCGTCGAGTCGACGATGGTGGTCATCGCCCAGTTGAGGAAGTACATCCACCCGGCGACGTAGGCGGCCTTCTCGCCGAGGAACTCCCGCGCATAGGAGACGAACGAGCCCGACGACGGCCGGTGCAGCACCAGTTCGCCCATCGCGCGCAGGATCAGGAACACGAACACGCCGCAGACGCCGTATACAAGGAACAGTCCGGGCCCGGCACTGGCGAGCCGGCCGCCGGCGCCGAGGAACAGTCCGGTGCCGATGGCTCCACCGATGGCGATCATCTGCAACTGCCGGGGTTTGAGCGCCTTGTGGTAGCCGGCGTCCTCCTTGGTGAGCGCGGCCTCCGGCGACGAGCCGACGGGCTCGACGGCGGTCATCGCGCGCCC
>VEQU01000078.1 GCA_018883075.1 Mycobacterium sp.
GGCGGGAACCGGCGCGCGACGGGCCGGCGACTCCGCGGCGATCCGTCCGGCAGGCGCCTGCGACGCCTTCGAGACGGCGGCACCGCGCGCTGGCGAACCCTCCGCGTCCGATGGCGCGGCCACCGCGGCGGCGGCGAACCCGACGGCCACTGCGCCGCCCAAGCCCAGGGCCACCGCCAGCCCGCCGATCCGCCCCACCGCAGCTGTCGTTCTCATCGTCACGTCGCCGTCATGTCCTTTCGAGGCGTTTCTCGCCGCCGATGAGCTTAACGGCGGGGACCGCGCTTGACCGACACCACCTGGCAAACACCACCGCACGGGATTTGGCATCGGGGCGGCCGCAGGAGTATTTTCGGCGACGGCCCGAAAGCGCCAGGAAAGAGCCTGAATGCCCACCCGTCATCTGACCCGCACCCGATCCTCCCGTCCGCACCGCGGCAACCGGGGATCACGCATCATCCGTCCGGTCGCAGGTCAGTGCTTCGAGATCGAGATCGAACCGGATGTCACCGGCTGGACCATCCGGGTCCCGGAGATCGGCGCCACCACCGAAGCGCCCACCCGCGCCGCCGTCGAGTCGGCGGCCCGCGACTGCATCGCCCGCACCACGGGCATCCCGATCGGCTACATCTCGGTGTGGGTCCGGGACTGACGTTCCAGAGCTAGTCCCCCAGCTAGTCCCCGGTCTCGACCGGGCGCCCGGCCTCTCCGCTCCACTGCGACCATGAGCCGGGGAACAGCGCACCGGAGACGCCGACGGCGCTCAACGCGGCGAGCACCACCGACGCGGTAACGCCCGAACCGCAATACACGCCCACAGACTCCCCCGACTCGCACGCCGCGAACCGTGCTGCGATCTCGTGGTCGGCAAGAAACGTGCCGTCCGACGCCAGCAGCGACGTGCTCGGCAGGTTGCGCGCGCCGGGTATGTGACCCGCCGCCGCGTCCATCGGTTCCTCGTCGCCGCGGAAGCGCTGCGGTGCTCGGGCGTCGAGCAGCGTCGCGACCGCTGAGGCGGCCACCTCATCGGCGGTCAGGGTGGCACGCGCGCCGGCGTACAGATCGGAGTGAACGACGGTGACGTCGCCGGGTGCCGCAGTGACCGGACCGGTCTCGAGCGTTCCCCCGGCCGCCGTCCAGGCCGACAGGCCGCCGTCGAGGATGCGCACGTCGGGCAGTCCGGCGGCGGTGAGCACCCACCACGCCCGCGACGACCCGGCGCGGTTCCAGTCGTCGTAGACCACGACCGGCCGGCCCTGCCGCAGTCCCCATCGCCGGGCACACGCCTGCAGATCGGCGCCGCGCGGCAACGGGTGCCGTCCCCGACCGGTGACGCAGTGGTCGCTGAGGTCGTCTTCGAGCGACACATACACCGCGCCCGGTAGGTGACCGCCGAGATAGGCGGGCCTGCCGTCGGGTTCGTCGAGGCGCCACCGCACGTCGAGGATCGCCGGTGGATCGCCCTCGCGCACACGGCGCATCAGTTCCGCCGCAGTGATCAGCACCCGGTCGCGCGAGCTCACGCGGGTGAGCCTACGGGCGCAGCGGGATGGGAGTGAGATGGTCGCCGAACCACTCGCTCGCCAGCTGCGCGACCTGTTCGAGTGTGCCGGGCTCCTCGAAGAGGTGGGTGGCGCCGGGCACCACCGCGATCCGGCACTCCGCCGACATCGCCGCCGCGGCCTGACGGTTGAGTTCCAGCACGGTGTCGTCAAGTCCGCCGACGATCAGCAACGTGGGTGCCGACACCCGGCTGAGCGATTCGGCGGCCAGATCCGGCCTGCCGCCGCGGGAGACCACCGCGAACACGTCCACGCGCGGGTCGGCGGCGGCGCGCAGTGCCGCGCCCGCGCCGGTGCTGGCCCCGAAGTAGCCGACCGGCAGGCCCGCCGCGTCCTCTGCGGTACGCAGCCAGAGGGTGACGGCCACCAGACGGCGCGACAGCAGGTCGATGTCGAAGACGTTGGCGCGGTCGCGTTCCTCCTCCGGCGTCAGCAGATCGAACAGCAGGGTGGCCAGGCCGGCCTCCTGCAACACCTCGGCGACGTACCGGTTTCTTGGGCTGTGCCGGCTACTGCCGCTGCCGTGGGCGAAGACCACCGCCCCGCGCGGCGATGACGGGATTGTGAGACGACCCGCGACGGTGGCACCGGCGGCGTCCACCAACACCTCGTCATCGCGCAATAGCGATGCTCCGGACATGTCAACCTCCCGGCCTGAATCCCAGGTCTAGATTCTCAGCGCTGGATTCGGGTCGGGGCTGCCGAAGTCGATCTGGGCCGCGGGGTTGGCCACGGCTGTGACCACGCCGAGGCCGAACGCGCCGACATCATCGAACAACGTCGCACCGCCCACCGAGATCCCATCAGAGCACCAGTGTGAATCCGCCTGCACTCCAATGTAATCCCCGACCGGCAACCGCGACAGCGCCACCGTCAGGTCGCCGTTGATGTAGCCGATACCCTGGGTTCCGAGGTTGGTCACCAGGCTGGTGGCCTCGGCCGCCACTACGGTGCGGACGAAGGGACTGGCCGTCTCGCCGATCACCACCTCGATGGAACGGTGGTAGACCCGCTTGCGGGAGACATTCTGATGCTGCGCCCCGGCCGAGCTCCATCCCGCATCGTCGCTGCCGACGAAGTACACCGCGCCGCTGGCACCCGGCGGCGCGGCAAACGACTCCTGCGCCACCCACTCCTCACCGGGCGGCGGGGCCGACATGCGGTACTGCACCATGCTCGCCCGTGCGACGATGGCGCCGCCCTGGATGACGTCGCATTCCGAACTGCGAACCCGGCGGCCGTCGCGCACTATCCGGGTGCGCACCTCGGTGGGGACCTTGTGCGCGGCCTTGAACAGGTCGGCGGTCAGCCGGGTCGGCAGGAAGCCGTGCTCGCCGAAGTCGCGTTCGAGACACCGGGCGGCGAGGCCCACCACCGCCGGGCCGTTGAGGGAGTCGTTGCCCCAGCGACTCAGCGCCGAATCGGTGGGGTGGAACGCCCCGTCGCTCTCGGAGAAGAAGTGACTGGCAGCCCGAAACACCCCGAAATCCTCGCACAGGTGGTTAGACGACATAATCAACACCTCAGTGCCGTAAGACGGGGCCGGAGAAGGGATGCACGGTGTCGAGTGTCGAGGCACGTCGCAGCTCGGACAGCCGGCGCACCTCTTCGCCCGGACTGCTGATCGCGGCGCTGAGCGTGGTGGCGCTCACGGTCGCCGTGCTGCAGACCGCGGTGGTGCCGATCCTCGGTGTGATCGAGCGCCAGCTGAACGCCTCGAGTGTCGACGTCAGCTGGACGGTCACCGCGAACCTGCTCGCCGCCGCGGCCACCACACCGCTGATCGGACGGCTTGCCGACCTGCACACCAAAAAAACGGTGCTGCTGATTGTTCTGATGGTGGTGCTGGCCGGCTCGGTGCTCGCCGCCGTCACCACCTCGCTGCCGCTGTTGATCCTGGCGCGAGTGATGCACGGGGTGTCCTTTTCGCTCTACCCCATCGCGGTGTCGATCCTGCGCGAGGAACTCCCCAAGGAGCGGCTGATGGGCGCCCTGGCGGTGATCTCCGGGGTGCTCGGGTTCGGCGGCGGTATGGGTCTGGTGATCGTCGGCCTGCTGATGCGCGACGACGCCGGCTATCACAACGTGTTCTGGTTCGCCACGGCGTTCACGGTGCTGGTGCTCGTGACGGTGATCGCGGTGGTGCCGCATCGCCGCCAGAGCGGTAGCGGTTCGGTGGACTGGATCGGTGCGGCCGGCCTGGCCACGGGGCTGTCGCTGTTGCTGCTGGCCCTCACCCAGGGCAACTCGTGGGGGTGGACGTCGCCGCGCACCGTGGCCGGGGCGGTGGGCGCCGGCGTGGTGCTGGGCACCTGGTGGTGGTGGGAGCGGCGCTGCGCGCAGCCTCTGGTGTCGACGCAGATGCTGTCGCGCCGTCCCATCCTGCTGACCAACATCGCCACCGTGTCGGTGGGCATCGGCCTGTATTGCGGCTTTCTCGGGCTGACCGGTTTCGTTCAGGAATCGCCGGCCACCGGCTACGGGTTCGGGGCGCCGGTGCTCGAGGCGAGCGTGGTGTACCTGCTGCCCGGCGCACTGGCCGGCTTCGTGACCGCACTGGTGAGCGGTCGCTACATCGACCGCTACGGCGCCCGGCCGGTGCTGGTAGCCGGGGCAGGCATCGGCGTCGTCGGGTTCGCCCTGCTGGCAGTGGCGCACGACACCGCCTGGCAGGTGATCGGCGCCGGGATCCTGGTCAACGCCTACATCAGCCTGGCCTACGGCGCACTGCCCGCCCTGGTGGTGCGCGAGGTGGAACCCGGCGAGACGGGTGTGGCCACCTCGATGAACGCCATCGCCCGCACCGTCGGAAGCTCGATCTCGGCGGCGATCGTGGCAGTGTTGTTGAGCCGCAGCGGAAGTCCGGACGGGCCGCCGGAGAGCAGTTACACGGCGATCTTCGCGTTGGGCGCGGGAACCGGACTGCTGGCGCTGCTGCTCATCGCCGCCAGCCGGCCGCGCCTGCGGGAGATCAAGTCGGTGGAGGAACTCTCCGATTCGCGGGCGATGAACCACGAGTGGGGTTAGCCGGCCGGGCTCACGGCCTGTTCATCGACGTCGGCGAGCGCGCGCACAACCTCGGCACGGCGTTCGTCGATCGAGCGCCCGAATTCCCGTAGCAGCACCGGATTGCGCGCCACCGCGTCTTCGATCGCCTCGCGCTCCACCCGCAGCAGAGTGACCTCATCCACCGCATACGACGTCGCGATGGCCGGATTCCGGATCAGTGTGCTCGCCCCGAGGAACGATCCCTGCTCAAGGGTGCCGACCTCGGCGCGGCTGCCGTCCTCGCCCTCGGCGACGAGCAGTACCTGTCCCGAGACGAGAAAGGAGACCGCGTCCGGAACGGTTCCGGTGCTCTGTATCAGCTCTCCGGCGCCGTAGCACTCCACCGTGGCGTAGGGCTCCATCGCTCGCTGCTGTCCGGGATCCAGGCGCAGGATCGGCGCGACGACCGTTTGTATGGCACCGCGGACCAGTTCGGGATCGGAGAAGCCGTCCTCCGACTCGTCGAGGTGCAGGCCCTCCCGCCGGGAGGCGTACCAGATCCACCGCAGGAACGTCGTCTTGGCCGCCCAGTCGTCGTTGGCCGTGCGCAGCGGTATGTCGACGCTGTACTGCAACGCGCCGATGTGGTCGGCGGCGGGCCTGCGGTTCGGTGCGCACTGCGGTAACCGGGAGGCTATCCGGGCCAGCATCGCGCACACCTGATCGGGGCGATCCTCCACCGCGAACACGGTTTTCACTGTGATCAGGTGTCTACCGGTCGGACGGCTGAGATTGACGAACGACTGTCCGGCCAGCACCGAGTTGGGGGTGATCTCGATGCCCGTTCCGGTGTCGACGTGAACCGCGCGCCAGTTCACCTCGATCACTCGACCCTTGCCGCCGGGCGTCTCGATCCAGTCGCCTATGCGGAACGGCTGCTCGAAGAGCATCAGCAGACCGGAGATGATCTGCCCCACAGAGTTCTGCAACGTCAGGCCCACCACGATGGAGCCGATGCCCAACGCGGTGAACAGTCCGCCGATCTTCGCACCCCAGATATAGGCCAGGATCAGACCGACGCCCACCGCGATGATCACGAACCGGATGACGTCGAGGAAGATGCCGGGAACGCGTTGGCGCCAGGACTCCTCGGGGGCGCTGGAGAACACCGAGGCTTTGATGCCGGAGAGCAACAGCACCAGGACCGCGAAGGCCACCAGTGTCCCGACGATGCGCACCGGAGTCGATCCGGCGGGCATCTGCGTGGCCCCGACCATGAGAAGCAGCAGCGCGCCGGTCGGCAGCAGCACGTTGCGCACCAGGGTGACGGGCCGAAGCAGCAGGCTGCCGCGACGGCGCAGCGCGTGCTGCCATTCGGTGAGCAGCACGAGGGCCAGCGGCAGTCCGATGGACAATCCGACCGCCCAGTAGAACCACGAGGAGGTCAGTAGGTCGTTCATGACGGCCGCTCCGTCAGGCGCCAGACCGCTTCCTGCACACCGTCCACCCGCACCGTGCCCGCCTCGGTGAAATCGTAGGAGTCGCTGAGCACGTCGGACACCCGTGAGGTCACGTAGATACCCGGGGTGGGCATCTCGTCCTTGATGCCGTGGACCAGGTTGACCGCGCTTCCCCAGAGGTCGAAGACGACGGCAGGCTCGCCGATCAGGCCGCTGCCGGCCTCGCCGGTGTCGATACCCACCTTCAGCTTCAGGCTCATTCCGGCTTGGGCGTTGAACCGCTCGATCATCCGCCCGCACTCAAGCGCGAAGTCCACAGCGCGCTGGACGTTGTCGAGCCGCGGGATGGTGAGGCCGCAACTGCCCAGGTAGCCGTGGCGTACGGCCCGTACGCGCTCGATCCCGTATTCCTCGGCTGCGGCGTCGAACTGGCGCAGCAACTCATTGGCGACCGAGAGCGACTCCTCGGGGTCCAGTTGGGCCTGGATGCGGTCGAGACCTGAGATGTCGGCGTAGACGACGCTGACGTTCTGATGGGTGCGGGCGGTGATCTCCTCGCCTTCGTGGAACTTGTCCGCGACCGGCGCCGGCATCAACGCACCCAGCAACCGGCGGTTCTCCTGGCGGTGCTGGTTGACGAGTTCCTCCTTGACCGCGAGGCTGCGACTCATCTCGTTGAACATTCCGGTCAGTTCGCCGATCTCGTCGCGGTTCTCGACCGGGATCTCCACGTGGAAGTCACCGGCGCTGATCCGCTGCACGCCGGTCGCCAGGCGGCGGATCGGCCGGGTGAAGACCCGCGCGAGAATAGCGGCCAGCACGCAGACCGCGAAGATGATGCCGGTGGTCGCCAGGACGACGATCCGGGTGAAGGTGGCCTCCGGCGCGAAGGCCTCCGCGGTGTCGATCTTGGCCACGATCGACCACGTGATGCCGGCGGCCTTGCTCGGCAGGGGTGCGTAGGACTGCAGCGTCCGCTGGCCGAGGTAGTCCCTGGCGATCAGGAAACCCGACTCCCCGCGCTGCGCTCGCAGGTGCACCTCGGAGCTCACCGGCTGTACCAGTGTGGTGCCACCCTGCCGGATCGCGATATCGGGGATATCGGGCGGCGTGCCGGCGTCGATCACCAGCTGCCGGTATCGCTGTGGGTCCTCCAGGAACATCCGTGAGTCCGAACGCATCAGGAACTCGGGTCCGGCCAGGATCGTCTCGCCGCTACGGCCCAGTCCGGTGTCCATCCACTTCTTGTCCAGCGTCATCAGCCGATTGATCTTGGCGATCGGGAACTGCAGTGCCAATGCGCCCTCGCTCTTGCCGCCGGGCGGGATAGGCGCCACCAGCCAGGCGGTGGGGGCCATGGTCGCCGGCTGATAGAACTCGAAGTCGGTCAGCGCGACTCTGTCTTCGATGTTCGACGACATCGCCTTCTGATAGGCGTCGCTCAGCTTCGAGCCGTTGTACGGACCGGTGAGGATGTTGGTGCCGAGGTCGACGTTCTTGTAGACGCTGTAGACGACATTCCCGCGACCGTCGATCAGCAGGGCGTCCTCGAACTCGAACCGGGTGACGATCTCCTTGAAGAAGTCGTGGTACTTGGCACTAGCGGCCGACCAGGCGCTGCCGTCGCCCGCATCCGGGCGTGCGAGAGCCTCCTCGTCGCTGGTGAATTTGTCGGTGTAGACGGCCTGCAGATAGCGCTGCGCGTTAGAGGTGGGCAGCAGCGCGGCGACGTCGAGCCGCACCCCGCTGTACTTCTCGGTGTCGGCGGCGAAGACGTTGGTGTAGTAATCGGTGATCTGAGCGGACTGCTCGGGGGTGATCCGTGCGCCTGCCAGCTGATCGAAAGCGGTGGTGAAATCCCGAAGAGCGCTGTCGGCGGTGTTGCCGTAGGTGTAGGTCACCAGCGCGTTGCGCAGAGCGCCGATCTCGTCCTGCAGGGCCCGCTTCTGAGATTCCCGGATCTCGGTGAGCCGGTCGATCGCGGCCGTGCGCAGCGAGTCACGCCCGGTCTTGTAGGCGATCGCCCCGACGACGGCCGCGGCCAGGATGGTGCACGCCACCAGCATCAGGATGAGCTTGGACTGGATGCTGACGTGAGTGAGCAGCCCACGGCGCGGCGCGAGGCCCCGTCGCTGTGAGCGCGCATGGTGCTCAGCCACTGCCGCAGATTACCAGGCATTTGGTACGCATGAGGAAGTTGTTAACAGTTGTTACCGGGGTGCGACATACCTCTCCGCTGGCTGCGTCCATCGGCCACGATGGAGACCATGAGCCAGGCGGATCAGCAGTTCGACGAGACCGTGGACGTCATCGTCGCCGGATCCGGCGGCGGCATCACCGGTGCGTACACCGCCGCCCGGGAGGGACTGTCGGTGGCCCTGCTGGAGGCCACCGACCAGTTCGGCGGCACGACCGCCTACTCCGGCGGCGGGGGCATGTGGTTTCCCTGTAACGCGGTGCTGCGCCGGGCGGGCTGCGATGACACCGTCGAGGCTGCGTTGACGTACTTCCGCGCGGTGGTCGGCAACCGCACCCCGGCCGACCTCCAGGAGGCGTATGTGCGCGGCGGCGCGGCCCTGATCGACTACCTCGAGGCCGACGACAACTTCGAATTCAGTGTGCTGCCGTGGCCGGACTACTTCGGCCTGGCACCGCAGGCGCGCGGTGACGGCATGCGGCATATCGTCGCTGCGCCACTGCCGGGCGAGCGGCTGGGACCGCAGGCCGCACTGGTGCGCGGCCCGCTGGACAGAGAGCGCCTCGGCGCCGAAGCGCCCGATCTGCTGATCGGCGGGCGCGCGCTGATCGGCCGATTCCTGGCCGCGCTCACCCGCTTCAGTGGCGTCGCCCTGCATCGCAACACCGAACTGGTGGACCTGGTGTGCGATGACGACGGGCGGGTGATCGGTGCCGTCGCACGCCGCGACGGTGAGACGGTGCGGATCGGGGCGCGGCGCGGAGTGCTGCTCGCCGCAGGCGGTTTCGAGCAGAACGCCGATATGCGCCGCCGGTACGGCATCCCGGGACGGGTCGAGGACAGTATGGGCGCACCGGCCAATGTCGGCGCCGCGCATGAGGCCGCGATCCGCGCCGGTGCGGCCACCGATCTGATGGACCAGGCGTGGTGGTCACCGGGGCTCATCCATCCCGACGGCCGCGCGGCATTCGCACTGTGGTTCACCGGCGGTGTCTTCGTCAACGCGCAAGGCCGCCGGTTCGTCAACGAGTCGGCCGCCTATGACCGGATCGGCCGGGGGATCATCGCCGAGATGGACGCCGGGCGGCTGAACATCCCGTTCTGGATGGTCTACGACGACCGCCGCGGCGTGGTGCCCCCGGTCAAGGCGACCAACGTGTCGATGGTGGAGATCGAACGCTATGTCGCCGCGCGCCTGTGGCGCACGGCCGACACCGTCGCCGGGCTCGCCGAACTCATCGGGGTGCCGCCGGCCGCGCTCGAGGCGACCGTGCGACGTCACAACGAGATGGCGGCCACCGGCGCCGACGCCGACTTCGGCCGTGGTGCGGAGCCCTACGACCGGGCGTTCTCGCGCGGCAAGCCGCCGCTGACACCCATCGAGACGCCGCCGTTCCACGCCGCCGCGTTCGGCCTGTCGGACCTGGGTACCAAGGGCGGGCTGCGTACCGACGTCCACGCCCGGGTGCTCGACACCGAGGGTGCAGCGATTCCTGGGCTGTATGCGGCCGGCAACACCATGGCGGCGGTCAGCGGCACCGCCTATCCGGGCGGGGGCAATCCGATCGGGGCGTCCATGCTGTTCAGCCATCTCGCTGCGCTGGACATGGCCGGGCAGCGATAATCGCTGACATGCGTCGGCTGCTGACCCCTCTGATCTGCGCGGTGGTGCTGGGCGGCACCGTCACCTCGGTGGCTCCCCCGGTGTCGGCCTCGGAGAGCTGGGCGCTCAACGGAACCTTCACCGCCACCTCAAACGGCGAGTGGGCCCGCAACAACGACGTCTTCCACGACGAGCGCAGCGTGCGCGCGATCTGGACCATCTCCTCGCAGTGCAGCTACCCCACCGAGTGCACCGGGACGGTGAGCAGCGACCAGGGCTGGACGGCGCCGATCTACCAGACCGGCGGCGAGTGGTACGT